>NZ_CVTK01000053.1:90745-305460 GCF_900004785.1 Pseudomonas sp. 28 E 9 | reverse complement strand
CCAGTGCGGCTAACCCGGCGTCCTGCCGGGTTACCCACGGATTCAAGCCTGCGTTCGGCCAGCGTGGTTTAACGGGGCGCCTAAGATCAAAAGCAGATCAAAAGCCAGAGCCAGAGCGACTCGCTTCGCATCGTGGTTACGGTTGGGCGCTGCTGAGTTGTGTGGGTACCTATGCTCCAGAGGGAGCAAGGTCACTCGCCACAGGGGGTGGTTTATTCGACGCGCAGCACAATCTTGCCGATATGGTCGCCACCTTCCATGCGGGCGTGAGCCTGGGCGGCGTCGGTGTATTCGTACACCTTGTCGATGATCGGCAGGCAACGCCCTTCGCTCAGCACCGGCCAAATATGTTCACGCAACTGCTCGGCGATGGCGGCCTTTTCTTCGCGGGTGCGTGCGCGTAGCAGGGAACCGGTGATGACCGCACGTTTGCCGAGAATGGTCAGCAGGTCCACCTCATTGGCCTTGGCGCCACCGAGGAAGCCCAGTATCACCAGGTGGCCGTCCATGCCCAGGGCCTTGAGGTTGTTGTTGAGGTAGGAGGCACCCATGATGTCGAGAATCACATCGACGCCTTTACCTGCGGTTTTCTCGGCGATGACCTGGGCAAAATCCTCTTCGCGATAATTGATCGGCTGCGCCCCGAGCTTGGCGATCGCCGCGCATTTATCGGCGCTGCCGGCGGTGGCGAATGCCTCGATACCGAATTCCCGGCAGAGCATCAGGGCGGTGGTGCCGATACCGCTGGTGCCGCCGTGGATCAGCGCGCGCTGGCCGTTGCAGGCGCCGCCGAGACCGAACAGGTTGGCCCAGACGGTGAAGAAGGTCTCCGGCACGGCCGCCGCTTGAATCCAGTCCATGCCTTCGGGAATCGGCAGCGCCTGGCTGGCCGGCACCGCGCAGAACTGCGCATAGCCGCCGCCATTGGTCAGGGCGCAGACCTTGTCGCCGAGTTCGTATTGATGCACGCCTTCGCCCAGCGCCACCACTTCACCGGCCACTTCCAGGCCGGGGATCGGGCTCATGCCGGGTTTCATCGGGTATTTGCCGGCACGTTGCAGGGCGTCGGGACGGTTGACCCCGGCGGCATGCACGCGAATCAGGATCTCGCCGGGGCCGGCCACCGGCACGTCTGCGCGACGCGGCTGCAGCACGTCGGGGCCGCCGGGGGCGGTGATTTCGATCAGGGTCATTTCTTGGGGCAGTGTCATGGATGGGTTCCTGTAACGATGAGCGTACGGGTTGGGACCATAGCGAGCGGTCGACGGTTCAGCCAGATCATGCCCGCTTCCAGCTGCAGTGCAACCACCATGGCACCAACCTGCGTCATAAACAGAAAGGTGATTCAAGCCTGCATTCGGCCCGCGTGGTTTAACGGGGCGCCTGAGATCAGGATCAAAAGCGCGGCGCCCCTCCCTCATTCGATGTTCATTGTGATTTGAAGGCTGCGCTTAGACGTTGGATCACCTCTACCACTGACGGCCCCTTAATCTTCGGCGGTGCAGTACTTTCACCAAACTCGCGCCACACAAACAGCGTCAGCTCAGCCCCATCGGTCAGGTTTTTCGCGAGTGTTTGCGACCCGAACCCCTGGAGCGTGCGATAGCGTTCATCCTGCCAGAACGCATCTTCGACCCAGTCATACACCGGGATGAAATGAAAATGCAGCGGCAAGCCCGGCATATGGCCGTAGCGGCTGATATACAGCCACTTTGGCTGGAGCTGGGTTTCCATCACCCGCTGGACTCTGGCGAGCAGCCCGCCGAGTTCGGCCAGTGCGGCGTCGGGCATGTCGGCCAGCGAATCGATCGGTGCCTTGGCGCCGAGCATGAGGTAGCCCGGCAGCCTCGTTGTCAGGTGATGGTTGAGCAACCAGTATTCGGTCTGGTGCAAGAGGTAGGCGGGGTCTATTTGCATGAGCACGCGTCCAGGTTGGCTGGTGCGGCAGGATAACAAGTATTCCCCATGTGAGAGGGTTCGCCCCTCAGTGCATCTTGCTATGGTCCATGTGGCTATGATCCATCCCATCCAAGCCACGCGCTGGCGCTTTCACTTCGATGGTCTGCTCGGTGCCCTTGGCGTCTTTTACCGTAAGGGTCAGCGGCACCTGGTCGCCTTCCTTGATCTGGCCGGTCAGGCCCATCAGCATCACGTGGTAGCCATTCGGGTCGAGCTTGACGGCTTTGCCTGCGGGCAGGGCCACCGAGTCCACCGGGCCCATGCGCATCACGTCGTCTTTCATGCTCATTTCATGGATCTGCACGTCTTTGGCCACTGGTGAAGCCACGCGCAGCAACTGGCTGTCGCTGTCGGCGGTGACGGTCATGAACGCGCCGCTGGACGGTTGGCCGGGCACGGTGGCGCGTACCCAGGCGTCGCTCACTTGCACCTGGGCGCTGGCGTGGGCGGCGAGGCCGAGCAGGGTGAGGCCGAGGGTGAGACGCTTGAGGTGTTGAACGGCAGTCATTAGCAGACCTCCATGACGGTGAGCAGGTCTTCTGCGCACTCTTTAGCGGTAAGGGATGCCTGCAAGCCAAGGCGCAGGTTGCCACGGGTATCGAACACGAAACTGGTGGCGGTGTGGGACAGGGTGTAGGTGTCGCCGGCGGGGATCTTTTCATAAAAAATCCCGAATTCCTTGGCGGCCACGGCGATTTCTTCCGGGGTGCCATACAGGGCTTCGAAGCTGGGGTCGAAGGCCTTGACGTATTTATCGAGTATCTCGGGGGTGTCGCGCTCGGGGTCCAGGGTGATGAACACCACCTGCATGATTTCACCGTCGCGCCCCATCAGCTTCTTCGCCTGGGCGGCGCGCGCCAGGGTGGTCGGGCAGACCGCCGGGCACTGGGTGAAGCCGAAGAACACCACGGGCATCAGGCCACGGTACGAGCTCAGGGTGACGGTTTCGCCGTCGGTGTTCTTGAGCTTGAAGGTGCGCCCCATGATCTTGTCACTGAGGTCCTTGCCGTACTTGAAATCCAGCCTGGGGCTGTAGTCACAGCCGCCCAGCAGGCTGCCCAGGCCCAACAGGCCCATGCCGGTCAGCACTTTGCGGCGGGTGAATAACGTACTCATCAACTGTGCATCCTGTGAAACGCCTGAATGGCTCTGGCGTTGCCCATCCGGCTTTGAAAAGGAGTAACGAGAAGGGTGCAGAGTCTAGCAACCCTTGGGCCCCCGCGTAATCTGCGACGTTCTGCCACAGGGGCGCGCTGCGCTCCATCCTTTTGTGGCTTCGGTGGTAGGGTCGCGGTGATGAAATCGAGCTGCCTCGAGCGGGCGCTGATTGCCTGGGCCCTGTACTCCTGCGTACTGGTGAACCTGTTCTTACGCGGTTTGGGGGCATGGGCACATGATCGGTCAACAGCTTGATGGCCTCGGCGGCCAGTCAGGCGCAGTGGACGGCGGTCAGCCGATAATTTTCCGACAAGGGGTGGGCTGGCCTGTCTTCCAGCAACATCTCGAACTACTTTGCCTGCCCCGTATGCAGCGCTGTTACCGTCGCAATCGTATTTTGACCGGTCTGGTTGCTGAGTATAAGGCGTCAGGGCCGGTAAACAGGCCCTGACGCTTGCGCCAATCAAAGCGCTGACAACGTGACCAATAGGCCTTACGCAGCCATTGGTTTACTCGTCATGGCCTTTTTATGAGCCGCTTTCATCGCTTCCATTTCAGCCCCGAGTTCCTCCAGCATCGCTTTGCCCAGAAGCTTCCTGGCCTCGGGAAACATCTCGGTTTCTTCTTCTTCGATATGATGCTCCAGCAGCTCCTTGACCACTTTGACTCGACCGGAAAACTCGGTGGTGGACGGGTCGGTCTGCTTCAGGTCGGGCAGCACCAATGAGTCGACGGTGCGGTGCTCTTCCTTGGCTTCGTGGTACATGATGTCCTGTTCCTTGCCGCCGGCTTTTCTGAAAGCAGGGTAGAGAATTTCTTCTTCCAGCTTGGTGTGCAGGGTGATTTCCATCTCCAGCTTGGCCAGCAGGTCGGTGCGTTTTTTCACCCCGCGTTCGGTGGATTCGCTCAATTGGGTCAGCAGGGTCTTGACGCGTTCGTGGTCGGCTTTGAGAAGGTCGATGGCATTCATGTGGAACCTCACGGGTAATGGTCGGGCATGTCGAAACGCACGCCTCGTGAGTAAGCTCATTGCATCACGCGTACCAACTTTTCAGGCTGGTAAATTATGTTTTAAATCAAATGGTTGGCGTCAAACCATCGGTTGGTGGTCGTGCAGCTTGCATGATCGGGGGCTGCCGGGATTGCACAACGCACAACCGCCGCCGCTGTTGAAGTGCGTTGCTGAACAATTCGATGGAACCCCTGGCGCATTTGCTTGACCTAACCCTTAGACTTCAGGAGGTGAAGCATGCAAATTGAATATATCTGGATCGTACTGGCAGTGATTCTGCTGCTGTTGGAACTGTGGGCCATCAACATTGTGTTGCGCAGTACCGGCGGCTGGGAGACCAAGGGCTTATGGGTGGTGGTGCTGATCTTTGTACCCCTGCTGGGGCTGATCGCCTGGGCGATGTTCGGGCCCAAGCGCGAGATGGCGCAACCGCGCAAACACTGAAGCGTTCAGTAAAAAAAACAGGCGCCCCATGGGGCGCCTGTTTTTATTGCGGTGGACGGATCAACCCGCAACAGCCTGGGCAATCGCCTCATTGAACGCCGGCAAATCGTCCGGCGTGCGTGAGGTGATCAAGGTCCAGCCATTGGCCTTGCATTCCTGCACCTGGGCGTCGACCACGCTGGCGGCACCAGCGTTCTCCAGATCGATACGCACGCTTTTAAACGCAGTCAGGGTCTTGCCCTTGACCACGCCCGCGTCGATCAGCGTCCACGGGCCGTGGCAGATGGCCGCGATGGTCTTGCCGGCCTGGGCGAACTCGCTGATCAAGCGCAGCGCGGCGCTGTCCTGGCGCAGAGTATCGGCATTGACGGTGCCGCCCGGGATGACCAGCGCGTCGAAGTCGCTGCCGACCACGTCCGACAGTTGCACGTCGGATTCCACGGTCTGGTCCTTTTCCGTATCGCCCACGAAGGTCTGGGTAGTGCCACCTTTGCTGGAGGCGTGCGTCACGGTCGCGCCGAAGCCACGCAGGGCTTGCAGAGGCTTGAGCAGTTCATCGCGCTCGATGCCGGTATTGGAGGTAATGATCAGGATTTTCTTACCGTTGAGTTGCGCACTCATAAGCGGGTGTCTCCTGTTTGGGTAAGTGAATTAATGGGCGTATTTGCCTTGCAGCGCCTTGGCTTTTTCCAGGTGTGCTTCAAGGGTCGGCAGGGTCTTGGTGGCGAAAGCTTTCAACTCGGCGTTGTCGGAGGACTCTGCTTCCTTCTTGAACAGTGCGACGGTTTTCTCGTGGGCGTCCACCTGGTTGTTGGCGTAGGCTTTGTCGAACGATTCATCGCGCATTTCCAGAATGGCTTTCTTCGCCTTGTCAGTCAGGGCGGCGTCATCCGGTACTTCGATATCAAGTTTCTTCGCCAGTGCCATCAGTTCCTGATTGGCCTTGGTATGGTCGGTAATCATGTGTTGCGCGAAGGTCTTCACGTCCGCCGAACTGCTTTTTTCCAGCGCCAGTTTGCCCGCTTCCACTTCGGTGATACCGCCCTGGGCGGCGCTCTCGACAAAGTCGTTGGAGGTGGCGGCCATTGCGGTGGAAATCGAGCCTGCAACCAGTGCGAATGTCAGGCCCATGTGTTTCATCAGTCGAGTCGTCATGGTGTCTCTCCTTGGAAATGGCGTGTTGCCGTTACGAGACTGTTGAACCGGCGCCCAGGCAAAAGGTTTAAATTTTTTTTGCACGCATTGACCGAACGGCAGGCGTGGCAATTTCCTTGAACTAATCCAAATTCACAGGGTTCTGCTGCATAGGGTCGCCACTGTGGGTGACCTGTCATTACCAGGAGATAGCACCGTGACTGATCACAAGCCCGCCGATAAAACCCCCGCGCCCGTCAGTTCCGAAGACGCGCAAAAGGGCAATGCCGACGACACTAAAGGGCAGTCCCTGGAACGTCCGAACCCCAAGACCGAAACCATCGATAAAGTGGTGACGCCGACCTCGATCAAGGACCTTGAGCGCCAGACTGATGCCATCAACGAGAAGCTCAGCAAGGGGCAGTGAGCATGGCCCGTTCCATCAGCGCGTCGGAACTGGGAATCGAGCTCAAGCCTGGCGATGACGGCAGTCTGTTCAAGTGGTTTATCGCCAGCTTCCTGATGGGCAAGCGCATTCAGGCGCCGATCGCCGCGCAGGCCTACAGGGTGATCGTTGAAGAGGAGCGCCGCGACACGCCGCGTAAATTGCAGCACTGCACGTCGCGCGAGCTGGTCGCCATGTTGGGGCGCGCGCATTACGTGCGTTACGACGAAACCACGGCCCAGCGCCTGTTGGACCTGAGCGCAAAACTCAATGCCGATTACAGCGGCAGCATCACCCGGATGCTTGAGGCCAGCAACGACCGCCAGGCGTTTGAAAGGCGCCTGGGTGAGTTTGACGGCGTCGGGCCCAAGACCATCGAGATTTTCATGCGCGATGCGGCCACGGTGCTGTTTTGAGCGCACCGCTGTATGTGGGCTGTGCCGGCTGGAGCTTGCCCCGCGAGCATTGGCCGGCCTTCCTTGGGCAAGGTACGCACTTGCAGCGCTACGCCTCGCGTTTCAATGCAGTGGAAATCAACAGCTCGTTTTATCGGCCCCACTTGCCGAAAACCTATGGGCGCTGGCATGAGTCGGTGCCTGAAGGGTTTCGTTTTTCGGTCAAGATGCCCAAGCGAATCACCCACGAGCTGCGCTTGCAGCAGTGCGCCAGCGCCCTGGACGAGTTTCTCGGGCAATGCCTGCAACTGCACGAAAAGCTCGGTTGCCTGCTGGTACAGCTGCCGCCGTCCTTGAGTTATGAGCCGCTGGTTGCCCGCGCGTTTTTCGAGGCGCTGCGCCAGGGTTTTGCCGGCACCGTGGTGCTGGAACCGCGCCATGCCAGTTGGCTGGCGGCTGGGAGTCTGTTGCGAGCCCTGGAGATTGGCTGGGTCACCGCCGACCCCGCGGTCATTGCCGCGGGCGATGCCTGGCACGGCGTGCGTTATTGGCGCCTGCATGGCTCACCGCGCATCTATCACAGCGCCTACGGGCATGAGCGGGTGCAGGCGTATGCGCAATTGTTGCGCCAGTCGATGGAGGAGGGCATTCCCACTTGGTGCATCTTCGATAACACCGCCAGCGGCCATGCGATCGCCGATGCCCTGGACCTGCTGGACCTTCATCGGTCGCACCTCCCCATCTGATTGAAAAAATCCTCGCCGGCTTGGCTGGGGGGGCAGGCGGCGCCGTGTACAGCTCGCGAGATAAACGCAATGGCTGGTTGCCTGGGCGATCGCCGGTTACTCTCTGGGTTCAGTTCAGGGAGAGGTGACCCGATGTCGTTGATCACAACCATCGAAGACTTACGCAAGCTTGCGCAAAAACGTGTGCCCCGCATGTTCTACGACTACGCCGATTCCGGCTCCTGGACTGAGAGCACCTACCGGGCCAATGAAAGCGATTTTGCCCGTATCAAGTTCCGTCAGCGCGTGGCGCGCAATATCGATGAACGTTCGATCCGCGCCAGCATGATTGGCCAGGACATGGCCATGCCGGTGGCGCTGGCACCTACCGGCCTTGCGGGCATGCAGCACGCCGATGGGGAGATCCTCACCGCGCGCGCCGCTGCGGCTTTTGGCCTGCGCTATACCTTGTCGACCATGAGCATCTGTTCGCTGGAAGACATCGCCGAGCACGTCGGCCAGCCCTTCTGGTTCCAGTTGTATGTGATGCGCGATCGCGGGTTTATCGAGCGCCTGATCGAGCGCGCCAAGGCGGCGGGTGTTGATGCGTTGGTGTTGACGCTGGACCTGCAGATCCTTGGGCAGCGTCACAAGGATTTGATCAATGGCCTGTCGGCGCCGCCCAGGCTGACCCTGCCGAACATCCTCAACATGATGACCAAGCCGCGCTGGGTGATGGGCATGCTCGGCACCCAGCGTCGTGGTTTCGGCAATATCGTCGGGCATGTGACGGGCGTGGCCGACATGAGTTCGCTGTCGGCGTGGACTGCCCAGCAATTCGACCCGCGCCTGAGCTGGGACGATGTGGAGTGGATCAAGAAGTGCTGGGGCGGCAAGCTGATCATCAAGGGCATCCTCGATGTGGAAGACGCACGCCTGGCGGCCAACACTGGCGCCGATGCGTTGGTGGTGAGCAACCACGGGGGCCGTCAGCTGGATGGTGCGCCGTCGAGCATCAGCCAATTGCCGGCGATTGTGGAGGCGGTGGGCAATCGCATAGAGGTGTGGCTCGATGGTGGCATTCGCTCCGGCCAGGACGTACTCAAGGCTATGGCGCTGGGCGCCAGGGGCACGATGATCGGACGCCCGCATCTGTATGGCTTGGGCGCGATGGGCGAAGCGGGCGTGACCAGAGCGCTGGAGATCATCGCCCGAGAGTTGGATGTGTCGATGGCGCTATGTGGCTATAACGATATACGCGATGTGAATCGCGAGATCCTGCTGCCTGGCACGTTTCCTGACGGCGTTTGATGGGCAAAAAGAAACGGAAAAGTAAAAAGAGTTGTCCACGAAAACCGTGGGTATCTCTGTGGATAACTTTGCAAGGCCCCGGCAGCATTGGCGATTTAACCTGCGATCAATATTTGATCAACTTTCAATGACGGCCAATATGGGCAGGGTTTGCGCTTGACAGGCCTTGGCCAAGCCAGTGCCGAAAAGTGCGTTTATGAGTCACCGTCTCGCCCTGTGGAGTGGCTGACCACCGGTGATGGCATCGTCGTTTGCATCAGCTTGTCCAGCGCCACACCATAATTGCGCCCGGCCAGGCTCATGCTGTTGTTGTGGCCGGCCCCCGGTACCAGTAACAGCCGCTTGGGTTCCTGGGCGGCTTCGAATAACTGCTGGCTGAAACGCGGCGGTACGTAGCGGTCATCAAGGCCGTGCACCACCAGCAATGGCATATGGATATCGGCCATCTTGTCGATGGAATCGAATTTCTGCGACAGCAACCAGCGCACCGGCAGTGAGGTATCGGCAACGGCCGTGGCGACATCCCCCAGGGACGTGAACGTGGATTCGATTACCAGCCCGCGTACCGGCAACGGCACCTGCCTGCTCAACTCGGCCGCGAGGTCGATGGCCACCGCTCCACCCAGGGAGTGGCCGTAGATCAGGCGTTTGCCGGGGTCCGGCTGCAAGGTTTGAAAGCGTTCCCAGGCGATGCGCGCGTCTTCATACACCGTGGTTTCCGAAGGCAGGTCGCCCTGGCTTTTGCCAAAACCGCGATAGTCGATGGCCAGCACCGAATAGCCCAGGGCGTGCAACTGTTCGATGCGAAACAGCTGGCCGGTGAGGTTCCAGCGCACGCCGTGCAGATAGAGGATCGCAGGCGCATCCTTGCGCGCGGCCGGGTACCACCAGCCATGGATATTCTGGCCGGATTTGAACGTGGCGGGCTTGATATCGAACTCCTGCACGGCGCTTGGCAGGCCGGTGTACCAGCCTGCGGTGCCCGGTTCGATGCGAAACACCAGTTCGCGCTCCTTGTGTTGCAGCACGGCGCAGCCGACCGGCAGGCCGACGATCAGCAGGGCCATGCACAGCAGCACAAACCGGCGCAGGCCCCGGCGGGGTATGGAAAAAGCTGACATGAAGATTCCAGTACAAAAGCCAAGCTCGGGTTGTACCAGATGGCCCGGGCAGAGCAAAAATTAATACGACGGCCCACGATGCGAAGCGAGTCGCTCTTGATCTGCTTTTGATCTTGATCTCAGGCGCCCCGTTAAACCACGCTGGCCGAACGCAGGCTTGAATCCGTGGGCAACCCGGCAGGACGCCGGGTTAGCCGCACTGGGCCAAGGATGGCCCATTGCGGCGGCCCACGGATTCAAGCCGGAGTGAGGGCACACCGAGCCCCAGCGAGGTGCCGAGTGGTGGGGCAAGAGCGTTTTGCTTACTTTTGCGCTTTTCAAAAGTGAGCCGCTGTAAAAGCGGAACCCATAGCAGCCGTTACCGCAGAAACGGATATGTACTCGGTCCAATCCAACATCCTGGTCGGCCCAGAGGCCGCCATCGGGGGCAAGTCGAATCGTCGCACCGCCCCTCCCACATTTGGACCTCGGAGTGTCAGGTAGATACGCGTTGGCTGTTCGGCCGCCATCGGGGGCAAGTCGAATCGTCGCACCGCCCCTCCCACATTTGGACCTCGGAGTGTCAGGTAAATACGCGTTGGCTGTTCGGCCGTCACGAGGGCAAGCCCCCTCACGCCACCATAATAATCTTCGACACCAACTCCACCACCGTCTTGGCCTGCAATTTCCTCATCAACCGTGCCCGATGCACTTCCACCGTGCGGTGGGAAATCCCCAGGCGCAGGGCGATTTCCTTGGATTTGAGCCCGTTCACGATGTGCATGGCAATTTCCCGCTCCCGCGGCGTCAAGTCCCCGGTGCCCTGGTGACTGCGGTCCAGGCGTTCGAAGTGCCAGATCATCAGCTTGAACGGGTCCCTGGGCGTAAGAGTGTAGCCATGGGATTTGGCCCAGAACACCTCGCCGTTGCGATGCTGCATGAAGCGCTCGTCGGAATAAAAACCGTTGTCGCTGTCGAGCAACCAATCATGGCTGCGCTTGCCGATGGCGTGGTAGTCGGCCTTGGACGGGTAGATCAGCAAGGTCAACTGATTGACCAGCGCCTCGCGGGCATAGCCGAACAGTTTCAGGAACGCGTCGTTGCAGTCGAGTATCACGCGGTTGCTGGTGACCAACTGCGGAGCGGGGGACAGTTTGAACGCCAGGCGTTCAAGGTCTTGCAAGGGCTGGGTAAACACGGTCATGGGCATCCTGCCTCGTTGTTCAACTCACTGGCGAATACTTATCCTTGTAAAACTACTTATCCATGTAAGTAGTTACACGAATTGGCGTGCGGCCAGAGCTGGTTCATTGTAGGGGAAGTCCGGTTGAAGAACAGAAGAAATTGATTATGCCTGTTGATTGCGTGTCTATCGTTGCCGCTGGTCATTCGCGTTTTGGTCGTCTGGAAGGCACCACGCTGGAGGATCTGATTGTTCAGGTCACGCGTGAGGCCCTCAGCGATGCCGACCTTGAGGCATCGCAAATCGACGCGCTGTTCCTTGGCCACTTCAATGCCGGGCTGGTGCCCGACGGTTTTGCCGCGTCATTGCTGCTGCAGGCCGACCCCGGGCTGCGCTTCAAGCCGGCCACGCGCTGTGAAAACGCTTGTGCGTCCGGTTCGGCGGCGATCCAGGCCGGGGTCAATGCGATTCTCTCCGGCAGCGCCGAGTTGGTGCTGGTGGTGGGCGCCGAAAAAATGACCCACACCTCCACGGCTGCCGTCACCCAGGCGCTGGCCGGTGCCGGTTACCAGAACGATGCCGCCGAGGCCGGCCTGAGTTTCCCGCAGCTGTTCGGTCGCGCCGCGCGCCAATACGCCGAGCGCTACCATAGCCCGCTGGGCTCGATGGCGGCGATTGCCACCAAGAATCACTCCAATGCCATGGCCAACCCGTTGGCGCAGATGCACCGGGAGATGAATTTCGAGCACTGCAACAATGTGTCCCAGAGCAACCCGTTCGTGGCCGATTCGCTGCGCCTTACCGATTGCTCGCTGATCAGCGACGGTGCGGCGGCGATCATCCTGGCTTCACCCAAGCGCGCGCGGGCGTTTCGTCGCGATGTGCAGATTCGCGCGATGACCCAGGTCAATGACACCTTGCCTATCGCCCAGCGCGACATCCTCGCGTTTGAAGGCCCGCAGCGGGCCATTCACTCAGCCTTGCGCGGGGCCAGTGTGACCCTGGCCGACCTGAGTTTCGCCGAGGTGCATGATTGCTTCACCATCGCCGAGCTGCTGATCTACGAAGCCATGGGCCTGGCGCCCAAAGGCGAGGGGCACCGTGTACTCGACAGCGGCGTGGTGCGCGCGGGCGGGCGCTTGCCGGTGAACCTTTCCGGTGGGCTCAAGGCCAAGGGCCATCCCGTCGGCGCGACGGGTGTCTCGATGCATGCCCTGGCGTTCCGGCAATTGACCGGCGAGCCGATCGGCCTGGCGGTGCCCAACGCGGAGTTCGGGCTGGTGTTCAACATGGGTGGAATGGCGGTGGCCAACTACGCCTCGGTCCTGCATGCGCGCCGGTACTGAGCCATGAACATCGCCAATTGGTTGCACGATACCCAACGTCGCGACCCGCAACGCCCGGCACTGTTCGACGGCGCCCGGCAAGTGGCCGACTACGCCACCTTCACCGCCCATGTGCGCCAGCGCGCCGCGCAGTTGCAGGACCAGCACGGCGTGCAGCCGGGGGATGCGGTGGCGGTGCTGATGAAAAACAGCTGCGACTACCTGGAGTTGCTCTACGCCATCTGGTGGATGGGTGCGGTGGCGGTGCCGATCAACGCCAAGCTGCATCCGACCGAGGCGGCGTGGATCGCCGATAACGCCCAGGCCCGCCTGATCTTTACCGATGGCGGCCGGGTGTTTTCTGCGCAGGACCTGCCCCTGCGCTGCACAGAGCTCGATGGTCACGTGCTGCCGCCTGACCTTGGCGGGCCGACATGGGAGCAACCGGTGCCGCGCCAGGATCACGACCTCGCCTGGCTGTTCTACACCTCCGGCACCACCGGGCGTTCCAAGGGGGTGATGCTGTCCCATGGCAATCTGATCGCCATGTCGTTGTGTTACGCCACCGATGTCGACCCGGTGAGCGCCGACGATGCGGCGCTGTATGCCGCGCCGATGTCCCACGGCGCCGGGCTCTATAACTTCATTCACGTACGCTGCGGCGCGCGCCACGTGGTGCCGGCGTCCAACGGTTTTGACGCCGCCGAGCTGTTTGGCCTGGCGGCCGAGCTGGGCAGTGTTTCGCTGTTTGCCGCGCCGACCATGGTCAAGCGCATGGTCGAGCAGGCGCGGCGCCAGGGCTACAGCGGCGCAGGCATCAAGACCATAGTCTACGGCGGTGGCCCGATGTACCTGGCCGATTTGCGCGATGCTGTCGACACCTTTGGCGCCCGCCTGGTGCAGATCTACGGCCAGGGCGAGAGCCCGATGACCATCAGCGTGCTGCCCCGTGGGCTGATTGCCGACCGCCAGCGCCCTGATTGGGCGACCCTGGCCGCGTCCGTCGGCCATGCGCAAGCCTGTGTGGAAATCCGCATCCTTGATACCGGGCACCAACCGCTGCCCACGGGAACGCGCGGCGAAATTGCCGTACGTGGCGCTACGGTGATGCAGGGGTATTGGCGCAACCCCGAGGCCACGCGCCAGGCCCTGGTCGATGGCTGGTTGCTGACCGGCGACATCGGTTTCCTCGACCCCGCCGGCTACCTGACCCTCACGGATCGCTCCAAGGACGTGATCATCAGCGGCGGCAGCAATGTATACCCGCGCGAAGTCGAGGAGGTGCTGGCCCAGCATCCCGAGGTGTTTGAAGTGTGCGTGGTGGGTGAGCCGGACCCGCAGTGGGGCGAGTCGGTAGTGGCGTTTGTGGTGACGCGCAGCGGCCAGCCCCTCGACGAAGCCGAATTGACGGCATGGTTCCTGGCGCGCATGGCATCGTTCAAAAAACCCAAGAAATATGTGTGGCGCAGTGAATTGCCCAAGAACAGCTACGGCAAAATCCTCAAGACCGACTTGCGGCAATCGCTCAAAGCGGCGAGTATCGCCGCGCTTTAGCATGGATCGACAAACAGACAAGGAGTCCCCTCGATGGGCAATCACGCGCACGACACTGTCCGCAAACGCCGCCGCGCGTTTCTCGGTGCCACCTCCGGCCACTTGATCGAGTGGTACGACTATGGCGTCTACGGCTTTCTTGCCGTCTATATCGGCCAGGCGTTCTTCGTCTCCGACGACCCCACCACCAGCCTGCTGGCCAGTTTTGCCGCGTTCGCCCTGAGCTTCTTCATCCGGCCCCTGGGCGGGCTGTTCTTCGGCCCGCTGGCGGACAAGATCGGCCGGCGTAAAACCCTGATCATGGCGCTGGTGATGATGACCGGCTCCACGGTAATGCTCGGTTTGCTGCCCACGTACGCGACCCTGGGCATCGCCGCCCCGATCCTGTTGATCCTGGTGCGCTGCGTACAAGGCTTCTCGGCGGGCGGTGAAATCGGTACGGTCACCAGCTTCATTTCCGAATACGCCGGTCCCGGCCGACGCGGCTTTGCCACCTGCTGGTTGATGGTCACCGCCGTGCTCGGCCTGCTGCTGGGCGGCGCCGTGGCCAATGGCATGACCTGGGTGCTGGGCGCCGACATGATGCAGGAGTGGGCCTGGCGCGTGCCGTTCCTGATCGCCGCGCCCCTGGGTTTCATTTCCATGTACATCCGCCTCAAGCTCGAAGACAGCCCCGAGTTCCTTGCCCTGCAACGCGCCGGGCAAACTTCTCGTGCACCCCTGCGCGAAGTCTGGCAGTGGAAGCGCGCGATTGCCCTGGTGTTCTTCATCATCACCTTGCACAGCTCGATCTTTTATCTGGTGCTGACCTTTGCCTCGACCTACATGGCCAAGATTCTCAAGTTCGACAGCGGCACCACCTTGCTTTATGTGTTCGTCGCCAGCTTTTCGGCGGCCTTCGTCATGCCGTTCGGCGGCGCCTTCACCGATAAGTACGGGCGCAAGCCGTTCCTAATGGTGATCGGCACACTGGCGACCCTGGCGATGTACTGGCTGTTCAAGATGGCACCGACCGCCACGCCGGCAACCTTCTTCGCGCCGTTGATGGCGGTGGCGATTCTGTTCGGCCTGTACGCTTCGTCCACCTATGCGCTGATGAGCGAACTGCTGCCCACGCGCATCCGTTCCACCGGGATCGCCGTGGCGTACAACGTGCCGGTCGCGGTGTTTGGCGGCAGCGCGCCGCTGATCTCCACCTGGCTGATCAAGGTGACCGGTGACATCACCTCGCCCTGGTACTTCTATGTGGCGACCGGGGTGGTATCGCTGATCGCGTTGGTGCTGCTGCGCAAGGAGGACTTCGTGGCCAGCACCAGCCCGGCGGCAGTGCCTGCGGCGGCGGCATTGGCTTGAGGGCGCGGTCGCCGGGCGTTGCATCGAGGCGTTAACTGCGCCAGGCTTGGCAGCCTGATCCCGGCGGAGCGAATGGCGTGCAGGCTACCCGATTGACCCTGATCTGCCATGCGGCCACGGCGGCGCAGAAACAGGCACGTTTTGCCGATGACGAGTCGCTGCTCATGGACTGGCAAGACGCGCAACTGTCTTTGGCAGGCCATTACCCCAAGGCTGCTCGCCTGGTGTGCGGGCCGGAGGCGCGAGCCCGGCAGACGGCGGCGTTATTCGGTGCGCAGCCGTGCATCGAAGCGGCCCTGCGCGACCTGGACCTGGGGCGCTGGAAAGGCCAGGCGATTAGAGATCTCGACAGCGATCAGATGAACGCCTGGCTCACCGACAGTGCCGCCGCGCCCCATGGTGGCGAGACGCTGGGGCAGTTGTGCAGGCGGGTCGGGGACTGGATCAAGTCCCAGGAACGTCAGCCCGGCCATGTGCTGGCAGTGACCCATCCGTTCGTTATCCGCGCTGCGCTGCTGTTCGTCATGCAGTGCCCGGTCTCGATGTTCTACCGGATCGACGTTGAACCGCTGTCGCGCACCGAACTGCGCTTCAATGCCGTCTGGCGCCTGCGTCTGGAAACTCACGCCTGACGCCCCGATCGTGGCAAAATCCACGCTCCGCAATGAGAGCAACCCATGAAACGCATCCTGATCATCGGCATCGGCGCCGGCAACCCCGACTACATCACGATGCAGGCCGTGAAGGCGCTGAACCGCACCGACGTGTTTTTCCTGATGGACAAGGGCCAGAGCAAGGACAAACTGATCGACCTGCGGCGTGAAATCTGCGAGACCTATATCACCGAGCCCGGCTATCGCTTCGTCGAGGCCGATTGCCCTGAGCGCGCGCGCGGTGATATCGACTACACCACCGCCGTGCGGGACCTCAATCGCGACAAGCAGCAAACCTTCGAGCGTATGATCAACGAGGAAATGGCCGACGGCGAAGTGGGCGCGTTTCTGGCCTGGGGTGACCCGGCGTTGTACGACAGCACCATTCGCATCCTGCAGGCGATCCTGGCCGACGGCCGCTGTGAATTCGAGTTTGAGGTGATCCCCGGCATCACCAGCGTGCAGGCCCTGGCGGCCCGGCATAAAGTGCCGTTGAACCGGATCGGTAAATCCATTGAAATCACCACCGGGCGGCGCCTGGCGGCGGGGCAGGCGAGTGATGCCGACACCCTGGTGGTGATGCTCGATGCTGAAGATTCCTACCGCAGCGTGGCGGATCAAGACCTGGACATCTATTGGGGCGCCTACCTGGGCACGCCGGATGAAATCCTGATCAGCGGCAAAGTGGCTGACGTGGCGCAAGACATCCAACGGGTACGCAAGGCTGCGCGGCTCGCCAATGGCTGGATCATGGACACCTATTTGTTGCGCAAACCCTGAGGGACAGTTCCCATGCTCAAATTGCTCGCGCTCACCCTGACCCTGCTGGCCGGTGTCGCCCAGGCGGATGCCGACCTGCACACCGACTTGCCGCTGTCGTACCTGGAGCAAACCCAGGGCGATTCACGCAACCAGCCGCTGGTGATTTTCCTGCATGGCTTTGGCAGCAACGAGGAAGACCTGTTCGGCATCAAGGATGCGCTGCCTTCCACCTGGACCTACCTGTCGGTGCGTGCGCCGCTGCCGGTAGAGCCACGTGGCTATCGCTGGTTCACCAAGGCTCCCGGTGACGGTGACTACGATGGCGTGACGGCCGATCTGCACAGCAGCGCCAGGCTGATTGAAGACTTCGTGGCCAAGGCCACCGCCAAGTATCACACCATGAGTGATCGTGTGTTTCTGGTCGGGTTCAGCCAGGGCGCGATCATGTCCTATGAGGTGGGCTTGCGCAGACCCGAGCTGCTGCGTGGCATAGCGGCCCTGAGCGGCAGTGTGTTGCCGGTGCTCAAGGCCGAGCTCAAGCAGGATGAAGCGTTGGGCAAGCTGGCGATCTTTATCGGCCATGGCACGTTGGACCAGGCGCTGCCTTATGCGTTGGGGACGCGGGCGAATGCGGTGCTCGAGAGGATTGGGTTGAAGCCGGAATTTCATGGGTATCCCGGGATGAACCATACGATCAGCGAAGCGGAAATCCAGGATTTAAAAGCCTGGCTGGAGAAAAGTTTGAAGTGAAACGCAGTTGAAAATGTGGGAGGGGGCAAGCCCCCTCCCACATTGGAGATTGGCTTACTTGCCGCCGGTAATCTGCTTGACCAGCGCAGCATGCCCCTTTACATCATCCGCTCGCGAAATCGCCTGGATCACCAGCAACTGATTGCCGGAACCGCCGAGAAAGGTGGAGTTCAACGTCTTGCCGCCGCCCTGGGTGGCGGTGCTGTCGACTTGCCGCAGGCCGAGGCCTTTGTAGGTGAGTTTTTTCTCGTTTTGCTTCTTGAAATCGGGAAGGGCGGCGCGCTGGTTCTTGACGAAATCGGCTACGGCGCCATCGAGGAACTGCGGGTCGTTGTCCTTGATGGCTACCCCATCGTTACGTATGGTTTCGGCGACGATCACCACGCTTTTGGTGGTGGCGTTGGCGTACAGGGTGCCCTGGGTATCGGCGGTGCCATCATCGGCTTTACCGGAAGGCAGGGTATCGGCGGTGTAGGCCTTGGGCAGGTCGAAGGTGAACTTGCCGCCCAGGGTGGAGATGGTTTGCGTGGTCGCCTTGGAGGCAGCCCATACGCTGCCGGCGGTAAGCGCAAGGGCCAGCAGCAGTGCGGTCTTGGTAAACGTGGCCATGAAGCGCTCCAGAGATGAACGAAATTGCGGCGTATTCTGTCAGAAAATTCGCAAGATCGTTCACCTGCTGCCTCACACCTTGTCGGACTCTTCCTGCAGCCGATCCATCTCGAACAGGCGCGCCAGCTCGGCACGGGCTTCCTGGGCGGTCTGCATGACCTTGGCCGCATCGTCGTACACCGCATGCTGGGCGGCGAGGACCTGCTGGTCGTGGGCCTTGAAGCGGTCGATGCGCGCATCGGCCTGGGCCTGGCTCAAACCGAGGCCGACCAGGGTGCGTCGGCTCATCTCCAGGCTTGAGTAAAAGGTTTCACGCACCGGTGAGGCGTCCAGGTCCACCAGGCGGTGTACGTGCTGGCGGTTACGCGCGCGGGCGATGATCTTCATGTGCGGGTAGAGGTTGCGCACCAGTTCGGCGGTCTTGATGTTGATCTCCGGGTCATCCATGGCGATCACGAAGAACTCCGCCTGTTCGACCTTGGCCGCATGCAGGATTTCCGGGCGTTGCGGGTCGCCGTAGAACACCGGCATGCCGCCGAAACTGCGGGTCAGTTCGATGGTTTCCACCGAGGTGTCCAGGGCAATGAACGAGACGTTCTGCGCGCGCAGGATACGCGCGACGATCTGGCCCATCCGGCCCATGCCGGCAATCACCACACGCGGTGCATCGCCTTCGATGGCGCGGTATTCCTCGGGTACGTCCACCGACTTGACCTTGGGTATGAACAGCTTCGGGCATATCAACAGCAGCAGCGGTGTCACGGCCATGGACAGGGTGATGGTCAGCACCAGCACATCGTAGAGATGCGGCTCGAACAGGCCCTGGTCGCGCCCGATCTTGAACACCACGAAAGCAAACTCACCGCCGGCCGCCAACACCACGCCCAAGCGCAGGGCGCTTTCACGATTGAGCTCACCCACCTTGCGACCCACGGCGTACAACAGCGGCAGTTTCAACCCGATCAACAGCAAGGTCAGCCCGATCACCACCAGCGGTGTGCTGAGCAGCAGGCTGAGGTTGGCGCCCATGCCCACGCTGATAAAGAACAGACCCAGCAGCAGGCCCTTGAACGGTTCGATCTGGGATTCGAGTTCGTGGCGGTATTCCGAGTCCGCCAGCAGCAGCCCGGCGAGGAAAGCGCCGAGGGCCATGGACACGCCCACCAGTTCCATCAGCCAGGCGGTGCCGATCACCACCAGCAACGCGGTGGCGGTGGACACTTCGCGCAGGCCGGTCTTGGCGACGATGCGAAACACCGGACGCAACAGGTAGCGCCCGCCGATGATCACTACGGCGATGCTGCCCAGAATCTGCAAGACGTGCTGCACGCCCTGGGCTTCGGTGGTCGGATGATCGCTGCCGGCCAGCAGCGGCACCATGGCGATCAAGGGGATTGCCGCGATGTCCTGGAACAACAGGATCGCAAAGGCCAGGCGCCCGTGGGGTTGGTTGAGTTCCTTGCGCTCGGCCAGGCTTTGCAGCCCGAACGCGGTGGAGGACAGCGCCAGCCCCAGGCCCAGCACAATCGCGCTGTTCCATGACTGGCCAAACAGCCACAGCGCCACCACGCCCATGACCAGCCCGGTGAGCAACACCTGGGCCAGACCCACACCGAATACCGCCTTGCGCATCACCCACAAGCGTTTGGGCGAAAGCTCCAGGCCGATAATGAACAGCAGCAGCACCACGCCCAATTCGGAGAACTGCGCCACGCTTTGCGGGTTGCCGATCAGGCCCAGGACCGACGGGCCGATGATCACACCGGCGAACAGGTAGCCCAGCACCGCGCCCAGTTGCAGGCGCTTGGCCAGGGGCACGGCCAGCACGGCGGCGAACAGGAATACCACGGCTGCTTGTAACAGGTTGCCTTCATGGGGCATTACGAACTCCAGGATGCTCAAAACCAAATCGACTGGCGCGTATTAGAGCGCTTTTTACCGCGTGATAATTGTATTTTTGCCGCGTGGGGTGGCATGTTTGCCTGGATTAGGGCATTGAATACACAGGATTACATCGGCATGTCGCGCAACTGCCATCCGCGCGATGGGCGGTGAGTTGGCGATCATTGCGACGTTTTCCGGTGGTCCGGTGAAGATCGATTATATTGGATAAGCCAACCTCATGAACCAGCTCCTTGCCCTACGCGCTTTCGTCCGTGTCGTCGAGACCGGTTCATTCAGCCGTGCGTCTGACCAACTGGGGCTGCCACGTTCCACCGTCAGCAAGTTGATCATCGACCTGGAGAAGCACCTGGGCGTCCAGTTGATGCACCGTACCACCCGTGTCCTGACGCCGACGTCCGATGGGTTGGAGTATTGCCAGCAGGCCCGTCGCCTGGTGGCGGAGCTGGATGAAGTGGACAGTGCCATGCGCGGTCAGTTGCTCAAGCCCGGCGGGCACCTGCGGGTGGATGCGCCGGCGTCGTTCGCCAACTGCCTGCTGATTCCCGCGCTGGTGGATTTTCATCGTGAGTATCCGGATATCACCGTCGCCCTGGGGATCAGTGATCGTGCGGTCAATATCGTGGGGGAGGGCGTGGATTGCGTGATCCGCGCCGGCAAGCTTGATGACATGGCGATGATCGGGCGCAAAGTGGCGGACCTGCAATACCTGACCTGCGCTGCGCCCAGTTACCTGGCGCGTCGGGGGCTGCCGGTATCCCCGGAAGACCTGGCGCACAACCACCTCAAGGCCGGCTATTTCTCTGCCGGGTCGGGTAAGGCGCAGCCGCTGGTTTTCGAGCGGGACGGCAGGTGCATCGAGGTGGGCGATTGCGCCTACTCCAGCAATGACGGCAACGGCCTCAAGGAAATGCTGCTGGCCGGCTTGGGCATCGGGCAGCATTTCAAGTCAATCGTGCAGCACTACGTGGACAATGGCCAATTGGTCAGCGTGTTGCCGGACTGGTCACGCCCGGCCACGCCGCTGCACATTCTCTACCCACCCAATCGCCATCAGAGCGCGCGACTCAGGGTGTTTGTCGAGTGGGTGATTCATACGTTCGGGGTCAGGGAATAATCGCAGTCACGCGGATTTCCACGCGCATCGCCGGCAAGCCCAGGGCTTCGACACCCACCTGCGTCCAGATCGGCGCATGGTTGGGCATGTACTGACGGTAGTGCTTGACCATCGCCTCGTTGACCTCGGGCGGGAAACCGCCGACGTGGTAGGAATTGACGTGAATCACGTGCTCCCAGCACGTGCCGGCGGTCGCGAGGGTGCGTTCCAGGTTATGGAAGGCCTGGGCGATTTCGTCCGCCAGGTCGGCGGGAATCTGGAACTCATCGTCCCAGCCGCCCTGGCCTGAGGTTTCCACGCGATCGCCGACTTTTACCGCTTGCGAATAATGCAGGTGCTGGCGCATGTAATCGCCGTAGCCTGGGGTGACAAAAAATTCGGGCTTGCTCATGGTGATTCCTCGGTTCGGTAAAGGACTGAACCCAGGCTATAGCAGCCAATACGCGAACAAAATCCCGAATTTATGCCATGACTGTCCATCCACATGGATAATCGGCGCATTCTTGCGGGGTGGCTGCGGTGCAGGTTCATGCAAGAAAGAGTGCGCCAGCTCAGGCCTTTTCCCCCTGCGGCACGACGTTCAACCCTGGCCTTTGATACTATCCTCCTCCCTCGTCACCAGGAGTCACCGCCCCATGCAGCACCAGTGGGATGAAATGCACCGTACCCGCAAGCCCACGTTTGTACTGTGTGGCGAGCCCCAGGGGGACGTGCTCAATCTCTATGTTCACGGTTATTCGGCGTTTTTCAGCCGGCAGCAGTTGGCTGGCTTCAAGGAACAACTGGCGGGCATTGAAGGCTCGACCAACCTGATGCTGTTCTGGCCGGCGGGGCACTTTCTGGAAAACCTGTTTGCGCCGTTCAAGGAGGTGATCGCCTCGATGCTGGGCGGAGGCGGCCTGGGCGCGGCGACGGTGGGGGTGGGCAAGGCGATTGCTTACTTTCTCGACCATTACAAAAGTGTCGAGGCGCGTGTCGATGAAGTGGCCAGGACCTTGTTGCCCGAGCTGGCGAGCTACCTGCACGCCGAATCGCTCCAGGTGCGGCAAATCAATCTCATCGGTCACTCTCTGGGTGCGCGGATCGTGGTCAAGAGTGTGCTGGCCAGCCCTGAAATCGCCCATGAACTGCCGTTGAACAATCTGTTGCTGATGGGCGGGGCGATTTGTACGTCGAGCCCTTGGGAAGCGGTGACGGCGCCACTCAGGGGGCGGGTGATCAATTGCCACTCCAGCAAGGACTGGGCACTGGCGATGAAGCCGGACACCGAGCGTTGCATTGGCCGCTATGCCATCGCAGTGACGCCAGCCCTGAAGGCCAAGGTCACCAATGTTCACCTGGCCAGTTTCGACCATGCCGCCTACTGGCCGCAGTTGAAAACAGTGGTGCAGTACACCGATCTGCTGCAGGAGCGCCGGGGCATGATCCGCGCCGACCTGCGCAGCAGTGAAGTGCGCTTTGCCGAAGAGGATGCGGACTTGTTTCCGATCCTGATGCAGGCGCGACCGGATGAGTTGAAGTTTCTCGCCGAGTTGATGGCACAAAAGCGCAGTGCCTCGATTGATGCCGGAGTGCGCGAACCGCGCAAGCTCGCCATCGAGTTGCAGCGCATGGGCGGCGACAGTTTTATGAACCTGGCCCGTGGTCACGGTGTGGCCTATCGCCAGATCGCCGAAGCGGTGGCGCAACGCCTGGGCATCAAGTTCGACGATGCCGTTGCCAGCGTTGCCCTGGCGGATATCGAAGCGCAGGTTGCGCAAACGCTGATCGAGCAGTACCAGGACAAACTCAGCGCTGCCGACCGCCAGGCGTTCGAGGCCGAACTCAAGGCCGCGATGCACAAAGAGCAAGGCTTGTTCAGGCGTTTCAACGTTGGCCGTTCGGCCACCACCGCCTTGAGCGGCACCGCATTGGCCGGGCTTACCGGGTTTATTGTGCGACGCGGTGCCGCCACGGCGATTCCGGTGGTGGGCCAGGCGGTGGCGGCCGCGATGTTGCTGGTCAGCGGAGTAAGGGCGTTTTCCGGGCCGGCTTATTCGATCACAACCCTGGCGGTGCTGGTGGTTGGCGTGATTCGCCAGCGCCTGGAACGTGAGGCGCTGAATCAGGAACTGGACCTGGTGGTGCAAGTGGTTGAAACGTTTGACCTGCCCCGGGAGACGGTGATGCGCACGGTCGCGTCGGACTGCTAAGCTGGCGCCCTGACTTGTGTGTTTGCCTGGGATACCGCGTGAAATTCAGCCTGCCGAAAATTGCTACCGCCCCCTTCTGCCCGCCGGAAGTGGCCGGCTCCGTTGCCGTTGACCCCAAAGCGTCGTTTTTCAAGCGCGCCTTGATGTTCGCCGGCCCCGGCCTGTTGATCTCCATCGGCTACATGGACCCCGGCAACTGGGCGACCGCCATCGAAGCCGGGTCGCGCTATGGCTACAGCCTGTTATTTGTAGTGTTGCTGGCGAGCCTGGCGGGGATGGCGGTGCAGTGCCTGTGCTCGCGGCTGGGTATCGCGACCGGCAAGGACCTGGCGCAACTGTGCCGCGAGCGCTACAGCAAGCGCTCGGCACGCACACAGTGGGCGCTGGCGGAAATTTCCATCATCGCCACCGACCTCGCCGAGGTGCTCGGCTGCGCCCTGGCGTTTCACCTGCTGCTCGGTGTGTCGCTGACCACCGGTATCGTCATCACCGCCTTCGACACGTTGTTGATCCTGGCCTTGCAGAACCGTGGTTTCCGCCGACTGGAAGCAATCATGCTGGCGCTGGTTGCGACCATTGGCGTGTGTTTCTTCGTCGAACTGGTGTTGATCAGACCCTACTGGCCGGACGTGCTCAGTGGCTTCACCCCATCCCTGTCGGCCATCAGCGATGCCGCACCGCTGTACCTGGCCATCGGTATCCTCGGTGCGACCGTGATGCCACATAACCTCTACCTGCACACCTCCATTGTGCAGACCCGCCTGATCGGCAAGGACCTGGCCAGCAAACAGGACGCGGTCAAGCTGGCACGCATCGACACCATCGGCTCGCTGGCCCTGGCCCTGCTGGTCAACGCGGCCATCCTCGTGCTGGCCGCCGCAGCGTTCCACAAGACCGGCCATACCGACGTGGTGGAGATTCAGGACGCCTATCATCTGCTCGACCCGCTGGTGGGCGGCGCGTTCGCCAGCATCCTGTTCGGCATCGCCTTGCTGGCCTCCGGCCAGAGTTCGACCTTCACCGGCACGATCGCCGGGCAGGTGATCATGGAGGGTTACCTGAACCTGCGCATCCCGTGCTGGCAGCGCCGCCTGATCACCCGTGGGCTGGCGCTGATCCCTGCGTTTCTCGGAGTGTGGCTGATGGGTGACGACGCTATCGGCAAGCTGCTGATTCTGAGCCAGGTGGTCCTGAGCCTGCAGTTGCCCTTCGCGCTATACCCGCTGATCCGCATGAGCGGCGACAAGCAACTGATGGGACCGTTCGTTAACCGCTTGCCCACCCGATTGCTGGCATGGTTTTTATTTGCGGTGATCAGTGGAGCGAATGCCTGGTTGATCGGGCAGTGGGTGTTCTGAGTGACCTGTCTGCTGCTGGGCCATGACCTACACGAGAATGGCGAGAGGGCTGTAATGGGCAACTTGCGGATCAGAGGTCAACAGTTTCATGGGTCCACTGATTGCTGTGGCGACAATCAGTCGATCGAAGGGATCTTTGTGATGTGGCTCGAGCTCCTTGACCGCAATAGCGTGCTCTGAGGTGATCGGCAATTGGATAAACCCGCTCTCCAGACAGTGGTCACGGATTTCGTCCAGATCGACATCGAGCTTCCCCATGCTGACCTTGATGGCCATTTCCCAGAATGTCGCCGCGCTCACGTAAACATCGGCGGCATTTTCAATCAATCTGAGCGCTTTGCTGGATAACCTCGGGTCATCATTGAGTGACCAAAGCAGAATATGGGTATCCAGCAGCACCCTCATGAATGGGCACCTTCGAACGCATCCAGCAGGTCTTCCGACAGCGGTGCGTCGAAGTCCTGGGGGATCACCAGCTTGCCTTTCATCGCGCCGATTCGCCGAGCCTTGGACTTGCCGATGGGAACAAGCTGCGCCATTGCGCGCCCGTGCTTGGCGATGGTAATGACTTTGCCGGCGGCAGCCTCATCGACCCATTTCGACAGATTATTTTTTGCCTCGCCCAAAGGTATGATGGTCATCTGGTTTTCCCCGGGTTTTGGCCAAAAACAGCCAAAACTACGTGAGCTATCAAAAATGGCTAAACCACCTGCTGAAGCCGCTCGTTCAGTGGGCGACGGTTTGCAGTACATGACATCCATGGCATTACTCCAAAATAGGTTTCGCCGAGAGTCTGCCGCAGCTCCACGTACCAGGGAATGCTGGCCCGGAAAAACAGAATGAGCCTACATTTTTCCGTAGGAATTCCCCTCACAGATGTCCGTTCGACGTTCAGGGGAACTCACCGATCCCAATACGGCACCGTCCCAAAACACTCCACGAAATAATCAATCACCGTGCGCACCTTGAGCGACAGCCTGCGGCTGCCCGGCCATAACGCCGCGATCTGCTGGGGCTCCAGGGTGGTTGCCACCTCGTATTCCGTCAGTACCGCCTGCAAGGTGCCCGCGCGCAGGCTCTCGCCGATCAGCCAGGAGGGAAACACCACCAGCCCCAGGCCCTGTTCGGCGGCGTGGGTCAGGGTGTCGGCGTGGTTGCCGGTAATCGGGCCCTTGACGCTGTAGGCGCTCCAGTCGCCCTGGTCGCGACGCAAGAACCAGCGCTCCTGGCCTTTGATGCCCTTGTAGGCCAGGCATCGGTGATTGACCAGTTCGTCGGGATGGCGCGGCGTGCCGTGCCGCGCCAGGTAGGCGGGGCTGGCGGCGAGGCGAAAGCGTTGCGGCGCGAAGATCCGCGCCTGCATGCTGGAATCATTGAGTACGCCGATGCGAAACAGCAGGTCGGTGCCGTCCTGCAGCGGGTCGACGAAGGTATCGGTTTGCTGGATGTCCAGTTGCAGCTTCGGATAGCGTCGGCACAGTTCCCCCAGCCACGGCGAAAGGTGGCGCTGGCCGAACACCATTGGCGCATTGATGCGCACCAGTCCGCTGGGTTCGCTGTCCTGCTCCTGCAGGGCCTGGCTGGCAGTCTCCAGTTGCTCGAGCATCAGCCGCGCATGCCGCCCGAGCAAACGACCGGCTTCGGTGGGGCTCACGGCGCGGGTGTGGCGGTACAGCAACTGCTGGCCGAGGGCTTGCTCCATCAGTTGGATCTGCCGCGAAATGGAGGAGGGCGCAAGGCCTTCGCGGCGCGCTACCTCGGAAAAACTGCCTTGGTCCAGCACCGCGACGAACAGGCGCAGCGCCTTGAAACTCAACTCGTTCAAACCTTGCATGGCGGCTCCGGGCTGTGCGTTTTGCGCAAAGGTGTTGTCTGCATGCTGCCATTTATCGCACAGCTCGACCACCGGATAATGCGCCCCTGTTTTCTTCTTGAAGCGCGGGTGATGTATGCAGGCAGGTTCTATCGAAGGTACGGCCCAGTCGCGGCCGAAGCGGAACATTCTTCGGTTGCTGTTGCTGCCGTTGGTCATCCTGGCAGGCATGGGCCTGTCGGTGGAGGCCGGTTTGCTCGGGCCATTGGGGGTGCAGGCCGGGCATTTATGGGCCACATTGAGCATCTTTGGCGTCGGCTCGGCGATCCTGTTTCTGCTGTTGTTGTTCAGCGGCCCGCAAAAGGGCCCGGCTTTCACGCAACTGCCGCGCTGGCAGTTGATCGGCGGCTTCCTGGGGCCGATGTACGTGGTGGTGCTGACCCTGGCCACGCCCCATATCGGTGTGGCCATGACGATGATTGCGATCCTCTCCGGCCAAGTGGGCAAGAGCGTGCTGATCGACCATTTCGGCTGGTTCGGCACGGCGCGCAAGCGGGTCAATGTGGAGCGCTGGATAGCCCTGGCGTTGATTGTGGCGGCACTTGTTCTGATTGCACGAGGGTAAGGCGATGAATCTGATTGTGTTGTTGGTCGTGGTGGTCGCCGCAGGTGCGGTATTGAGCGTGCAGGCCGCCATCAACGGTCGTCTGGGCCAGACTGTCGGGGTGTTGCGCAGCAGCCTGCTGACCTTTGCGGTCGGTGCGCTCACCACCGCGCTGCTGATTTTTTTCTTTGAGCCCGCCCAGGCTGTCAGTTTGCTGGAGGTGCCCAAGTGGCAGTTGACCGGTGCCCTGTTCGGCGTGGTGTACATGATGGTAATGGTCGGCGCCGTGCCGGTGGTGGGTACGGCGGTTGCCACGGTAGCGGTGATCGTGGGGCAATTGGGCATGGGCATGCTGATCGACAACTTCGGCTGGCTGGGCAACCCCGCGATCGAGTTGTCCGGTAGCCGGATCGTGGCGATGTTGTGCCTGGCCCTGGCCCTGGTGTTCATGTATCGCAGCAATACGCGTCAGGCTGACTGACGGCGCTGAACCTTGGCGCCGTGCCTGGAGTCACTGTTTAAGGTGTGGCATTCGCCGCGCCGTGACGACCATGAAGAAGGAGTCTGACCATGCCGGATCAAACCTGTGCCTGCCCACACTGCAAATGCGTACTGGGCGTCGACGCGATAATGAAGGACGGCAAGGGCTATTGCTGCCAGGGCTGCGCCGAGCACCATGCGCACGGTGAGCCGTGCGCGGCGGCAACGGGTTGCGAATGCGCCAAGTCGTCTGCCAACGCCTGAGATGATTGATCGGCGGGCCATTGCCCCGATAGCGGTGATCAGCCAATCACTTACTGGCTGATGCACCGCTATCGGGAGCAAGCCCCCTCCCACATTTTGATCTGTATCAGGCCTCTGGAACGCCTTTTTCCCAGGCCGACCAGTTGTTCAGGATTGCCTGTACCAGCGGATTGCCCGTGCGGTACAGGTTCTCCAACGCCGGTACAAACCCACCCTGGTCGGCGTACTTGAGCAGGTTGTCCACTTCGCTGTAGCCCGGGTACGGGCGGTCGAAGTCCGAGCCTGCACGCACCACCGCCAGGCGCTGGATGTCCACCAGCCCTTCGCGGCTGGCGCGCAGCAGCGCTTCGTAGGTGGAGTTATCTTCCTGCTGGGTGGTGCAGTATTCGCCTTTGTTGTCCGTAAGCAGTTTGGTCCACACCTCGGCGCGTTCGCTCAGGCGGGTGCCGGAAAACCAGGTATTACCCGCCAGGGTGTCGCAGCGTGTGACCTGGGGCGGCTGATTGGCCGGGGCGGCGGGGTAGTGCTTGCGCCAGGCGGCGGACTCCTTGCTTTCAGTCAACTCAACCTTGTGCGACAAGGCAAACGCCTTGGCCTGAAGCTTTGGGTTGAGCTCGAAGACTTCGGTCTTGTAGTCCAGCGGCGGTTTTTCATTGGGCCCCTTGGTGTTGATGCCGATATAACCCGTCGGCCAATCCTTGGGCGCGTCGCGGGAATCCAGCTCCCACTGCGTACCGAATTCCACCAGGTAATGCGCCCAGGCGGCCGTGCCGATGGTGCCATGCCTGGGGCTGATACCGGCAATCCCGGCGATCGGGAAATAGCTCTGGCGCAGGTCGAACCTGGGCGACAGGGCCAGTGCCAGGGTGGAGGCGGCGGCGTTGGTCTGGCCCATGCCGGTCACCAGCAGGCACACGTCCTGGGTGTTGCAGCGAATCGCCGGGTACTCGGCGGACAAGCCGGGCACGCGTACCTCCTGTTTGAGCTCCAAGCGATCGATCCAGGTTTGCGCCTCGGGGGCGAACATGGTGATCAACATCACCTTGGGCTTGATCGGCGCAGCGCTGTCCGCCAGCACCACGTGGGGCAGCAGGGCGAGGCCGATGGCCATCGAGAGGCGGGTTAAAGTTTTCATCTGCAGCTCCTTGATCAGAATTGGTAGCCCACGCCGGCGTAGTAACCCCAGCCGTCGGAGCGGGCGCGAAAGTTGCCTTCGCCGAAATTCAACTCGCTGCCATCCTCCCAGTTGCCGCCGTTATGAAAGTAACGGCCGACCAGGGTGAAGCGCAGGTGGGTGAACGAGTACAGCAATACGTTGGTTGCCACCAGGGAATTGGCGGTGCGCGCCGGGTTGTCCTTGTGCAGGTCCGAGCCGAAATCGTAGTTGGTAAAACCGATGTAGGTCAGCGAGGCGCCGTTGTCGAATTTGCCGATGGGCACGATGTATTTCATCTGCGCGCGGTAGCCGTCCCAGGAATATTCATTGCTGGCGCCGTAGTTTTCCCACTGGTAGCGCCCGTAGAAGTTGGCCGACAGGTTGACCCGCGAGTGGGTGTCGATGTCGGTGCCAAGGCCGCTGTACAGGGTATTGGCGCGATTCTCTTTGTTGCTGCCGTGGTCGTAGATCCAGTCGAACGCCACATACCATTCCTTGAACGGCCCGATCGCCAGGCTGCGGCCGGCCAGATAGTCGATGGAGATACGCGGCTCATGTTCCATGAACACGGGCGAGCCGTGGTCCCACGCGCCTTTGTCGTTACTGTTACCGATGCCGAGGATCTTTGGCACGTCGATGTAGCCGTACAGCTCGAACGGCCCCTTGCGGCCGAAATACTCGTATTCCAGGTAGACGTCGTCCTGGGGCTTGGGACCGAAGCTGATGTCCTTGCTGCCGATCAGCGTGAGGTCCTGGTTGAACCATTCCGACAGGTAAGCGCCTTTTTTCGCCGGCGGGCTGGCCTCGGGGCTGAGGGTTTCGCCCTGTGCCGAGTCATCCGAAGGTTGGTCGTGCGCCAAAATGGGTGCACTGAGTAGTCCCGTAACGGCGGCCAGTAGCAAGGAAACACCAAGGCAAGCACGAGGCGTTGAGGTGGGGTGCATTGAAAATCCCTATTCGTACGCGGTTTGAACCCGATTGCTCGGGCAGGGTGAACCTTGCGACCAGGTTCGTTCCGCAAACGTTTGCACAGGCTGTACCAACTTTCGTCAATGGTCTGAATCGACTGAGAAAAGGCGGAAATAACCGTCTCTTTGATCAGAAAATGACAGGGTGTCATTCAGCCGAGGTGACTGACCGCGTGCAGGCCGGTCTCACGCCGATATTCACTTGGCGTCTGGTTCATCTCGATCCGAAAATGCCGGTTGAAGTTGGACAGGTTGGCGTAGCCCACTTCAAAACAGATGTCCGCCACCGACCTGTCGCTTTGCAGCAATAGCCGGCAGGCGCGCTGCACGCGAAATTTGCGCATCAGTTCGATAAAACCATGGCCGGTATTGCGTTTGAAAAAGCGCGAGAAGCCTGGTTCGCTCATTTCCAGCTGCCGGGCGATATCCGACACGCGCACCTCGCCGCTCAATTCACGCATGAGGTAGTCGAAGGCCTGGTTGATGCGGTCGGCGCTGCGCGGGTCCAGGGTCGGTGCGTAGCGCGGGCTGGCGAGGATCTTGATCTGTCGGGGCGGGGCGTTCTTGAGGGTGTCGAGCAGTTGCAGGAACAGCACCAGGCGTTGCAGGCCCTGGGCGTTGCCGATGGCTTCCATCAGCCGCGCCGCCTGCGCCGCTGTTTCGTGCTTGAACTCCAGGCCGCGTCGCGCCTGTTCAAACAGCGGCTGCAGGTCGCCAAGTTCCGGCAGGGCCTCGCGCAGGGCAAGGAGGGCGGCGCCGTCGAATTGCAGCACCACGTCACGGCCGCGCTGGTACTCGCCGGGTGCCAGGTCGCCAATCCAGTCGTGGGGCAGGTCGGGACCGATCAGCGCGACATGCCCGGCACCGAATGCACCGATATAGTCGCCCGCCACCAGCTTGCCGCCGCCGTGGCGGATCAGGTGGATTTCGAATTCGGGGTGGTGGTTCCAGCGCGCCAAGTCAATCGGGTAGTCATGCTCGAACCAGCGAAAGCAGTGCTGCGGTTCGGGCAGGATCACTTCACGTTCGGCGCGGCGTTGCTCGAACAGGGGAGCGGGGATGGGCATGCGGCTGCCTCTTGTGCGTTGGATAACCGCCAAAATACGCGCCTTGGCAGGCTCGGCGCTACCCACGGTGCTATCGGGCACTGATACTTTTTTGCACGCTTGAGGTCGGTTAAAAAAGTACCGGTCGAGCGTGTGCGGTGCGTTTGTGAGAGGTCGGCTCCAACTGCTGTAATCAGCTGTGCAGGAATCCGACATGATTTCAAAGGACACCGCCATGAAACGACTTGAAGGTAAGAGCGCGCTGATCACCGGATCGGCGCGCGGCATTGGTCGCACGTTTGCCCAGGCCTATATTCACGAAGGCGCCACGGTCGCCATTGCCGATATCAACCTGCAGCGCGCCGAGCAGACCGCTGCCGAACTGGGCCCCCAGGCTTACGCGGTGGCAATGGACGTAACCGACCAGGCCTCCATTGACGCAGCCATTGCCGCCGTGGTCGCCCACGCCGGCAAGCTGGATATTCTGATCAATAACGCGGCACTCTTCGACCTGGCACCCATCGTCGAGATCACCCGCGACAGCTATGAACGGTTATTTTCGATCAACGTCGCCGGTACGCTGTTTACCTTGCAGGCCGCCGCGCGGCAGATGATCCGCCAGGGCCACGGCGGCAAGATCATCAACATGGCCAGCCAGGCCGGGCGGCGCGGCGAGGCGCTGGTGGCGGTGTATTGCGCGACCAAGGCGGCGGTGATCAGCCTGACGCAATCGGCGGGGTTGAACCTGATCAGGCAGGGCATCAACGTCAATGCCATCGCCCCGGGCGTGGTGGACGGTGAACACTGGGATGGGGTGGATGCACTGTTCGCCCGGCATGAAGGCCTGGCGCCGGGCGAGAAGAAGAAACGGGTAGGGGACGAGGTGCCTTACGGGCGCATGGGCACGGCTGAAGACCTGACCGGCATGGCGATCTTCCTGGCGTCGAAAGAGGCTGATTATGTCGTCGCGCAGACCTACAACGTCGATGGCGGTAACTGGATGAACTAGTGGCGTGCACCGATCAACACGGTGGGCACGGACAACGAGCCCCACCCCGTCGATATTCGTTGTTCGGTTACTCGGCAAAGCTGCGATCAAAGAAGTAGATCTCTCCTGGCTTCAACATGTCCACCGTCGCCTGGGGCCGGCCGCCTTCACCCTGCTTTTTGCGCCCGGTTTCACGCAGATACCCGGCCTCGGTCAGTTTCAGCAAGCGCTGGCGGATACTGGTCTTGACCACCGGCCGGGCGAGCACCAAAGAAAAAATCGTAGTCGCCTCCGGTGCGCTGAACTCACGCCCCAGGAACATCAACGGCAGGCTGCTGTACAGCGATTTGGAAAACAATCGCTCCTGCACGGCCGCCACAAGGCTGTTGTGATCAAACGGTAACTTGATACTGCCATCGGCTACCGCACTCAACGAATACCAGGCCTGATGGCCGCCCAGCGCGACTTCTTCGGCCACGATCGCCAGGTAGTAAGTGGACGATGACCAGCAGCGCGGGTCGCGAAACGCATCGCCCACGGTGCCCACCTGTTCGTTCCAGACCAGATCGAGGCCGACCTTGTCACTGGAGCGAAGTCGCTCCACCGCATCCTGCAAGCTCAGGTCCTGCACATCGCCATTGACCACCACACCCGGCAATGCCCAGTGTCCGGCAAAGGGCTCGGCATCGCGCTTGTTGAGCAACAGCTTCAATTCCCCGCAGGCACGGGAGTAACACAGTACGCACAAGTCGACGGTGTGCAGGTAGGGGCTCAATGGCATGTGACGTCCTTCTTACAACGTAGGCACCTAGTCTAACGCTTCGGACAGATATGTCATGTACTCGAGCTCAGGCAGTCATGAAAATACTTGTTGCCTTGAAAGTACATGACATGTACTTTTATTTCCAGGCCACCGGAGAATCACCATGACCCTCGCCAAAACTGCCATTGCCTCATTCGATGTGGATGCCCAGAAGTTCTGGAGCCTTACTAACTGTTAGGGATGGATTACATTATGTAAAACAATGACTTAACAGATCTAACGATTTTGGGCGAATTTCTGTCTAGTACGGCTTTTTTGTATCTGCGCTCGAATCGCTTGCAGACGGCAAGCGATAAACTTGCTTTTTCCCCATCACTCATCTGCGCCAGAATCGGTAGCATTAATCCTCTTCCAGTATCGATGGACAGTCGATAGAGCTAGGCCGGTCTCGCGTGCAATCTGCGATTGATTCATCCCTGCCGCTTTAAGCTCGCGAACGACGCTTTCGCTCTGTCTATTCTGAGGCTTGCCTGGGTTACGGTGGGCGACCTCTCCGTCAGGGAGCTGCTCAGCAAGAATTTCCAGACCTCCTTCTTTCTCGAAAGCTCGGAGCTGCTTTAAAGCAGTCTCCATAAGAGCGGTATAGGGGGTATTTAGCTTTTTGGACATGCATAGAGCTAGGAGCGCTAGAGGGTCTATTCGAAGGCCCTCAGCAAGGCTCTCGAACTTCTCAAGAGTGATGCTTGTTTCGCCACGCTCGAGGGCGCTGAGCTTGGATTTCGCGGAGGCGTCGGAAAGATCTTCGTGTCGAAGCTGACGCTGCAGGCGCAGGGCCCTGATTGCGCCTGCGAGAGCGATTCTAAGTTGCATGGCTTACTCAAAAGTCAGGATATAGCCACACAGGAGGGTTTCCGTTAAATATCAAAATGAGGTAGTATCGCGCATAGTTTGATTTGAAAGCAGAATTCACCAGCCCTTTAGCTGCATCCGCAAAGTCATTCTTGGCAATTTATGGAAAATGTAGGTGAGCGGTCAGCACTCCATGGAGTGCAGCGGGCTGGCCGTTCAGTGAGCCTCAGAGCCTCGTGCGTACGATCTATCGCTCCTAACCAATTCAAGAGGCTGCACATGGTTGAAGTTATTGATGAGGGGCTTTTGGAAGGCAGTGGAGTTCCTTTAGCTGGCTCAGAACTCAGTCTGGAAGACGCAATGGCTGCAGCCAGAAAACGCTACAAATGGATGCCCCTCTGCGCCGTAGAAGAATGGACAATCCTAGACGCCATCGTCACCGACGCCGAGCGAACCAAAGTATCCGCTGCCGGATGCCAGCCAATGTTTATGTTTGCCCACAAGGTCGTGGATGACGAGCAAAGACGTTTTGAACCCGGCCACTGGGTCAGGTCGAGTATGGGCACTGCGTTCAACGACGGCTTTCTGTTCGAAACACGGAATAGCGTCTATGTGCTGCTCGGGCCGGGTCATCGCAAATCAGCAACCATCAAAGAGATCTTCTCTCTATTTTGAATTAACCAACCGGGCTGCTTTGCGTCCGCAGAAAACTGAGGCACCTGATGTTCAGAACTGAAGACTCAGACGCTATTGGCGTTCCAGGATTGTTCGGCGAAGGCTTGATGCACTGGCAGGGTGTGTCACGGGTGCTTAGATCGCACTGGTATCACCTGACCGTCCGAATCACCGAGCAAGGTCGCAGCACCGAGTTCACAAGGATGATTGAAGGTGAGCACAGACTGCAGCAATTACTTGTGCAGCAAAATGCAGGGGAAGTGATAGTCGACGTGCAAGTGGTTACCCCGCCTTGGATGAATAACTGCGATGCCTGGGGTATGTATCGCGTCGTTAAGGTGACTATTGGTGACGATAATAACGACTTTGAAGTCAGCGTGATCGAGGTGGACAGTGGGGCTGTTTACCACAACTCACACCGCCCAGGTTTTCAAATTCAGTTACTACAGAACTGCCGGCCAATTTTTCTCGAAACCATGATTCGATCAGTCTGAAAATTACCAACAATCTTGCACGATACCAACGCGTCTGGTTCCGTGCGGAATTCCTGATAACGCCTTGCGGAATAGCACCGGAGCGCAGTGATGCTCGACACCCTAGATGTGAATTTTCACGGCAAACGCCATACAGATTTTGATCTCAAGCGAATCATCAAAGCTCAGGAACAAGGCTTTGATGTGCCAGTGACCGCGTACCTCTGCGGTGTTTCTATCCGGGCGCGGGCGGGCATCGGTGTGGTTTTTGGCCACAAGCGCAAAGATCAATATGGGCGGTTTGGCGATGGTCACCTGATCAGAACTTCTGACGTGGTCAAGGTCGAGCGTGAAGGCAGGTTTTGGGTAATGACGACCGAGAATTCTCGCTATGTGCTGGCCACGTTTCAACGAGGTAATGGTCGTTCAAGCCTACGTGAGTTTCTGCGTCTCTTGCGAACGCTTCATCCAACACCTCGGTTTCTGCAGTGATTTTCCGCCCGACTATCGACGATATATTTCCCTGCCCAACCTGATTTGGGGAATGTAAACACTCCTTATCTGGTGGTCTTGTGACAGCCTTTGGTGACGTGCCCTGCGGGATGGCTGTCGTGAACCGAGCCTCGTGCCAAGTCTCGGCCCATCCGCACGCCTCCGGCCTTAGGCCTGCGCGCTCCGCTTGCCGTAATCGAAGATAGAGGCGTAACTCATTTCATAATTGCCCTGCAAAGCTGGTTCCCACTCGAATCAGCATTCGATGAGATGATCCGCTTGCTCAATGTACATTCGAATCTGCCATGCAGAGTTCAGGATCTCGTTGAACTGTTTGCCAGATGCATCGTCCCTTTCTCGCGATAAGCACCGTTTCGGCCCTTGGTGACTCAATCAATTGTACTCATCAGGGTTTTTGAGAAAGTCCTCGGCGATGTGAAGGGCGGAAAGGTGCCTACCGTGGACTACCTCGCTACCGCATTCGCACTCTCCCTCGCTTTCCTCTCTCAACCATGTGCCGTTCTGCTGTCTGCGATAACACCATCCTGACGTAAACCCGACGCTGGTCATTTCAAGCCCCGGGTGCTTAACAGTCAACTCACAGACTTCGAATAGATCACGCTCGCGACGCAGGACGCCGATGCCTTTCTGGTAGAGCGGAAACTCCCCTCGTTGAGCGAGCTTGATCAGCGCGTCAGCCTCGAACGCCACGGTGCCATTTTCATCGAGAAGCGTGTCGATAAGCGGAAAGCGAAGCGGTGCACTTCTGTCGGCTGAGCCATACAGCACCACATCGGGGATGCTGACTACTATCCCGCCTTCCCCTGCGCCATCGATGGCGTTCTGCACTTCAAGAATTTTCGCTCCGCGATAGAAGGCGGTACGCGCTGGTGCGATTTTCACGAAGCTCGGATGGTACTCAGGTAGATCAAGCGCCCTTATGAAAGCAGGAAGGTTTGGTAGGCTTTCCCGATGTTTGATTTCGTCCCATGGCAACCCCAACAGCGCTCTAAGGATGGGATCCTCAGTAGGGGAGGGGAAGAGGGTGTTGGTGTCGGTTAAACCATGAGTTACGGCGTAGTCTCGAAAAGCCTCGCGGGGGGCTGTGATTTGTGCGACGTAGCAATCTTGAGGCAAGTTTTTATCGCGGAGTGGGCCAATTAGCCAAGCCGATTGGGCCACTGTGCGAGGCCTGGAGCCATCCACAGTTAATGTGGCCAGATCGACCAATCCGACGTTGGCCACAGTATCCCGACTCAATACGTAAAGGTGGCCCTGGCCCTTATGGAAATCGTAGCGGGCCATGCGCTTTTTCAACCAGACAGGATTTTCGTGGCAGTCTTCACTTATTTCAAGCGTCGACTCTTCTGAATAGCTTTGGCTTGCAAACCAAGCAGCTACTCCTGGATTGGAAGTGCAGTCGACATAGAAAGACCGCCATCCATAGTGCTGAAGCAGCGCCTGCTGATATGCAAAATCATCACGGTATTGCGGGATGAAGGCGTCGAGTACGTTCTGGCAATAGCGGCACCACTTGAGCATCTCACTTGGAATGCAGCCTTTCCTGTCAAACGAGGTACCCACCTCGGGAGTACCTGGCTCACCGTAATGAGAGTTCTGACCGCGAAACAGCACGTCATCACCGAATTGTGCCATCAGTGATTCGAGTTCAGCCAGGTTACTCGCTTCGTACAGCTTCAAGGAATTCTCCATTTCAGATAACGATTACTGCGAAGGGGAAAGCGGATAGCTGCTTACGATCAAGCATGTGCGCAGCTTGTGTCTGTATCGCCGCGCTCATCAGACTACACGACGTCGCCCAGACGCGTACCTCTGGCGGTGAGCTTCAAGCCGGGCTCATCCTTCTTATTGCCTTGCAGACTGAACTCCCCACGCTCGTAGTCTATTGTCCCTTCTGCCTCAAGAATGTACGACCCTGTGCCACCGAACACGTGGGTGTTCCCCGGACGCCATGGTCGTACTGTGATCTGCGACTTGAATGAGCCGGACTCGCGCGGGATGACACCTTGGTAAAGGAAATGCGGGTCGCATCCATTCACGCTGCCATCCTTAATAAAAACTAGGCCATCGCCGAAGTCGCGGATGTTGGATTCAAATTTCACAAAGAAAACGCCCTGAGACATAGCCGTGCTCCAATCGATAGTGAAGCAGTTCACGCTAGAAGGAGTCGGTAGATGTCACAAGGCCATTCTGTAACAGAAAGTTGCGCTAGCGCATCAGGGCCGTTTCACGATGACGTACTAAATGACCTCTCGTCGAGGTATCGTATTAGGCGAGAACTGGTTGCGTCTGATCGGATGTCCTTAAGGCGAGAGAGACGTGACAGATCTCGACAAGGCAACTTGATCCAGTCTGTCGCAACCGGCTGAGTAGCGAGTTCACCACTGCTGATTCATTCCCCCTGCTCCGAGTGCCTCAAGGTTTCGTCAGTGATTCTCTGGCACGGTGATGTATTGGTCGTCGCCCACCGAATAATCCTGCAACACTGGCGTCCCTACCTTTTCCTTGTACCTGTCCAGGTAGGGGCTTTGCATTTTGGCGAGGAATCTCACCAAGTATGTGCCAGGCGATTTCAACCGGAAGATGTAGCTGATGTCGTAGGTTTCTCCCGCTCCAATATCAATGAAGCCGCCCACTTGCCTCAGGACACCCTCGAAGCGTGTGCTGCCCATGGGTACCTCTCCGATGAACTGAGGCATGCTGTCCACGAAAACGATGCCGCTCACCGACAGAGCCCCGTTATCCAGAATTACCCGCTGTGCATCAGTACCCTGATTCGAAAGCTCCACTCTCACCTGCACAATCGAACCAGCATTACCCTGTGGTTCACCAACCGTCGCGGTCACCTTCGATCTCACATGTGGCGCGAGGTTTGTTTTCTGTTCCAACTCCCGAAGGGTGTAGGCGGAAATTTGTTTTTCCTGTTTCACGTACAGGCCGTTGAAGGCAATCCAAACACCTCCAATCAGAACGGCCAAAATCGAAACACAGTTGAGTGCGATCTGGGAGATGAGTTGTTTTCTTGCAAGGCCCTCGTGCTTGCCGGAGGTCGGATTATTCGTTGGTGTATCAATCATCAGCTAATAGCTCTTAGTAGAAAATGGCCAGGAGATTGCAATCGAGCGAGTCGACCTGGAGGGTCGCCTAGAAAATCCCTCATTAGGCTATCGACCCGGCTCGGCTATGCTTCAGATTTAAATTTATGATTTATAAATCTTTTAAATAGAAAATTCGGTGGGCAAGTGACTTCAGATGGATTACCAACCAGTGTCGCCTTCAAGACGATACTGATTCGGTACTTTTTTGAGGGTGGTATGTTCATCCGTCACCACATCAGTCCGTCTGATTGCTGGCTGATAACGCAGTGAAGATAAGAGGGCAAATACCCCTGTCTGGGCTTGGCTTTTTTGAGCTTTAGCTTTTCGCTTCGAAGGAGCTCGGCTGTCTTCTTCCGCTAAGCGTCCGCTCGCTCTTTCTCGAGCTTGCGTCGTTTTTCAGCTTTCGTCATATCCCTCGCTTTTTCCTGCGCGCGTTTTTGTGCGCCCGCAGATCAACCTTTTACTCATGACGTTCCTGACTCCATTCAAACGCGTATCCGGCCCATCGAGGTCGACGTTCACTAATAGCCGAGAAGGATCGTCCTTATCAAGGGGGCAGCGAGCAACTTAGCTTAGAAGATCAGTAGCTCTTCCGCTCTAGGAATCAATCGGCCAGTTAATCCAATCTCTTCTCCGTCTATATCGAAGACACTGTGGTTCCGCACACCGGAAGCAGGTGACGAAATATTACCTCGGGCTACGCCATTTTCTATTGTTGATAATACATAGAAGTCACTGTCCTGATAAATATAGAGATGAGGTGAGAGCTCTATATTTTCCCCATCTACCTGAAGCAGTGCACGAGAAGGCTCCGAGCTCATATTCCCAACTAAAACCTCTATGGAAAGTTTTTCACCCCGCTTTCTCGATGCTTGCAGCCCAGCATGGGAGCCCTCGATGATTGAAAGTACGGTGTTCACTCTACTCGAACCATTCTCTCGAACGATTGAAGGCTGTGCGATGAAAAAACCATCAAACCCAATATCCTCACCAGAAATACCACCTACAACCAACTCCTTCACTACATCAGATATCAACCCCACATCCGCGCTGGAGTGAACCCTCATCCAGACGAACCGACAAGAGTTAGGTGAAGGAGAAACGTGTTTTTTCAGATTCGCTGCTGCCTTGAGTATTCGCGATTTCTGATTAGCCAACTCATTTCTGTGGAACCCACCAACAACCATTAAATCGCTCGAAAAAAAGTTTCTTGCCAATGGCCGTTCATCCGTTGAATGCAGCTCAGAAAAGAACACTTTTACAGTTCCCCTCTGACATTTGTACGATCCTGGGGCTTTCATCTTCTTGGAAACCCACGTTACCAGCGCATCGAGCACAGTTGGTTCAATAAACTGATCCGAAATAACCCTCAGGGCGCCATGAACTCTCATCTCTTTCATTTTTTTGTCAAATACAGCTTTGAGAGTGGCACATTTCTCCCTAAACACCCCTTCATGCTCCGATATATCATGATTTTTTATCGAAACGTGGTACTTGAATTGGGAGGGCATCGTCAACGTCAAATCGAACCCTTTATTCCCCTTCGACGCGGGAAGGACTGTGCCGTCAGGCGCCGATAGCGAAGCGCAGACCATTATTTCCGCAAGATACCCGTGAGCATTTTTGGGTTGGTTGATAATGTCATTTGCTACCCGCTTCAGCCAGAGCGAGTGATCAGAAGTCAGTTTCTCGATTGCACGCCCTAGCGCAAAGAGCTCTGTGCTGGACAGCATGTCTTTTCTAGCCCATAGCTTTTGAAGCCGATGGCCGCCGTTCGTGGACAGCCACTCCTCACCAAATAGATCTCCCACCAAAGCCAAAGGCTTTTCACTTTTGGCAAAATCTCCTAGATCCAAGTGCCCCATTAACCGGCCAAAACTATTTGCACCTTTAACAGTCATTCCCTGATCTCTCCTATCTGTTAGTTATCTTGGAATAAAATGAACACGTGTCGTTCTCAATCTGGCCTCGTTCATGGTGAGACTGAGCAAAATCTGCAATTCGTACATCCTAGGGTATAGGTACTGGAGATTACGTTGGTTGATCAGCCTTCATCCTTGGCTAATGTGACTTCAGTGCTGAAGAGTGCAATGAGTCTATTCATATCTTTCCTTGATCGTAGAAAGCTCTAAATCTAACTGGCATCGAGGATAAAAGCCACTGCAAGCTTGATCCCTGTGCTTGCTCTCGCTGATAGGGCAATACACACATAGTAACTGTGCTAATGCCCAAGATGACCAGAGGGCAATCGCGAGGTCTTGAGCTCGAATCGCGGGATAAATGTGCTTTCGCGTGGGGCGATTCTCTCGGTTAACAGCCGACTGGTCGTCGTTTTTGGAGCAGTCTGCAACGCTTGATTACGGCCCAAAGCTATCGCTCAGTTTGTTTGCGAAAAAGGGCAGTTCAGTTGCCAGTAGAGTTGAAAAAAACTGTAGCCAACGAACATGGAGGGCATCCAGGAAACGCAGGGTAACTCACCTCTTAGGCAGTGCCGTAATGATAATATTCGATATGTCGTTGTAGCGTTCATAGAACGCGTAGTGATTGTCAGATAAAACGAAGCTACAGGCTATGCATTCATTCTCTAAAAACTCCAATGACAAAAGCTACCATTCGAGTAGCTCCTGTCAGCAAAAACCTATTTTTTTAAAGGCTTGCTAGGTTTCAAGCCGGGGTTATTTCCTTGCGTGTCTTTATTGTCACGACGACGCTTATCAACTTCGCCGGTTGATTTGGCAATCGGTTTTGGGCCTGGTTTAAGCGCCATAAAATCTCTCCTTGATGTTAATGTTATTTTAGTTGCTGTGGGATCATCCTATTGGCACGGACGGATACTTTCAATAGGCAAGAGATGCTTGATTTTAGCTATATGAAAAATTGAATTAGCTTTGGCTCATCTACTGGAAATTTAATGACAGGTAACGTGTTGATTTTACGTTCATTGGTGACATTTTGCAGGTAGCACTGCATTTCCAGAATCATTCGAGCATCGCCAGACCGCACCTGTCTGCTACCTAGCCTTTACCGTCCACAACTGATCAACCTTCGTCGTGTAGCTCTGACTCATCAGCTCCCGACGCATTGCCCAACTGGGAGCAGCAGGCACGCTGGCTAAACGCAGCACTCCCTTTCCCCAGCGGCCATTGATCTCATCCAGGACGGTCATCACCTTGTCCGCCTTAACAGGCTGGGAATGTGTAAACAGGTCATCAGTGAATTCGCCGGGCTGCCGCAAATCCATCAGCAGAACCTCCGCCTTGCTGTACTTGAAGCCCGGTCGGAAGAGGCGATTGACCGCTTCGGTCGCAGCCTTGGTCATGAGTCTAACGTCGTTAGTCGGGTAGGGTAGTTCGACAAGTGCGCCATTCGCATACTTCGCTTCTTCGGGATTAAACATGCCTGTCCTGATACTCACGCGGATCTTCTTGCACAGCGAGTTTTGCGCTCTGAGCTTTTCCGCCGCGCGCTGGGTGTAGGTGGCGACGGCCTCCTTGATCGGTTCGATCTGCGTGAGCCGGGTGCCAAACATCCGGCTGCAGCAAATCTCTTGCTTGGGTGGGTCAGCTTCACCCAGTTCCAGACAGGAGGTGCCGGCAAGCTCGCGAGCGGTTTTCTCGATCACCACACTGAATGTCTGACGAAGCATCCACGGATCGGCTTTCGCCAAGTCCATGGCGGTCTTGATGCCCATCGTTTCCAGGTGGGCCTTCATGCGCTTGCCGATGCCCCAGACCTCGCCGACATCGGTGTTGCGCAGCGTCCAGTCCCGTTTGAACGGGTCGCACAGATCCACCACTCCACCGGTGATATCCAACAGTCGCTTGGCGGTATGGTTTGCCAGCTTCGCCAGAGTTTTGGTGCGGGCAATACCCACCCCGACTGGAATTCCCGTGCGCTTGAGAAGAGTGGAGCGCACGTGTCGCCCAAAAGCAGGTAGATCGCCAGGTATGCCAGTGAGATCGGCAAACGCCTCGTCAATGCTGTAGACCTCAAGCGCAGGCACTAGCGATTCGATGATCGTCATGACGCGTTCGCTCATGTCGCCGTATAAAGCGTAATTACTGCTGAAGGCCACGACTCCATGCCGGCGTAGATGGTCTTTGATCTGGAAGTACGGCTGGCCCATTTTCACAAAAGGCTTGGCGTCGTAGCTGCGTGCAATTACACAGCCGTCGTTGTTGGACAGCACCACGATAGGTGTCTTTGCCAGGTCGGGTCTGAACACTCGCTCGCAGCTCGCGTAGAAGCTGTTGCAGTCAATCAGGGCAAAGACTGGCTCAAGTGTTTTCATGATCGCGCACGCTGTATTTCACCACACCCCAGATCACCAGCTCATCGCCCTCCATGACATGCCTTGCCGGATATTTTGGGTTCTCCGATACAAGCATCACGGCGTTCTCACGCAGAAGCAGGCGCTTGCAGAATGGCTCCGAGTTCAGCGCGGCGATGACGATATCGCCACTGACCGCCTCGATGCTTCGATCAACAACCACCAGATCCCCTGAATAGATTCCTGCGCCCTGCATACTGTCTCCGTCGATCCTCACCAGGTACACGTGCGGAGCTCGAATATCAAACAGCTCATCAAGGGAGATGTGCTTTTCGATGTGATCAGCCGCAGGGGAGGGGAAGCCCGCCGGCACCTTGGATGAATAAAGGGGCAGCTTCTTACCGCCAGTAGCGAGTGGGCCGAGGATGGTGACGCTCATGATGCAAGCCTTAGAGTAGTAAGCTGTACGTATATACAGTTAACGATTTGCTTCGCTTGCGGTCAATCTCATAAGCATCACTATTCGACGGGTGACAGCATGTGCGGACGCTACTCGATCTACGAATCGATGGATCACTATCTGAAGGAGCTCGCGCCAGAGCAGCTTGTAATCAACGGCTACGATCTTTGGCCAGTAGAGCGATACAACGTCGCACCCTCGACCCGTGTGGAGATCATTCGGCCAGTGGACGACCAATTAAGCGTAGATAAGGTGAAATGGGGATGGTCACCATTTTGGGCGAAAGGAAAGCGTCCTGACCCGATAAACGCCAGGGTTGAAACAGTCATGACTGGGAAGTTTTTCAATCAGCTCTGGCCAAGCGGTCGTGTACTTGCACCGGGAAACGGGTGGTTTGAGTGGGTCAACGATCCGGCTGATCCAAAGAAGAAGCAGCCTTACTTCATAACCCTGAAAGAGCAGGCTCCGATGTTCTTCGCTGGTTTAGCGGAGGTTCACCAGGGCCTAGAGCCAGACCCTCGCGACGGCTTCGTCATCATCACCGCCGCCAGCGATCAAGGGATGGTAGATATCCATGATCGAAAGCCGCTGGTCTTGGCACCTGAACACGCCCGCGAATGGATCACCTCAGATACTTCACCTGAACGCGCGCGGGAAATCGCGATGGAACACTGCCGGCCTGCTATCGATTTTCATTGGTATAAGGTGAGCAAGGCTGTGGGTAGCGTTCGTAATCAGGGCCCAGAATTGCTTAAGCCGCTCTCAGAGGCGTCAGACGTCGATGAATGATAAACCTGAGTCGTACATCCCGTTGGCTGTAGATGTTGATGGACGGCAACTGGAGCGTTGTCCTGCCTGTCCATGAGTAGTTCTTGTCAGCTTTCATCAAGAACGGACATCGCTTAGACCAACCACCAGTTTTGACACCGGCATACCTGAGACCGCCCAGGTAGCGGCTGGTAATGTAGGGGGCATGTGGTGGGATTATTCGCCCCAAAGACTTGGACGCCATTGGCGTAGCCTGGCATAAATTAAGGACAAAATATGTTCAGCAAATCTCAGATCATTACCATCCCAGTCCTGATCTCATCGGTACTTTTACTCACCGGCTGCCCGCCATCAGCGTCGTTCACCCAGTGGAAACGCGCTTCGACCACTGTTGAGGGTGTCAAAGCCGCAATGACAGAGTGTGGCGACCCGGTAGGTAGTTCGATAACCCACTTGCCAATAAACGAGCAAGTGCTGCAATTCCAGTGTATGCAGCGCCTCGGTTTTACTCGTAAAGACGGCTTTGAATACTGTGAAATAATGAAGAATATGCCAGCCTGCGTCGAAGAAAGGCAGGGCCGTCCGCTCAGCTTGTCCCAGCTCGAAGCCTTACCGTTTGTCGAAGATGAAGCATTTCATCCCATTAAGCCTAATTCAGGCCGGGATGAACGCATGCAGGTCTCGTGGCGTAAAGCGGGAGCATCACTCCATTTCTCAGTACAGGTAGCCAATGATAGTGAAGCCCTGCCGGTGATGTATGCGTGCGGCTATGCGAAACCACTAGGGTCGAATCTGGACGTCGCCAGCATCGGGCGCACTGCAGAAGTGCAGCGTTGCATGATTGATCACGGCTTTGAGCCCAAAAATAAAATTATGGTGGTTTGCCAGACTTACCCACAAGTGACGGGCTGTTCGTCGACAACGCCGCCGAGTTGATTCAGATAGAGAACAGAATGAAGAGGGGCTTGCTCGTGAGATATAAAATATCGCTCCTAAGCGAACGACGTAATAACTCATCAGCCCAGCTACATTTTCTACATCGATTTAACCGATACCACTTTCACGTACTTGTACTTCTTCCTCGCAGCCTTCACAGCCTCCTGCTCTGCAAGCAACGAGCTCAACGTATCAGCCTCGTGAATCAACTCGATCATTTTCCCCTCAAACTCGTTTCCAACACGTAACGTGACCCTCAGCCTAGGCGTAAATGCTTTCGCCACCTTCTTCTTGGCTGCTGGAGCGACAACGGGTTTTGCGAGCACAATTTCTTCCACAGGCTCATTTACTAGAGGAGCAGATATCTGCTCTTCGGGCTGAGGCGTACCGAATAGGGCACGACGCATTTCTTCTTCAGTTAATTCAGCGCTCATAGAACATCTCAAAGTGGGCAGTAATCAGCTCGACGAATTCTACTAGGATGGCGGCTCCAGCGTGTCCTCTGGGAGCATGTACGGCCACTGTGAATTCGTGCTACGTGGTCACAACATTTCAACGTGGTAGTGGGCCTGATAGCGATAAAAATGATGCAACGTAAGCTAGGCTATTGAGGGCTTAAGGGTTCATCGCAATGGTTGGCTGGCTTTGTCTTCGACAACTGAGTGAACTGCTCCAATGCGTTTTGGAAGTCCTCTAATGCAAAGCTTACCGGCTTGCTCTCGGCGATCCATTTTGTCGAGATTCCAACCTCCAGTTTGTCCGAAATACTTCGACCGAAGCGCCGCCAGTGTACGGTGTTAGCATCGATTACCTGCTCTGCGACCAAGACGATGCAGTCAAAATTCATGTCATCGCTACAGACCAGTAACGGCACGATTGTAGAGCTTCCATCTTCGGCTGGGATTATGCGACGGTTCGCAAGAGCGTCTTCGTCTTCGTCGATAAGCCAGATCAGAGAAAGACCAAGGCTTGCGACGTCTGACCATTCGAGATGAGTGGACAGCCATTGCTCAATTCCAATGCCGTCAATCATTAACCATGCGCAAGCGCTCCTGGCGAATCCAGGTCGGTAGTAAGCGGCGCTGATAACTTGATGCATCGCGAAGTCCTTCAATGCAGTGCGGCGGTGTCACAGAGAATGATGATACTCCAGTGATATCACCCTACGCGTCAGATCGCTACTCTCGGACGCTTGAAGGGCAGCCTATATTGCACCTGGACGGACGGGCAGATTTCAACCTTGGTACAACGATGAGGACGAGGTCGGATTGCGAGCATCTTTTCCCGTCGGGCTTCCCTGACAAGCTGCTCCTCCGATTGTAATCAGTTACGATCCTGACGACTCATCAACAATCGAGATCGTGTCATGCAAGATGGCTGCTGGCCCTTCCATCTCTTCGGTGCCAATTTCGCCACTGAATCCGAGGCGAAGAAATTTGTGTTTGAGCAGTGGGAGCCAGAGCCCCCTGAAAGCGTAAGCGAAGCCGAGTACATTTCGTGGGAAGACCGCAATCCAACCTGGCGTCTAGCGGAGGAGCTGGGGTTCTCTATGGATTCAGATTTCGTTGAGCTTGCCGGCACCCCACAAGACGTCATAGCGCAAATCCGCAGTCAGTCCGAGAGAGCGTTGGTCAGCTCTAGGGTAGGAGAGTTCACGCATTTTATAATGGTGGGTTCGAATGCCATCTGGGGTGACCGTCGTTCGACTTCTACCCAAGTAGAGCCGCTGGTGCGCTTGCCGGAGAGCACTGCAACCATCACATATCTCGGCCTGTTCAACTGAGCTGACGGCCTCATAGGTTAGGCCCGTTTTTGACCAGGGGCGGGCACTGGATTAAGGCTAAAATTGTCCTCATTAGGGGCGGATGATGATTCAACCAGTGAAATTATGACCAGACAGCTTGTCTACCAACGAATACGAAATCGAATTGTCGAGCTACTTGAGTGGCTGATTGAGTGCGAGAATGAGCCACCTCGGTGTGGTATGAATGAGTTAATCAATTCATGGGAAGATTGGGTGCCAACTCCCTCGCCAAAAGGATACTTCGTCGATCAGGGGTTCACTCCAATGCAGAGCGTTTTTTTGGTAAATGTAAGCGCAGCCATCGAGGATTTTTGCGAAGCAACGCCTGAACTCATTGAGAACGACGCTGCGGCAATTGCGCTCCCTCAATGGCGCCTTGTCATCGCTGCTGCCAAGCCGACGCTATCTGCGATGAAAGCGAGTACCAAAATGTCGGAGGAGAGTGACGACAGGCTCGAGCGTTGAGTTGCTGGCTCTTTAAGCAAGGTTTTGCGTACGATTTTGCCAGGGTTCAGCAATCGGTCAGAAATAGGTAAGCGTCCAATCAAGTCATCTACCGATCCAGTTATCAGCACGAGGATGACTGCTTTTCGCCCATGCCGTAAGGTTCGCTACCAAATCGCCACAGCCTTCCAGTGGTGGTAATACAGCAAGGAGAGCGAACAATGAACACCTTCAAATCATCAGTTCAAAACGTAGCTGCGGCCATAGGCCTCATCGCAGCAGTGACAGTCGGCGGATGCGTCATGATCCCTTACGACACGCCGGAATCAAAAGCCCAAATCCAGCGCGATCTGAAAATTGCACCATCGGATATTCAAGCCGTATCGGAAACTAACTGGTGCTTGTTCCCATATGGAAGCGAAGGCAGCTGCAGGGCCACTCAAGGCCTGGGAGTGTTGACCAGCAAAGGCCTGATCCTCAGCCTCTACAACAACCACACCTACACTGAAACCGCACGCATCCTCCCAGAACAAGTGCAGTGCGTGAAGACAGTTGGTGGTCGCACTGGAGTCGAACCGTTCGTTGTATTCACCAAAGACCGAGCGATCATGCTCGCCGTCATTACGCCGGGTGGGCAAATGAATGTGCCTGTGAAAGTCAGTTTCTTTGATTATCTGACGAAGCCAGGGCAGCACGTCTTCACTGGGACGGATGGCGGATATGTGCGCAAGTCGGGTCGAAAGCAAACCGTAGGCGGAATGGTGTCAGGCACTGCCATCCCGTGGCATACAACACTCGACGTAACCGAGGTTTTTAACCCTTGCCCGCAGGTTACAGATTAACGATGACTGGCGCGTTCCATCGCAAGCGGTGCGCGCATGCCGAAGCCCGTAGGTGTGAAGGATGAATGCCCGAAGGGCCGAGACCCCCCGGCGGCTCGGCTCGCGAAAGCCGCCCTTGAAGAGGCTGGTTTCGAATGCCATCTGCGGCGACCGACGTTCGACCACTACCGATGTAGAGCCGCTGGTGCGCTTACCGGAGAGCACCGCAACCATTTCATATCTCGGTCTGTTCAACTCAATTTGACTGCTCGAAAGGGCATGTCTGCGTTTGCATACGACTGCGCGCTTTCGACCCAAAGCGGTCTGTCAGCTGCTTAAAGATCGGCCAAATCGACGATGGTGAGGGGGCGCCCTGTGAAGTCCCACTTGCTTATCTGCTTGGCGTTACAGCACGATGCCGGCTCAAGAGCAAGGATAGGCCCGATGACCAAGCCCCTCGAACAAGAAATCTCAATGTGAACTCACCAGACTACACGGCTAAGGGCGAAGACCTCGGCAACCGCATGATGAAGGTCGACCATGCGGGCGAGCATGGTGCGATCTGTATCTACAGTGGACAGTTGTTTATGGCTCGGCTTTTCGTCCCGGGCATGGTGAACGAACTCAAGGAGTTCCTCTCCCACGAGCGCCGCCATCGGACGGTTTTTCTGGAGGAGCTGCAACGTCGCAATTATCCCCGCTGCCGTAGCTATTGGTTGTGTGGCATCGGCGGTCTGGCGTTGGGTCTGGTTACTGGCATCTGTGGCCGCAAAGCCATTGTCGCTACTACCGTCGCGGTTGAAAGTGTGGTGCTCAAGCACCTGGCTCATCAACTTGATGTGCTGGGTGATATCGATCTCCACGCGGTGGCTGCCATTACGTCGATTGTGGAGGAGGAGCAGCAACATCATGACCACTCAGCAGCGCAGATTGATGTGCGCGATCCCTGGTTCAGGGTACTGACACCGATGGTGACTGCATGGACTGAAGCGGTAATCTGGATGGGTATGCGTTCTTAGAAAACAGGTGTAATTATCCCAGTTTCACTGCCGCAATTTGGACAAATGACTGACCGCTTCTGGCCGATTCTGTTGAAAAAGTCAGCTTCGAATTCCGCGCCAGAAAAGTACGCGCCTGAGATTGAATCTGAATTTTTGGCAGTAGGTTCAGGACTCGGATTTCACTTAGCGGCGTGCAACAGAGGTGTTTTCATACATTAATATTCGAGTGTTTTGGGAAACCGACTTTTTCAACACATTCGGCCGATAGCCGTCAGTCGTTCCATAGGCAGCACGCCGTCGTGAACTGTGCCGGAATGCGTCTGAAGCCAGTGCTTTTCTTCCGTGCTGTGCTGATTATTGAGCTGGCAGTATTGGACAGGGAGGGTGGGTTAAGGTTTATCCAAGCGCGGCCATCTGCATGTAAAACCAGGCGGGTCAGTCATGGGATTCCCCTTGTCTGTTCGTACTTGCGCCTTCAATTGTCCGACGTTGATCCGGGGCGTACTTTCCACCATTGGCGCGGTTGAGCTGCAGACGCTTGGAACGACCCGCTATGCCTGTATGTCTACATGTGTCTACTCACGGGTAAGGTACAGTGCAATGGATAAGACAATCACCGTCGATCAACTGGCGACCACTGACCTGAGATCAATCAACGAGATATGGCTCGGCGGGACTCATACCCAGCTATGCCTATGGCGTGGCGAACAGGTCTTCACCCACGAGATGATGAGCGAGGGCACCCACGATCAGAATGTCAGACGTCTTTGCGTGAAGGTGGTCAACCCTGGCGATCACGCTGCTGTGGCCAACGTTGAGTTGATGGTGCGCGAACGGCTGGAAAAGATGGGGAAGGAAGGCGAGTTTTATCCGGCTGAGGAGACGGACACTCATCGATAGCACCCAGCAGCTCTGGTAAAAAAATAGGGTCTCGGCTAGTCGTGAGTGCCTCAGTACGCCATTTGAGCATGTGTTGCGATTTCCGCTTTATGGGCAAATTGCACTAGCTCTGTGCTTTGGCGCTCCTGTACTGTTCGTTCCACCAGATGACAAGTTCAGCATGTTGCTCGTGAGTGATCCATGCGAAATTTGTTTTGTCCGCCGGGTCGCCCCCAAAGACTAAGGGCTTCGTATACCACTTGATCTTGCCAGCGAAACGCTCGTCCGGCTCAAGGGAAATCTGCTGGGGAAGGGCAAACGGCGCGGCATAGGACGCATCGAGTGGCAGCGTCGGAATGGTAAACATTACTCCGGAAGAGTTGATGACGATAAAGTCGTCCCATCCTCTTAGACCTAATAGCGTGTACCCCGGAAGATGATGATCAAATCCGTAGGCCTTCAAGGCAGCTAAGCTCTCATCCTCCGTGAAGATGATGAAATAGTCGTCGTTTTGCCAACCTTCGTTCATGAGGGGGTGACTCACTTTTGGCAGATAGGGAGGTACTCGGTGTGCTACCAGCGTCTCGTGGCCGACAGAGAGCAACGGTTGCTTACAGTCGGATGATTGTCTGATCACATAAGGGCTGCATTGTTTTGGTACAGGCGCAAATCACTGGGAGCGTAGACGTTGCCATTCATTCCAGCAGTCCTCCGCGACGATGTCTGGATAACCACGATCTTCTTCCACTGCCAAGGCTGCGCTAAAAGGCAAAGCGATGCAGGTGGATCTGTCTCGGATTTCACACACCTCAATCTCGGTAAGCGGCTGGCCCTTTTTATCCTCGGCGGCTTGCAGCACTGCCGCCAGAGCCGGCACAAAGACTAGACATAACGGATCTGTAGTCATCAGTTTCTTCCCTGAGTCGATTAGAAATTGCATGGTAGGCCAGTTTAGGACATCAACATTACCTCGAAGTGCGAACGTCAAAGTTAGCGTAGCGCGCTGCTATGTGGTGGCAGGAAGACTTATTGTCGCTTGGCGGCAGACCTTCAATGATGATCCTGAAACGCTTAGGATTACTCACTCAATTCAGTACCAAAATGGAGCAGGCCACGGTTTATGGATATCGAATTTCGCGGCAACGGCAAGCGTGATAATCCGTCTGTAGGTACATGCGATGAGTACGGCGTGAGCGGGATTACCAGCTTTGACGATCTGACCGAAGCTCGTCGTAAGATTGCTGAGGCGCATCCAGGCTTTAAACCTCTGTTCTCGCTCGATGATCTGCACCAAGCCCGCTACACCTCGGGACATGTGCGCAATAATTTAGGGATGGACGATGCATCGGAGCAGGACATAGCGGGCTTGCCTCCAGAGTGCTTTGAGAATGGTGAATACATAGGCTATCCGACTACGAAAGAGGAGTTCGCAATCTGTCTTCGCAATTTCATGACCCTGGTTGCAGCCACGTCTTTCGAGGATGCTTGTACTCATGGTTTGACGCTAGATCAGCAGGCCCTCCAGGAGTGGATCGGTTACCAGAACAACCCTATCTCTCTTCTAGAGCAGCCTCTTTCAGCGCTCCTGGTACCCGTTCAGCAGTCCTGCCAGGCACTCGCGGCTTTTCCGAATGGCTATTTCACTTCGGATCTGGATCCCGCGAAAAACTTTGCCGTTGCGCGTCATTTTTCAGTAGCGCATGGCTATGAGTTGATGGGCGTAGGTGCTTCTTACATCGGCTTCATTCGTGCTGAACCGCCTGATACATCACTTGCTAACGTCGTAGCCAAAGACTTCTGTGCGCTCTATAACACTAGCGATGAAAACCTACAGGGACGTGTTTCCAAAGTTGCGCAGGCGATCTCCGGTCGGACGCATCTTTGGCTCCGTTACGTGGAGTGAGCTCCGTGAATAGCCAAGTCTCGCCAGTCGATTTATACATCAAAGTCAACCTGTAGCCGGGTTAGGGGGGGGCACTAATTTTAATTGGCTAGATTAATGATGAAGAAATTCTAATGCGTTATTATCTCTTGGGGTGTGTATGAGTTTTGAGTCTGAGTCCGAAGTTGGAAAACTGGCATATAAGTGGTATACGCGGTTGGCGTCGATTGGAATGGGTCATTATCGTGCCGCTATGCGATATTCATTTATCCATAAAATGATCTCAATCCCGGCAATTGTTTTTTCAGCAGCTGTTGGAACTACGGTGTTCGCCAGTATGCAGCAACAAATAGATATTTTTTGGCAGGTGGTGGTTGGGTTTATGAGTGTATTGGCTGCAGTAATGACTGCCCTCCAGAGTACACTGGGCTATCAAGAACTTGCTGAAAAACATCGCGCTGCCGGTGCCAATTACAATGCGTTGGGAAGAGAGATGGAGTTTATGTTTGAAGCGGGTAGGGAAAATAATTTTGAAGGCTTGGATAATATGCGTCAGCGTATAGATTCGCTCGCTAAAGAGTCGCCTCATATTCCGAAGTCGGTACATAGTTATATGCATAAGCACGGCGTGTCAGATGAGTGGGTTCTACAGGACAAATCTGAAGTGTGATGATAAGTAGAGTAATGGCTTGTTGATTTAGCGCCCGCCAGTAATGGCTAAAGCCTTAAGGAGGTAATTAACCCGCTAGATTCCCATGCATGGTCACCATGCTTCGTTGCGTACGCCTAAAGCAGGCTCACGGAAAGCTCGTCAGCTGAAGGTTTACACCAAACCCCACAGCGGCGAGGTTATTGTGACAGAAGGTGGCAATCACGCAGGCTTGAAGAGGAAGGCAGAGCACGCAGTGAAACTGTTGAGTCTTGGTTGGCCAAGTGATTTTGATTTGACTACCCAAGGGGCCCTTTTTGAGGGCCTTCTTTATTTTTTAGTCCGATCAGGAGTCCTGTTTGCACCGCTTGTTTTTTCGTCAATCAAAATCGCCTCATGACGGTGCAATTCGCCCTCAAACGCCTGGATTCGCGAAGCAAAGTAGGGAAGAAAATGCTTCTTGGCTGGTGAGCGAGCCATTGCCCTGAATCGTCATAATGCATGGGCTATGATCATCCAGTCGACACCCATCAAATGACTAAAGCTCCCGCCCATGGAAGACACATCTGAGGTTCTCACTCCAGCCGATGACTTGTCGGAAGATGTCGTGACAAGAGAGTCGCTTTATGAACAGGTTTGGTCGGCTCCTATGACCAAAATCGGCGAACGATATGGGGTGTCTTCAAGCTATTTGGCTCGAGTTTTCACCAGCTTAAATATTCCTCGTCCACCGGTGGGGTATTGGGCTCAAGTCGCAGTGGGCAAAGCTAAAGCGCGTCCATTGTTGCCCGAATCTCGGCCTGGCGATTTGACTGCGTGGAGTCGAAATGGATCGCCTCTCCAGATTTCGAGATCTTTGCCAAAAGAACGTCAAAAAACGAGCCGGAAAATATCTCCAGTCCCTGCTGCACTGCCTCGCAGACACCCAATTTTACTAGATATTGAAGAGCACTTTAAGAAGGTTCTGGAAAGCGATAACGGTTATTTACGGCCCACAAAACGTTCCATGGCGGATTTAATTGTGAGTCGTACCGGGATAGCCGATGCGGTAGGTTTTGCCAACCAGTTTTACTTGGCTCTGATGAAAGAAGGTCTTGCAGTAGCGCTCAGCGATCCTGCTAAGCATATGAATCGTGAGTCAGTTGATCATAGGGAAAAGGCCTCAACGAGGTACATACATCCTTCGCTGTGGCAGCCGCAACGTCCTACCGTGGTTTACATCGGAGCCATAGTTTTTGGTTTGACCATCTACGAAATCAGTGAGTACGTCGAGGTCAAGTACGTAGACAAGGAGTATGTTCGATTGAGTTCACTTCCAGCCAATCAACGTCGCTCTCCTTATCGCAATGATTGGGTAATGAGTACCGACATGCCTACCGGTCGCCTCTGCCTTCAGGTTTATTCCCCTTACTACCGAGTAGATTGGATTCATCGCTGGATCGAGGACAGACCTGGTGATTTGGTCAGCAAAATCCCAAGCATCGTCAAATTCTTGATTGCTGAAGCCCCAGGGCTTGCCAAAAAAGTAGAGGTTGAGCGAGAAAGGGCTGAGCTCGAACGGCAGAAGCACCAATTGCAGATGGCTGAGTGGCAAAGAAAAGAAGAGGAAAAACGCCGACTCGAGGCGATCCAGGATAGCCGTGAGCAGCTAGAAGCTGTGATTCAGACTTGGGCAAAGGTGAACAGCATTCAGGCATTCTTTGACGATATTGAGAGATCTGCGCATAGGCTCGAAGATGATGAGCGGAAAGTGGTTATCGAGCGGCTGGCTAAAGCGAAAGAACTGATCGGGGATTTGGACGCGTTGAAACACTTCAATGGATGGGAGCCTCCAGCGTTTTGAGTCTATCCGGGCGTCTTGTCGTTCTGTAAGCCCTGCGGAGATGTTGTGCCTGCTAAGACTCGCAAGTCTAGGCTTTCAAAAAGGCCTACTGCTTTCACTGTCTGTAGCATAACAATGGTGTTTGCAGTATTAGCGCTGGTCTTCGTCCAGCTCGTTATCTTTCAGCATTGGTTGTTGGCCTGCAACTCAGGCTTACATGGACAGATGGTAGATTTCGCAGAGAAGCGCTCATTGTCGTGCCAGACGAAGATCCCGGCGGTAGGGGAGGTATAAGGGCTTAGGTTAGGTTTTGCGGTTGAGCAGGTTGTCGAAGAACGTGGTGCTCAGCGCCTCAGTCCAATCAATCGGCAGCAGTTCAACCCAGCTCAACGCCTGAAGAAGGATCACCAGACCCAAGCCGTAGGCGTTGCCAGGGGCAGCTTCCACGTACAGCGGCGCCCCGAACTTGGTGTCGTAAAAGAGCGACGATTTGACACCGTCCGGCCCCATGTACACCGTATGTGTCGCGATGTGGTCATTTCCAAGAATCATGAGGTCGGGGGCGTGGTCTCCCTGGACATTGCGAACAGAAACGTCCGGTGAGTATTTGCGTGCAAAGACTGCACAGAAGGGCTGGTTCTTGAGTGGAGGGTAAGTACGGGGCCAGTCCCTGGCCCTGCCGTTGTAGATAGGCCCATCTACTTGATACTCAGGGTTGGTGCGACCTCGGCGTGTGAGCAGCAATTTCTTTACCGCTTCGGCTTGGCTGACCGCCTTTGCCAATACCGCTGAATCCGAGATCGAGTGCTTGCATTCGATGTAGGCGTACACCGCGTCAACCGGGATTTGTTCTTTTACCGGAAACTGGCGGCTCAAGCCGGAGCGCAGGGTAGGGCTGGACATCTTGTCGTAGATAATGAGGTCATCCCCGGCCTTTTCGCCATTTTCAGCGATGATAAAACCCCGGCACACTCCGTACTTGGCTGGCAGAATATCCTCCAGCAAAGCGCATATGGCGACCTCGAATTCATCCCCAAGGTCAAAGTTGTAGATCGCCTCGATGTCCTGCAGCCTCGCTTCGACTTTCCTGGCCAACCTTTCGATGTATCCACCGTATAAGCTCATTGATCCTCCTCCAGTTGCTCGATGTCTGTCTGCATCCATGACGCCAATCCTGCTGACTAACACAGGGTCTGGCAAGTCAGGACATGCTGCGGGATTAGGCGGCTCGGGCTGCCGTGACCTCTGCTTTAGAAGCTTCACGTTGCAATTGTGGTGGTAATCTACGCCCTTATATCGAAGAGGCGGCGCCCGGATTCCTGGCACGCTCTAAGCCTGCAGGGAGCTCTTAGCTAGTGGATTCGCGACCAACCAACCCTCATTCTCAACCACCACAGATTGATTCATCAGATGAAAACGATACCTTGGCGTGTGGTCATAGCCCACAGTCCGCCAAGCGTGGCTTTTTCAACTGGCTCACCAATGCAATCCTCGACGTCGTCGGATTTCAACAAACATCTGCTTGGAATGCGGGTCGGCTTGTCGGTACCAAAGAGGGGAAAAGCAAAGGCTTGGAGGAGGGTTTCTCTCAGGGGCATACCCAAGGACTGGACGACGGAAAGCTAATTGTTGAGTTACGTCCTGGTACACCTACGACTCCAGCTTCACCGGGCATCAAGGAAACTGCACTGTTCAAGGACTGGAGATTTGCGATCACTCCAGAAATGGCTGCTGAGATCCGGCAGGATGTGAAGCACTATCTTCCAGATCAACCTCCTTCTGAAGATCAGTGGAAGATGATCTTGTCCACCACTCCGACCACCTCTGTAGTTGCGGGCGCTGGTAGCGGTAAATCGACCACCATGGTGTTGCGGCTGATTGTTCTATACCACTACCTCAAAATTGATTTGTCGGGTCTGACGGTTGTCACTTTCACAAAAGAATCCAAGCTGGATTTCGCGAAGAAAGTCCGCGAGGTGTTTGACCTTTGGGGTTATGAAGTCAGCGAGAAGAAGTCCCTTGAGATTGTCCGCACGTTCCATTCCCGCATTCTGTCCTTCGCAAAAAGCATCGATGGTCTCAGTGATGTAAAGGCTTTTGAGTTTCTAGACAACAAGCCAGGTGAGGACGAAAAGGACGGTTCGATGCTGAACGTCAAGCTGGGTGAAATCCAGCTTGACCTGATGAACGCCACATACCAAGAACTCTATGAAACTAACACGGAGTTTCGCTCACTGATCGGTGAACTCTATCAACGCTCACTATTGCTAGCTGAGATGAATAAAGACCATCCAGACGTTCTGGAGCGCCAGGATAAGGCCTGGCAAATGGCGAATATCGATGATGCGTTGTGCGCTCAACTTGAAGGTCTTTGGGAAGCTGCCGGTTATTGGCCAATTGATGGGATAGAGCCTGCACATAAGACTGTCCGACTGCTTGGGAAAAACTTCCGGGTGAACGGATATATTCCCGAGTTCGATACCTACGTGATTCTAGGGGTCGACGATACCGAACCAAATGAAATTAAGCTTGATCACCAATATGGTTGGTTCATGCGCAAGCACGTGCGCGACAAGCGGACACTGTTTCAGGCGTTTTGCAGCCCACGGGTTGTCTATCTGAATAGTTATGTCGATGCATCGCGGTCGGTTGATGCGCTCAAAGGTCGGATAAATGGATGCCCGAAATTCCAGTACAAGGTCAGGGGGGAGATAAGCTCCAGTTATATTTTGGAGGCATTTTTTTCCAATGCTTCCTTCATCGAAAACCTGGGCCTGGACGCCATTGAGGCGGTCAAAAATATGACCTTGTACAAGGATGAGCCCGACACGCCATTTTTCCATGCGATGAGCATTTACTGGGCCGCGTTCAACGATGGACTGCTGCAGATGAGCCCGCCGGTAATGACGTTTAACAGTATGTTTGCGATGTTCAGCGAACGTGGTCAGCAAAATTTTAGGGCAGTACCGGACAGCGTACTTCACCCCATGACGACGCTACTCATCGACGAATTCCAAGATGTGGGGGCGAACACAATCTCGTGGGTCAGGGCGACCTTTAAGGAAATCGAACTGCGCGGGTTGACCGCTAAAACTTTGGGCGCGCCAGCTTATGCTTCGGTGATGGCAGTGGGGGACGATTGGCAAAGCATCTATGGATGGCGTGGCAGCTCTCCACGTTTTCTGATGGAGTTCGGCAAGGAGTTTAAGTCGCCGAAACAGACACAGGTTTTCATGCAGGAAAACCATCGATCACACCAAATGGTGGTTGATGCGGCAGAAGCAATCGTCAACCAGACACCAGGTTTTGAAAACAAGCACGGTGTTGCCGTTAACAAGCGTGTGATCGGCAACCAGATACCGGTAGAGGTTCGAGAGCTTGACTGGGAACACCTAGTCCAGATTACCGAACACCATTACGACGCTGGCCACTCGATCCTTATTCTTTACCGTAAACGCGACACCAAAAAAGATGCCAAAGCAAAACTTAGCGACGTCATTGAGAGAGCTCGTGAAGATAAGCGAGACAAGGCCATCAAGTTTCTGACCTACCACTCCTCGAAGGGCTTGCAGGCCGACGCCGTCTTTTTGCTGGGGGATTGCGAGGTCACCACATCATCGCCTTCGAGAAACGATTTCTATGCCCAGGCTGGTATGGCGAATGCGGGCGAGCCCTGCGGTTACGACAGAGCACAGCAGCAGGAGGCGCTGCGAACAGCCTACGTCGCCATCACTCGGGCCGTCACCTACTGCTACTGGTATGTTTCCTGGGACGAAAAGGTACCCGCGTCGGAGAAGGCAAGCCGTTATATCAAGGGGGATCAGGCCTATTGGAACGTTGTGACCCCTCGTCCCGCACCACCTTCAGATGGGATCAAACGCAAAGCAGTCAAAGGACGCTAGCTAGGGCCTTTGTTCGTCACATCTGATATCTGCAGGCGACGTGCGGGAATACAGAAAAGCGCAGCGGCTGGGCGGTCAGGACGTTTGGGCGATATCCTCTTCTAGCTCCCGCACTGCCTTGCTGGCTTTGATTTCAAATCGACGTTCCACCTCTGCGTCACTCAGCTTAAGCGCGTCATCGCCAAGCCACATGGCAAGTTTTTCGCGCTTCTGGCTGATCGTGAGAGCATCGAGATTCGGGATGTAGCCGTTATCGGCTTTCATACCCCTCTGTAGCTCGTAGAAGGTCTTAATCAAGGACTTCGGATGGATTTCCCCGCTTGGACAAAAGCGGTCTGTGAGCTTCCTGACTGTGTGATTGATGGCACGCAACTGGGAAGTAATAATTATTTGACAGAAATAGGCAGCCCAACCGAGGCGCTTGCCTTTGAATATACAGCCAGTAAACCTCAGATTGAGCGTCCACTGGCAGTAGGCCAGAGCACACTCCTTAGCAGCAGGACGTCGCGCTGTTGCCAGTTTGTGCCGGTATGCCCCACCCCTTCGCGAATGATTTACAGTGCCATCACCAGGCAGGGAAGCCTCGCAGTTCTCGAACATTCCATTACAGCGATGCCCAATGTCAGATGAGAGTGTTGCCAAGCTCGAGCGTTGAGTTACGGTCGCCCTAATCTGGAGGGAAGGGATGCTGGCGTGGCATCCAGAGCAGAGTGAGGTGGGCGATGCATACGCGGCGGTTGGAAGGTCTTAACAAACGGTTCAAGGTGATCAAGCGGATGGCGGGGCAGCGAATTCTTTTCATGACGATCAAGAATGGTTTTCCGGTAATTCGTGAGGAACTTCTTTTTGCCTTCCAGAGAGCAAGGCGCAATAATCGTGGCACTACGTAATGATTAACTCAGCGGCAGTTTTTTAACAGTGAAGTGCACGACAAGGAGTAGGGATGAAGAAGCGGAAGTATATTACCGAATTTGCAATCGCTTATAAAAATACACGCTGGTGCTTGGTGACCGCGAATGACTTGATGTCAGACATTGAGTTCGATGAGGCGAGCCAAGATGTAGCTGACAAATCGCACATCTATATCATCGCGGCCAGGCCCGCCTGCTATATTAAATCATGTGCCCACAACCCAACCACGTCAACGATCAGCGGTGAAGTGGGCTACAGGCTCAATGGCCTAGAACATGTATTGTCTTTTAAAGACTACCCTTTCGAGCTCATTGACGGTGCGGTGAAGGTCACGGTAGAGCCCTATCCCCATCGGAACATTTGGACGCTGGACGCCGCAAGCGAAAAAGTACGTTACTTGAGCGCTAGCACGCTCGCATTGGTGGCAGACTATCAAAATGAGGCGGGAGTCTTTAACCAGTTTGAGACGCTGTACGTAGGGCAGGCTTTTGGCGACGGTAGTCGCTCTGCTCAGACGCGCCTCAAAAGCCACTCTACTCTGCAGAAAATCTTAGCCAGGACGGCGCATGAGTATCCGGATCGTGAAATTGTCCTTTTCATGTTTGAATTTGAACACGACCAGATTATCAGCGGGATGGATGGCGCCCCAGGTGCTATCGATACAAACGAGAACGAGGAGCGACTTTTCAATGCTATAGAGAACCCTCCCTCTAAGAAACAAAAAATCTCATTGATTGAAGCGGCGCTTATTCGTTACTTTCAGCCCAAATACAACGATATTTTCAGAACCAAATTCCCGTCCACGAAACTGAAGACCCTTCAGTCATGCTACGACTTGGACATCAGCGGACTGATTGTTGAACTAAGTTTATCTGAACTTGATTTCGTACTCTACTCAGATTCAGTCAAACCAAAATGGACGCACTTTGCCCAGTACGACCTAGTCTCAGTGCAAAATCGGGCCTCTTTCTTTCACATCCATAGGATTGGGGGTAGCTCCACTAACGTGATTGAAGCGACGAAGTAGCCATCACACTCATTGCTTGGGAGCAAGCGATCCTGCAGGGCGCAACCATCAGGATCACAAACCATTTAGGCGACATCTGGTGGTTTGTTTAGTTGGCTTCATCCGAGACTTGGAACAGGAGGGCTGCCGGTACCTCCTTCTAGGTACCCTTACGACGTGCGCGGATGCATTTCATATATGATTCTGGGTCGGCTACATCAACGCCCTAGTCATCAAATAGGCTGACTTTGGCAGAATCGATGCCGAGTTGCCACGAATCAATGACCGCAAACTTCGAAGAGCCGTAGGAAGCACAATCCGCTTGAACAACCTGGTTGGCAGTCGATGAGGTGTTGATGATGCGACCAGTGCAGTTCTGAATCATGTGCTTCAGCGCAGCATGGCAACCGCAGAACGTACCGACCAGTTTTGCCCCGATGATTGGGTTCAGGGGGGGGGCTTCTGGGGTTCAACGCATCGGCTGAAACCTACCCTGCCCATCAGTGCCTTTTGGGTCACTCATCCTTTAATAAGAAGGGCTGAAGTTTATTTCCGTGACGAGACCAATTTGAAGTAGTCGCAATGCCTCCCCAAGAAGCAATGTCGACTACGATTGAATCATCGATGTGGTTATAAACTCGATAGTTTTTAGTTATGCAAACTCAGCGTCAAGCAAAACAAAAGCGTCATTCTGTCGAGTGAAAAAAACGCGAAATCCATCAACCCTCACTACATAGATTTCTTCATTCACACCACGAATCTGCTGCACCTGACGGCTTCTCGCCAGATCATTTACCGTTAGGCGCTCAACAACCTCAATGATCTTTTCAAATGAGAACCTAACGAGCGTCTCGGGGCGCCCCAACTTATCTTGAAAGCGCTGCGATACCAATACTTTCATTTTATACCCATCCTTTTCATTACTACTTTCGCATCCGTAAGCATGGCCTCCTGCGGGTTTTGCTTGATATGCTCGGCGAACCCATCAAGCTGGGTTTTTCTAACGTAAGCTAGGCAGCGCTTCTCATCCAAAAAACGCGTTATACTATCGTCAAATCCGATGCAAAACCATTGAAATGAAAGCAGCATAACGGCAGCAACGATCAACATCCAGAAGCCTGATACCTGATAAGTCAGGCTCCAGCTCAGATCCCCCCCTGGCATAATCTGACTTGCAAGAACACTAGACAAAACACCTACAAATATAGTTAGTAACAAATTTATTAAAGCTCTAACCTTGGGCCCCATTATAAAATCTTTCAAACCCATAATAAATTCCATCCCTTAATACATTTGATCCGTCGTGATATCTATCATAAAGATTAATGCTCAAGCGCTCTTATCCATCACCTAGCCTTCAAACGAGTTTATCTTTTTAAAAACGTTTCTGTAAACAAAGCATACCAAAATTCTACATGTCCGATGCGAAGAGCCTGAGCGGCCCGCCTACCGTGTTGGCCGCCCCGTGCCCTTGCCCACATCATTGACCATCAAGCTAGGGGCGGGGAAGAATTTTCACCTTTCTCTCAACAGAGCGCCCCGGAAAAACCTCATTGCTCCTGCCACGTCAAAAAAGACGGTTCGCCGCATTGAGTAACTTTGTTGCTTGAATCCAGATGGGGGGAGTGATTCAATCACGCTTTGAACCATGGATTATCAAAGTACGGCGTTGGAATTCTGCTCCTTCGGTAATCGCTATAGTCAATGGAGATCCTCCGGTCTCAAACAAAGTGCCATTACACCAAAAAACTACAGCAGGAGCATTCGAGTTGGCAGATTTTGATGATGGATTGATAGATCGTTACCGCCGAATTTTAGATGAAAAGCCGCCGGCAGGTCGCCAAAAGGAGCAAGTTGTTCAAGATTTCCTAGAGCAGCATACACGCTTCATTCCAACCCCTAATCTGCTAAACCACCAACTGCATTTTGAAACTATTCTTTCAAAATTCGCGCTAGATACTGACCATATCCCGGATTACTGCTACATCACTAGGAGTTCAGGGCTCTGGAGAATCATACTTGTTGAATTAGAATCCCCAGACAAACCGATATTCAACAAGGATGAGGAAAATCCTGTGTTTTCTTCAAAATTTCACGAGGCCGTAGCCCAAGTGCAGAGCTGGAAGAGTCTTATCGAAGATTCAAAAGCAGCAGTAACCGAACGCTTCACTCCCCTCATGGCTCCTTTAGATCACCCAAAAAACCCAGTAGAGTTCAAATACCAGCTAATTATTGGTCGCTCCGCCAATAAAAATAAAAATTTCCAGCGAAAGCAGGCTTTTCTCCGAAAAAGCGTCGAGACACAAATAGATATTTTTACTTACGATCAACTAATCGACTACCATTGCACAGAAAAACCTAAGCTAGTAATGCGCCGGACAAAAAACGACAAGTTTGAATTCAAATACATGCACTTCCATCCGAACAAGATATTCGCGCGGATAGGGCCCGACACGCTAATTTTAAGATCAGATCAAAAAAGAGAACTGATCAAAGCCGGTTACGAGATACAGAAATGGGAAAAAAATGACCTTCTTACCTTCAGTAACAAGCTAGCGGATTCAACAGCCAGAGAGCTAGAGCTAGAGCTGCTCGGTGACTATCCATTCATACAAACCGACTAAAAAATACATATTCTAATGACGGAGTGTGACTCTCAATGCAATATCGCGCTCGTTAACAACGGTGGAGTCCGCGCAGAAAAATAGTGCTCGCGTGAGACGCGTTTGAGATCAAAGCCAAATAGCGGCTTGTTCATGGGAGCTTGCTGAGCCGGGCTAGACCTTGCTTGATGTGGCCAGCGTTTTCGCCAATGGTTTCAAGGGCGCCACGGACATTATTCCCCACATCTGCATGACCGTGGGCTTCTACGTGGAGGGTCAGCTCCATCAGGGCTGCCTCTAGAGCAAGCTGGTTTTGGTACATCCTTTCCAGCACGTCTGACAACGAGTATTCACTGGGCATTTATATTGTCTCCTAATAGTAGTTCCTGCATCCTGCGCTGCTAGAACACTGTCAGCTTACTTGCTGGGAATTTAAAAGAGCTTTACTAGATTCATAGTCGGGACTTTATATGGTACGTATTGGCAAATACAGGCCGAAGGTAACTTATAAATATCGCATTCGTTACTTTTAATCAGTTACCTGTTCGTACCCTGTATCTGTCTTTTTAAAGCTTCGTCGCTTTATGGTTATCGGATTATCGATCATTGCTTGGACAGGGCAGATGTGACTAATGTCCGAAATATCACCAATTTGAAATTCGTAAGCGCCCCTACTATTAAAGCCGGTATTTTCAACACCAAACGATATGCGAAACTCTCTTTGCCAAGAATATTTAATATCCTTTGTAAACAGCCCTAAAGCTCCGGAATAATTATCAAGCTCCCTATATTTGATTAACCCAAACCCCTCATGTATGAATGGAGAGCTAAACGCATTTTGCTCCTTCGCAAGAGCGATATTTATTCTACGCCCAAATTCTGTTGCGCTGGTTATAAAGAGCACATGCGTCCCGAATTCCAAAAAACGCGGATCGAATGTAAGCATCCCATCCACCTCCCCTGTAATTACTGCATCCTCGTTTTCTGATAGTGCCCCCATGCAGAAAAGCATGATGTTTTTAGGTTGAGGAAAGTCAGCTCGCAAAATCGCTGCCGGCCCCAGATCTGTCTCCACATCACTCTCACCGATCTTGATTGAAAGTGTCGCGTAACCTTCAGTATTTTTCCCCGCTCTCAAGATACCGTAGACCTTTTCGAGTTCATCCACTCGAAGGGCAATTGACTCTTCATCCTTAAGACTGGAAAAATAGTCGAGACTGTTCATATACAGACATCCTGCCTGCATCTGGCGGAGTCGTTCGTAAGATGAGACTTTGAATAGCAGCCAGAAGTCTTGACGAGGTGGCGGATCTTGAAAGAATTGCTGAGTCCCGAGCTCCATTTTTTGCTCTCACAGCATGTAGATACGTTAGCTATAGCAGGTTCTGCAAAATGTTTCTATCTGGTTAGGCCTGACTCAGCATGGGTGGCAAGTGGAGCTTGTAGGCTACAGCCGAAGACGTGAAGATGGACGCCCGCAGGGGCCGAGATGCTGGCGTCTAAGCCTAGGCTTGGTTCACAACAGCCCGCACCTGAAAGGGTACGCACCGAAACGGTAATTTTTACTTCACAATGTCTTTAGTAGTTGCTCAAGTGTCTGATGTTCCCATGTGCTGAGCAGTGCAACTGGATCAGTGCCAAAGCGATCCCCCGAGTCAAACGACCAGCGCCGCCCATCAGGGCTGATGCATTCTTCGCAGTAGTCGAGCTTGTCACAGTCGTTGTAGATCAATATCCGCCAACCCTCGACGCTCACCACGAAATGGCCCGCATAAATCTCATCCCAAGACGCCTGCCTTACCTTGGTCATCGTCCGTCGCTCGAAGGTGACCTCTCGCAAGACCTGGCACACCTCTCTCGCCGAGAGTTCACCCGCAGTGCTTTCGCTAATGATACCTACCTGGGATGAACGCGCTGCAGCTCTGGCCTGTTTCAGCCTTTCCTCCGCGTACATAGCCGTATCAGTATCTGGCGTTGGATAGCCTGCCGCTGAGAGAGCCTCAGCGCGCTCTTCAATGAGCAGGCGCTCAGGATCACGAGCGACTTGATAGGCTCTGCCTGGTACTCGCCCAGTTGTATCCATTCGCGGCTCCTCAGGAGCTGACCGGCTTACTCTCCAACCGGCTTCGTCGGAATCTTTCGAAAGCAGGCACTCACCGCAGTTGGGCACGTGGTTCGCGATCTCATACTGACGCCAGTCAGTCATAGCTCGACCATCAATATGCTGCGGCTTACGCTCGATCAACCACGCCACTGCATTGATGAGTTGCCCGTGTGAAAACACCACGATGTCCTGGGCAGGATGCTTTGCAAGTTTATGCAAGAACGCTTGAGCCCTGGATATAAAGTCCAAGAACGACTCGGAGCCTTCACCGTCCATAAACGCGGGGTCTGACCGAGACCAATATGCGTCCACCCACTCCCGCCGTTGAGCGATGGTAGTGTTCACACACCGTGCAGGTTCGAGGTAGGTGAATTCGTGAATGGGCCAGATTTCGAGCGGGACAGAAGAGAAAGCCCTAACAGTCGCCATCGCTGTTGCGCGGGCTCGGGAGAACGACGAGGCAACGATCAGATGTGGGGCTTTGGTGAATGACGAGGCCACCAGATGCGCTTGCTCGACACCCTTAGACGTGAGCGGGATGCTCGCGTGATCCAGGCTGGCTTCACCGGCGTTCGCGGCACTTTCTCCGTGTCGGATTAACCTGACATGCTTCATCGAATACTCTCACAGACTGGGACGCATAGCGTTCCATCCGTTACTGAAATTCAGGGCTGACGGTGGGCTATGGATTGGTGTTCCAACGATACCAGAACGCTCTCGCTATTAATGGTGCACGGGCACATCTGGAAGAACTGGCGCCCAAGGCCGCTATCCTAGCGGAAGGTTTGCGCACTTAGCCACGCTTCCACTTTTTGCCATCGGCCAACCTTGGAAAGCTGTGACCTTGCTGTATCTAGAATCTCAAGCAGTCGCTGTCTTTCCGCACGAGAGGGGAACCAATCATCAATCTCGACGCTGCAGTGGTTAGACTCGCTCAGTGCCCATCTCACGATCATGTCTGCAGCGGCTCTGTAATGATCAGCCATAAACAGGCGCCGTCCCTCAACAATCCAGCCGCGCTCAGCTAGCTGATCAGTGACGTCAGTAATGCCCAGGCCGCCAAAGTAGGCCGTGGTGTCAGGGTAATGGATGTCTGCTAACGACACCTTGGCCACGCCGGATTCCCGATCAAAATAAGAAAGGAAGTGCCATCCACCCGTGGTGTTACCTGGATGTGGGAAATTGATGGCGGCTTTTCCTGTTATGTAGTGCTGATGCGAGACGCGTTTGAGGTCAAAGTCGAAAAGCGGCTTGGTCATGTGAGTGCTCCTCAGCGCTTGGGGCTCTACCGGTGTCGCTACGAGGAATCGCCTTTGCGTCGAGTAATCGTGGCGATGCGAGTCTAGCAGCCTTCACATCTGAGAGCTCCATAGTCCGAGGACGCCTTAGGCACAGCATGTAGTGCTTGAAAGTTTTTTAAATACTACATATGGTAGAGGCTACTTGGAATCACAGCAGGGCGATCCATGTCAGGTTTCATTCAATGGGCGATTACGCTCATCAGTACCTACGCTGCATGGCACATGCGGAAGCGAAATCTGGGGCTGGCGTTAGCAACCCTTTGCGTAGGTGGGCTCGTCAGCATGTCTCTCGGCGATTTCACAGTCGAAGGTCGACAGATAGGCGGTTTCATCGAGTTCTTGAAAGTTTCCGTTACCGGTGGATTGCCGACGGCGGTTACCACATTGATCGCATGGGCTCTGATGCTTGGCTTCCTTGTAGGGGTCGTGCTCACCCTCGTGATCTATAGGCGGGAGGCGAAGGAGGCTGATACCAAGCGGGTTGTGGTCGTTGAACTGCGAGGCTTGGTTGATACTTCTGATGCCCCACTGATTTCCGCTATTCCTGCGAGGTTCATTGGGCGCAGAGAAGACTGCCGAGTAGAACTGCGCAGCGTGGTTTCGCCAAGCGAACTAAATGTTCCAGCTGCGCTCGCAGAATTGGCACACTTACCTCGCAACCTCAGGCTTCGGCGCGGTGACACTTCGAGATCCGATGTACAGGTTTTCGCTGGCGGCGTGATGCAGGTTCCGCTCTTGTTTTACGCGGGGGTGCTGCTTGATGACGAAGGTCGCGTGACGCTTATGGATTGGGATCGTACAAAGGAACAATGGCGGGAGTTGACGGACATTGATTCTGGCAATCGCTTCGAGGTCGACGGACTGGATGACGCAAAGCGCAGTGCCCCGGTCGTAATGGCAGTTTCCGCTTCTTACACTGCAGAACTTGCTGATATTGCAGAAAAGTTTCCGGGTATGCCCCTGATACATCTCTTTCGCCCTAACCCACGTGTTAACGCCTTGTGGTCAGAGAAAGAACAAGTCGCTCTTACTGATCAGTTCCTCGGCGTTCTGTCCGAGCTCCAGAATCGTGGGGTATCGTGTATACATCTCGTTCTCGCCGCCTCAGCCAGCTTGTCCATTCGATTCGGTAAAGCCTATGACGCTCGCAATATGCCAGCGCTGCAGTGTTACCAGTGGGAGAAAGGACAAACACCTGCTTACCCATGGAGTGTCCGGATGCCCTTGACGTTAGGCGCTTCTGCTACCTACGTTCCCACAGAAATTCAAACTGCTAACGCCTGAGGTGTCCATGCTGCCCATGTTCGAGCCGAAAACCCGCCTCTTGGCGAAAACCATTCAGGTGGCGAATGAGGAGACTCAGTGGGAGTCTTTTATTGTCAAGCTGCTGAAAAAACTTGAACTGCCAGAAGAGAAGAGAAGGGCCGCTGAGGCTCGGTATTACGAGCTCGCCCGACATGTGGCGCATAAGCTCAATATGGGTGAAGAGAACGTGCATGTCGTCGTACAGGGTTCGATGCGTACCCAAACCACCGTTGCGGGCTACGGGCCGGAAAAGTTCGACCTCGATATAGTGATTAAGGTACACGGTGGGCCTCTATCAGTTATGCCACCCGACATGTTCTTCAATACCTTCGGGGAGGCACTCCGGGGGATCCCTGGGGCTGGTGAACCTGAGGCGAAGAACCGTTGTTGGCGACTGCGATACCCCGGGGAGTCGTTATACTTCGACGTTACTCCTGCCGTTCCCGTTTCGTACGCCATTACGGGTGCGGACTTGCGGGTACGCGATCAGGAGAAAGGTTGGAGCCCTTCAAACCCTGAAGAGTTCGCTAGCTGGTTCTGTTCAATTGCTCAGCTCAGATTTGCTTTTGAACAGCGCCGGTGGTTGATCAAAGCCGAAGACGCTGCTGTTAAGGTAGATCCACTCCCCAGTGAGCCTGTGCGGATCGATGACATTTTGCGTCGGCTGGTACAGTTAATGAAGCTGCACCGTGATAGCTATTTCCGAAAGCTACCCGATGAGCGCCGCATGGCAATGCCGATTTCTGTGATCTTAGTTACGCTTGCGACCAAGGCGTACCAGGATATGGCAACTCAAGAGCCCAATGCTTTTGTATCGGCAATTGACGTGGTTTTGGAAGTTGTCGAGCGCATGCCTGGCTATATCAAGCGTGACCGCCAATTCGAGGTTAACAACCCTGCTTTAGAAGGCCCTTATCCAGAAAACTTCGCTGATAAGTGGAATCATGACGGTGGGCTCCGTGCCCGAGAGTTCAACACTTGGCACCGTCAACTGAGCGATGATCTCTTCGCGCTCTTCGTGGCCGGTTACAGTAAGCGCTCGGAAGAAAAAATTCGTGCCGTTTTCGGGGAGGTCGGTGTGTCTGGGTGGAAGGAAATGCAGCCCCAGCCAACAGGTATTTTAGGTGGCCTCCTGGCAACTGCGCCAGGTAACTCGGCAACTCAGCCTCAACGGCCTCGCTCTACAGGGGAGCGCGACACGCTTGCTTGATCCGGGATTTGGAAGGACGCCGTATGAGCTTGCGGCCCAGGCCATACAAGATTGGCTTGATGGGCCAGGCTCGACATTCGCGGTACCCTCTCGCCGCGCGCACAACAGGGGAAAGATGCATGTCTGGGATCTTGAGTTGGTACATCCCAGCCAAGGTTCCCAACGTGCCGAGATTTGTATTTCTATAGATTTTCCGGCTGTGCCCCCAGCCGTATATTTATCCAAGCGACTTTGCCTAGTATGGCCGCATGTGGAAGAGACAGGCTTGTTCTGCCACGGTGTGCAACCCTCGCCGGATGACTACGACAACCCTGTGGGTGCCGTGAAAGCAGTGCTGACAAAGCTAGAGGACTTCTGGCAAAACACTCAGGATCCAGCTTGGATTCAGGCAGAGTTCCAGAGAGAAAGCTTGTCGTACTGGGCGCGTTTTTGTCTGAGGCAAAGAGCTTTAAATGGAGGAGTGGCGCCAATCTGTGCTCGAGTAAATTATTCGCAGGTAGATGATCTAGTGGAAGGTCGGGTCGCAGCATATTTTTCAGGGCAGAGAGAGAAACGAATTACGAGCCTGCTCGCCAACCTAGGTGATACAGACCCGCATTCCCTTGCCACCCGTCACGGCTGGTCGCACGGCACTTTGAAAAGGGGGGGCTCGTTATTTCTTCCTTTACCGGACTCGTTTCTTTGGACTCCCGACGCCTGGCCGACCTCAATCGATGAACTCAATGCGCTAGTAAGCCATTTGACCGGCGATACTCACAGGCTTAAAGCTTGGCTAATAGAAAAGAGCCAAAAAATTGAACAAATTCTGATGGTTGTTTTCGTTCAGTCCAATGTCTGTTATGGCTACCTACTTGAGGCTCCAACGATTCCGGGTATGAGCAGGCCGCGTATCACTCCGATTTACTTTGACCGTGTGGATGCTAATTGGGCCCTAGCGCGGGATCAAAACCTGGGGGCGGTGGATCGGCGCCGAAGCGTTAAGGCTTTGGTTCTAGGTTGTGGCTCGCTCGGCTCAATGGTCATTGAACACTTGGCGAGAGCAGGAGTGGGCAGCATTGACATCGTCGACAAGGAGAGTTTCGACGCTGCGAACTGCGCCAGACATGTGCTCGGTGCTGATAGTATCGATTTGGGCAAGGCGAATGAAATGGCTTCCCGTCTGCTGCGACTCGTCCCTTCAGTACAGGTGAATGCACATCGCGTTAAGGCAGAGCGCTGGGTTCCTTCACAGTGTAGGCCAGGACAGTACGAGGTTGTGGTTGATCTGACGGGTGAAGCTGCCGTGCGCAGCATGCTCGTTCGGTATCGCAATCTGTGTTTCGATGGCTCAGCAATTTTCCACGCTTGGATGGAACCGTTTTGCGCAGCAGCCCACTTAGTCCACCTGGCTCCGGCGGATGAATACCCCGTTGAAGAGCCAGCGGTTGGTGTGAACGTCGCCCAGTGGCCACCCGGCACCCTCATCCAGCTACCTGCTTGCGGAACAGGGTTTCATCCCTATGGATCATCTGATGTCGCTCAGGTCGCAGGATTTATATCAGAGCGTACGCTCGCTGTAATAGACGGTGTGGCTAAAGACTCCCAAGTGTGGAGTTGGGTTAGATCTGAAGGGTTTTTCAGCACTCTCAGCGTTGCAGCAGTATGTGGCCCGTATGTCCCAAAGACGAAAAGCATATTTGACTCTGTTCAGTTGACTCGATCATTCCATGATATTTATGGGGGGTAGATATCCTTTGCGCTTCCAAATACCAGATGCAGCCTGGTGTCTGGAGTTTCCTAAGGAAGCGGTGCTTCAGCTACAGGCGTTTGCCCAGAAGGGTGGGCAGTCACGCGAGTTGGTTGGACAGCTATACACCCGTGACCTTCAGGCTCTTTCAGTGCAGGTAGACCACGTGACGCTAATTGCGCCACTCTGGGCCAGGTTCACTTCTGTCCGTTTAGATATGAAGGCTGTACGTCGTGAGCGAGATCGCTTGTTTGTTCAGGGGCTTCACTGCATCGGCTTCTGGCATTCGCATCCCGAGATTGAGCCACATATTTCGCCGACTGACGTTGCCATGGCTGAGGAACAGGCACGAGCTGGAAAATCAGATTACCAGGGGCTGGTATTCATGATCCTTGGCACCGCACCTGCACCAATGGGATTTGGAGTGTGGGTACATGATGGAGCAACGCTCTGGCGTGCTGAAAGCCTCATCCGGTAACCGTCATTGAGTTGAGCTATCTAGAAGTTGCAGAACCAGCGAGGCCACATTTTTTGCATCATCAATTCCGCGATGATAAGTCCCGTCCCATACGATCCCCAGCTTTTCTATACAAGGCTTAAGGCCAGAGGGCCGTTGACCAGAATCGTATTCCACCCAATTTTTTACATTGAAGTGGGGGATGCTTTCCAGGATGGCGCTGCACTGATTGATTGCCCCATCGCGTTGAATCTGGACGGCGTCGTAACTGCCCCATGAGGCCCAAGCAACATCATCATAGGCACTAATGAAGTCCCTGAGTCGCTGCATTGCGTCAGTAAAGCTGGGCGCCGAATCAATATCGCGTTGCGCTATGGTCGTCAGCTTCTTACAGAAAGGAGTGAGCACCGGGTGCAGGTGGGGGCGTACAAAACTCTGAAAGCTTTTCGTCTTTTGCTTCCTATGAAGATCTATCACGACAAGGCCGATCTCAATAGTCTCCATTTCACTGGGCGTCACAACCAAGGCCCGCGAATGATCACCCGCCTGTATCTCATCACAGGTAGCCTCAAGGTCAACACACAAGAGGTACCTGAACGGCTCGAGGTCTTGATGGATGCTCTGTATTTCTTGGTTATGCATTGGTCAGCACACCGTTTGATTGGGGTTGACTGCGACTTTACGGCTTTTTTCACCAATCGTGGCGACCTTGATAGCCCATCCGACTAGAGAGGCTTAACTTCACCGCCTCCACGGAACAGTTAGCCCTCTTCAGGGGGAATTCTCTCCAAGGCGGCTTTGAGCTCGTCGATGATCTGCCGATGACTAGCCAAGTCTGGCATGGCATTCTCGAGTATGAAGGGCTCTGATTTACCTAAGCGCTGTTGCAGGTTTGAAGACCAGATTTCCACCGACGCATTACAGTACAAGGCGAATTTAAACTCCTGTAGAGAGAGCTCCGACTGGATGTCACTTCTGCTATCACGCCGTTCATTTAGTAAGCCACAACCAGCTAGAGGATCAATTAGTAAACGCTCGTTTCTGAAGTCCATCCAAAAAATAAACGCCACTCGACCGTTGGCCGACTCCAGACGAACACCTATCTTCCCATCATCCATTCCAGCGGATGTAAGGCGCATATTTCCAAGGGGAGCGTATGACTTTCCTTTGCGTGCGAGTACGTAAAACTCATCAGGAATTTCGTATTGCCGATTAGGGACGAGCTCACCCCGCGTTAGTCCGTCCAACTGCTCCTGGTCAAACAGGGCACGAAATCCTTCGAGCTCATACAGGTGCTCCCGTTCATAAGCCCACCGTGCTGGCACCCCAAGACGCTCCTCCATAGCGAGCTCAGCAAGATGTCTCATCAGTGGCTTGTCCATGTGAATCCGCTGGTGGTCATCCGGATCATCTGGATCTACGATATCGTCGCGTTCGGCATGGGCGATAGCATGGCGGCCTTGTGTTGCTAGGTAGTCGGAAATGTCGGTGCCAAGAGCCTGCAGCTCATCACGACGGGCAATTGAGTCTCTGTCCGTTAATACCGGGAGGGCCTGCTGGATCCACGGCCCTCGTTCTCTGCCAACAGGCAAAGAGCGGGCAAACGCTTTGTAGAATCCGAGAAACGAGTAGAAGGGATTGCTGAGTGACAGCCCTTCACGATAGTAGGCCATTGCTTTGCGGGCTTCATCGCTTTGAGGTGAGTGGAGGTTCTCGTCAGAAAAAAACTCGGTAAAGGCATTGTTGCGAAGCATGCCTACTCGATGTGGATGGCTACCACCACCCCACATGACAATCTCTACTTTCGCACCCTCACGCCAGGCAATTGCAGTCGCCAGGCGCATCACTGCAGCTCGCCCTTCATTGACAGTCATGCCTTGACCATTAACTCGAAGCGCGATTGCAGGGAGGCTCCGATGCTGCCCTTCGGATATAGCTGGTTGCAGCAGAAACTCTAACCCCTCAAAGGTTATCAGCTGAGCCCTATTCGGCCAGAAAACCTGGGTTTCCAGCCCGCCAACCACCCATTCACCTCGCTGGGCCTGATATTGCTCTGCTCGTTCGAATGGATCATCGGTCGCCAGCATTGTGAAGCTCCTAGGGTTTGGCGGTTACAGGGTTCAACCTCAGTTTATATTGGTTGCCGATGTGAGCGTGACCCGAAGGCCTAGCCATTTAAGACCAGCTCCTGCAGAACATTCGATCATGCCGGCCCATGGGAAGATGGAAGCCTCTTAGCCAGGATGCATCTGAGGGAGAGCACCTGGGTTCACACCGCAGGCTTTTAACACGCGCCCCTTTTTGGCTTAACCGGCCACGTGGTGGGGCATCGGAGTGAACGTAAGCGCCTGATCGCCCACCCAGGCTGACATCGCAATCATCACCTCGTTACCTTCTACAAGAGCGATGTCACACGTGTTCGAGACTGTTTCGCTGGTGGCCGAAATTTCACTAATCAACGTAAGCATGCAGGAGCCCCCCAACCCCTCAAGAATGGTACAAGCGGTCGGCAGCCGCCTGGCGGACTAAAATCATTCACGAGGACACACCGTGGGCACTGAGCGACGATGACAACCGCGCCAACCAATTCAACGAGAACAACGACGCGTACTGGCTATCACGTGATTACGACGAGCGCCCAGAAGTTTGGGAAGATCGTGCTGATGAGGAGAATTGACGTGGCCAACACACCTCAACAACCTCCCACTCCGACCTGAGTAAGGTGCCGCCCACTTACGCGGTCTTATGTATCCCAAATAGCTTGGGAGAAGGTGGGATCTGGATAATTACACTCTTGTCAAAGCAAATCCGTCTCATCTTCTTCTTCAGCCCGATCACTGCGATCAAAATCATCATCGATATTAATTATGGTTGCGCAACCTGTCATGGCCGATACCCAGTCTCGGATCAGCGAAGCACGATTGAAGTAAAAACTTTCATGATCATCGGTGGCGATTGAGGCGAGGCAAGAATCATCCAATAGATGAAGTTCTAGATCGCATTTTGAGTCCGTGGTGATGATATCATTCTTAAAAGGGTGGACGATTAAGGCAATATTATATGCCAGAGACCTTTTGGGAGCGTGTTTTGTAAAAGCTCGGCTGGTCTTCTCGTAAAAATCCTGAAGCTCGATATTTTTGCCGGTGATGGTTCTCGTGGGTTTCAATGAGAAAAGCATCAGTGCGAAAGCGGTGCTGCTAGCATTTTTAAGTGTGAACTTGTCGAGTAAAAATCTTGTTATATTTATTTCTTTGCGCGCGAATAGATAATTCTTTGTTTGGTTTGAAAAGTCCCGAACGTTCGCAAGTTCCCGTGCAATATCACCTGTGCTAGCACCACCAAATTGCTGCGTTGTAGATGTAAACCAAAACCAAGCCTTCAATTCGTCAAGTTGTTGCGGCGAAGGGTTAGTGCAATTCCTGAAGAACTCAACCGCAAATGTAAAATACAGTGCATATGGTAGGTAATTTGCGTCGTATATTTGCAGGCTTTCCTTAAACCATGAGATGGCTTTGTCAATGGATAATTTGCACCTTGTTGTTGCCTCGCTCAATTGCTCCGGTGTCAATTTTCTCAGCTTTTGGATGTCATCTTTGTTAATGCCCAAGTTTGCACTTGCTGCTACCGATCTCAATATCAAAGTATCTGTAGCGTTAACAAAATTCTGCTGAAGGCAAGATTGTTGAATATTGGTGATCTCTTCCGCCAGATCAAAACCGTTGCTCCAAGTTGCGGCCATCATAAGATCTACAATGGTGAGCTTTCGACCAGTGCTATTTATGCGCTCAAATATTGGGGCGACCTCTTCGATAGACATGTCTCCAATTTTGACAACTGCAAGCTGGTAGTCTTTTATAGCCCTTAACAATCTCTCAGCCCGCTCGGTAAGGAGCGTGGATGTGGTGAGGTGCTCAAGCTTCATACATTGGCGGATAAAGTCACTGGTATTCAGCAACTTGTTGAGTGGGAAGATTGTTACACTGTTGATGTCTTTGGGATATATAAACTCTTCGCTTTCAAGATCAAAATGGATGCCCCATATGCTATTCACCCCCGACCCGTCCCAATACAATGCACCGCACAGCGTAGTAAGCCGTTGCTGCCCATCTAGGAGGTAGCTGGTAGGATAGATGGTTGCGTCTTCATTTACTTTAAGTCCAGCAATGTCGCGCTCGCTCTTTAGTCTCTGTGAGCTATCCCATATTAGTAGGCTGCCAATCGGATAGCCTTTATAGATGCTGTCCAGCAATTTCAGCATGTCGGGACGTTTCCATACGAAGGGGCGTTGGAAGCGTGGCAGTTTGATATCCCCAGATTTAACCAGCCGAGCTAGTTCTTCCAGCCGATACACGACTGGCTTAGGATCGCGCTGTGACATCTATGGCTTCTCCTGATAGTTCGTCATGAAAATCTGCCGGTGCAACGGATGTAAATAACTTCTAGGGGGCAAGTTTTGTAATATGTCGAATCTGTGAAGCAATTCTCCCATTTTTGGGAAGCCTAACTCCATTTCTTCTCTCCCCGGTAGTTCAATTTTAGTCAATGAGTTATAGAAGATAGTAAAAAGTTCGGGCTCGGAAAGCTGTGAGCGAACAAATTTAGCGTAACGTCCACGCTCCTCATGGTCAATTAAAGGGGAGTCACGAATGAATAAAAGTAGATGGTATAAGTTTCGGAAGTAATGAGAGTATTTGTCGATGTGGAGCTCTGCAGCTTTTGTGTAGGCAAGCTTTATTTTGCGTTCTTGTATCTGAAGTTTGTCATCGAGGAAGTTGTCAATACATGCCACTCCCTTCTCAAGCATCGCCTCTAAGTTCGATATTTCATGCTCTGAAAGTTTTGTGCGCGTCTCATTTAGCACTTTTTTTGCGTCTTTAAGAGCGCGAATTTCCTCGCGCTCTAGCTTTTGCAGCGCTACAAATGCTGCGAAGTCTGGATCTTCGGTTTTAATTCTAGTATTGAAATCTTCAAATGCCCGTCTGCCACTGTTGTGGGTATCCTGAAGCTTCGACGTTATATCATTGTGGAGTGCCAGAAGCTGGAAAAACGTACTGTCGAAGCGTTGTTTGTTTGAGTCTTTTAATTGGGCTTCTAGCATGCTTTTGGTTTGTTTTATTTCTCGGTTCTGAAGAAATATGGTGAATATGATTCCAGCAAAAGCAAGGCCTGCAAACAGTGCATTGACGGCACCATATTTATCACCAAATTGGCCTCTTGCCGCAATTGGATCAGTTCCCGTTATGTGGCTATCGATCCACATTGCCCCGCCAAGCCAAATGCTCAGTACCACCAAAAGAACTAAGCCTAGTATTAGAAGATCGATGAGTGATGAGCTGTTTTTATTTTCTTTTGCAGCAGCCTTTCCAGAATTTTTGGCTGAAAACATTGGCTAATTTCCTATTAGCATTTCATGGTAAGGACGATTGTTTGAAACCGGTGGCCTGTGGGCGAGGCCATAATCTCACATTTGCTTAAAATTCTCAGCATGTAGGGGTGGGGATTTATCGGTGAGCAATTCTTAATGGCGTTCAAGCGCCGCCGCTGACTCTGTAGGTTCTATACCGATCTCTAGGGTCGCATCTGGTCATGATTGCGAATCGTATGCTATCGATGCTATTGCATGAATCCGATGTAGATCGGTGCAACATACACTGGCATTCGTGGCTAGCGGAGCGCGCAGACCAGAGATCGCATGTGTGACGGATGGAAGCCTGCAGGGCCGAGACCCGCAGGCGGCTCCGTTAACGATAGCCGGGCTCGCAGAGACACACTTTAAGAGTCCGGCTAGAGGGCTTTCGGCATTCGCTCCAGAGCCTGGTGTTCCCAAGTGCTGAGCAACGCAATAGGGTCTCTTCCAAAATGATCCCCTGAGTCAAATGACCATCGCCGTCCATCAGGACTGATGCAGTGTTCACAGTTATCGACCTCATCACAGTCGTTGAAGATCGTAATGCTCCATCCCCCAATGTCGACCATGAGCATGCCAGGATAAACCTCGTCCCAAGTCCGGGCGCATACTCTGACCATCGCGCGTCGCCCAAAGATCGCATCGCGCAGTACCTAGCAAACCTCCCTTGCTGTGAGTGCAGGCGTAGGTTCATCAGGGCAATAGGTTAAAGTCATAAAAGAAACCAGTCGGCTTTGATCGTTTTGCCAAAGGTACACCGGCATGCATCAACCAGGTACTCACATGGGGAGAGTGCGATGAAGCTATTTTTGGACTGTGAGTTCACACAGCTGAACCGAGATACGAAGCTGATTTCCCTGGCACTCGTGTCCGAAGCCGGCCATGAATACTACGTCGAACTCACAGACACCTACCTAGTCGGAGACTGCAGCGACTTCGTGATCCAGAACGTCCTGCCTCAGCTCAACCTGGCTGCGCACGGGCAAACCTTGGTCGAAGCCCAAACTTCATTGCTCGCTTTCCTGAGCCACCTAGAAGTCCCGTTAGAGATTTGCTCGGACGCTCCAGACTGGGACTGGGATTTCTTCTGCCAATTGGCCTACGTAAATCATCGTTGGCCAGCTAACGTTGCCAATCGTCCAACCAACCTGATCCTGCTATTCAGGCATTTTGAAGCGGATGATATCGGCAACGTGACGCTCCCGGAACTTCCCCATCACGCGCTGCTGGATGCTCGCCTCTTAGCCGACCTTTATCGTCGACTAACTGCCAGTTCCAATCGAGGCATTGAACATGGCTGATGATCTTCATACGCGTGAGTCTGTCAGGCGCAAAGCCCTCTGGACACTGTCGCGCCTGGTGCCGGGCGACCCACAAGCTGCCGCTATTTTGAATGTGCTTGACGACATTGAAGACCAAGAACGCGTCGACTTAAACCAGAGTCATCCACATCTCGATATTGATGCTGTCCGCAAAGCAGTCCTGATTGAGCGTCACAGTTCTAGTATCAACATTGTTGACGAGGCCAGTATTCCACAGCCATGGCGCGAGCGTTTTCTGCAAGCGAGCATCGGTTCGACGCGTTTAGTCGATGGCCCGTACGCCCACGATTGGGAAAAGTTTCTGACTCAATGGCAGGCTGAAATGCAGCACCTGGATGCGCACATTTCTGCAAGGCGAGCGCCTAAGCGTTAAGCATCGGGCGTACCTCCTATTGTCTACCACTCATGCGTCTGCCGTGTGATCAGCAGCGCCACCGGATCAGCACCCAACGGATCACCCAAGCTGCCCATCCGGACTTACAGCATGTTGGCGGTAGCTGAGCGCGTCGCAGTCGTTATAAAACGTGATGTACCAGCTATCTACATCTGCCACCAAGTGATTCGCGTCGGCCTCATCCCAGCCCTGAAAACCTACAGTCACCATCACACCTTGTCGCTTGCGTACATTTCCAAAGCCCGGCGTAATGAATTTTTGATGTGGTCGCGAAGGTAAGGCGGTTCTAGGACTTCAATCTCGTCTGCATTGCTAAGCAAAAACAGTCTCAGCCCTTGGGTATCTTGAATTGAGCATTTCAAGATTGTACCGATAGAGGTGTGTTCGATTTTTTGAGTTTCATTTATCTGGTTTTCAGTGAGGCGGTTAAGGAGATTCGCTTCAAGACGCAGCCTCAGCTCAACAGGAGCTTCCTCATGAATGGTATTTAGATCTCTCTGCACTACGAATGCGCCGACGCTGTATCCCTCTGGCTCAGGGGTATCTTGCCAATAGGTCTTGATGTTAACCATCCTATGAAGCATGAGCACGCACTGCTTGCCGGGCCCATTGCTGCTGTACTTCCCGCGCAGGGCATCCCGCTTCGGCATCTTACCGTCAGGCCACTGCTCAGATTCGACGTAGGCCGACAGATAGACATTGGAGTCTTGGAAGGAGAGCGCTAGAGGCCTCAAAATATATGTGCATTCGAGATCACCAACATCGCGTGGCTTATAGACGACCTCTAACGTTTGACCGTCGAGCATGGCCGCTTGGATGAGCTCAAGGTGCGCCGGATCGTAAGCGCCAGGCAGTAGGGTGATGAAGCGAGTGCCCGTAGTGATTCTGCCCTGGCCGATCAGGTCGTGTTTTGAGTTTCGGCTTATTACCCCTAGCGCGTAATCTCGAAGCTCCACGAGCTGGTCGGTTACCACTTTGAACCCGAAGCGCTCGGCATGCTGCAGTATGGCTACCAACGTCATCGATTCAGCGGGTGTCAGTACGAGATCTAAGCGAGCTTTTCGCAGTTTCCACCGGTAGGATTTTTGACCTACTGGCTTCTCACCGGCGATCAGTCCCTCCGAAGCAAGGATCTGCAGGTCGCGCAATGTGGTTTTAAGGTGGGGAACCTGTTCAATCCAATGTGTCAGCTGAGCGTGCAGCTCCTCAGTAAGCAGGGAGCGACGCTCCCGCAGCAGCATACCTAAGAGTGCCTTGCGTCTATCTTCCTTGGAAATTTTCTTAACCATAGCGAACTCACAGACAAAATCTGTCCTTATTGTGAGTCAGCATCACTTTGCCAGCAAGAAAACCCAACGAACTTAATGGAGCATCTCATGAAGACTAAGGTCTCGCACCGGAAGTACCCCGCTTACAAAGATCGCGCTGAGGTCAATGCTTTCATTGAATGGCTTGCTGATCAGTTGGGGTCTAACAAGCCTTTGGAGCATCATTACACCAACCGGCAGACCAGAAAGATCTGGCAGTTCTCAAGTCTTCATGATGCTTTTGAGCAGTACGAATGGAATCACCCAGGGGTGGCCCATCTCAATGTCAGTGCAGGCAATTGTGGTAATAGCAACGCTAAAGCTCTTGAGGCTCTAGCCGCTGACCTCAGCGCGGCTGCATGCGACGACTCAATGCTGCGGGGAACCCAGGCCACCATGTCTTGGGGTGGTGTTTCTGCTAAGAACAACCGCTGGCTTGGAGAGAATCGAGTGGGTTTGGCAGCGATGATCGAGCAGGTTGCGGAGGTTCTGCGATATGGAGATCTGGATAGCCCTAGATTCTTCAGCGATCTGCGCTTCAATGCAGGCATGACTAAGGTCTATTCGCTGATCTGCAAGAATTTCATCATCTACGACAGCCGAGTCGCTGCTGCTATGGGCTGGCTTGTCATGAAATACTGCTGTGACAGAAAACTGACCTCTCTCCCTGACGGGCTTCGCTTCCCTTGGGCGCCGGCAAAGGAGGCTCAGAACACTGTTGCGCCTAAGAACCGTGATCCGAGTTTGGAATGTGACTTTAAATTTCCCCGGCTGCGACGAGGTCATCACCACGCACTCTGGAACATGCGGGCGAGCTGGGTGCTCAGCGAAGCCTTGGCTCATCCATCGGCGCGCGCGAGCCGCTTCCATGAGGGGTTCGGAAATCCTCTTCGTAAACTTGAAATGGGCCTTTTCATGATCGGGTACGACCTTGGCCACCGAGTCGGGTGAGCGAGGGGATGGGGGCATGAACGACCAACTTAATCTGGATGCGCTGATCCTGGCATCGGTTGGATCGGGGATTTCCAACTCCTTGTTGAGGAGCCGAATAGCCGAGCAGGTACCACACGTATCTTGTCGAGAGCTTGATGATGCGCTGGTGGAGCTCCAATTATCCGGCGCACTGCATCAGTTTTACAGTAAGGCGGAAGATGTTTGGGCTGTTGGCCCGGGCGAGGAGGAGCTTTTCGAAGACTTCAGTCCCGAAGTGATTGAGCAGATCCTCAACCCCGGAGAGTTTGTTGAAATAGATGTCGACCAGCTACTCGCTGAACTGGACGCCATGATCGCTCGGGCCCGGACGAAATAGTTCCAGGCATCAACCGGTCGACGCTCAGCACCGTGTAGGGAGGCTGCAAGTGCGTATCGTGAAGGAGGGGGGTTGGCATTCTCTTGGTGTCGCTTCATGATGGCACATCTACTTAAGGGCTAGAGTGCCATCATGGATGATCTCACCGCTTTCTATCTTACTCATGTTCGACCTTACTTCGGTCAATCGCCGGACGACGCGATCCTCAACCAATACGAGCCTATTGCTGCTGGTGAACTTCGGGAAAAAATGCAGATAGGAGTTGAAGGGGCTGAGGAGAATCCTATTTGTCGATTTTGTGGTCTTGGGCCAGATAAAACGACTTTTGATTTAGTGCCTCATGCGGTGCCAGAGTTTATGGGGAATACCAAGCTCATAGCCACAGATGAATGTGACGCTTGTAATAATAAGTTTGGTGGGACAATTGAAAACGATCTTGCTAATTATCTAGGTATTGATCGAATTTTAACAGGGATGAAAGGTAAGAAAGGACTGCCAAAAGAAAAATTCAAGGGCGGATCAATCCAGAAAGGAAAGTATACGAATCTCACCGAGATATGTAGTATGCCAGGATCCGAATCTATTGTTCATGATCGTGATCAGAAGACGTTTACCTTCAAAACGGTTAGAGCACCTTATGTGCCCGCCGGCGTCTTTAAATGCCTAACAAAAATTGCTCTTTCCATCATGCCGGATGAGTATCTGGATGAATTTTCGGAGTCTAGAAAGTGGGTCGAGAGAGCGCATGATTCTTGGGGCTTTGTTCCTGTCTCAGCGTTTCGTGCTATCAAGAGTACGATATATCTTCCGAATCCATATCCGCATATGCACATTCTATTAGCTCGGCGTAAGTCCAACGTGTTTGGTTGTCCTTACATGCTGTTCCAGATTAGCTTTAGTAATGTGGTATTACAAATTCCGGTGTTTCGCGGTCAAGCGGATGTTCCAGTGTTTGGAGAGAGGCTCTTGACGCAATCGGTTCCCGTGATTCCGAATCGCTATAGTCTGTATCCTGCTACTCGCCCACGCGTGAAAGTAGAGGTGTTAGACCTGAGTAGAACTCAGAAGTTGAAACAGGATGAGCACGTGGTAACGATGTCTTACGAATCTATGATTACCTTGGATGTATCAAATCTGACCCTTGAGAAAGGCCAGATAAAGGTGCTCCATGGGACGGAGGATTCGTCAGGCAAAGCTGACGGAGCATAGTTAGAGGTTAACTGATCTCGGGAGCGACGCTAAGCTATTTGCATATGAGCGCTTCAACTCTAAATTAGATAACAGGGAGCATCAAGAAATATGGCTCAATCGAATTTTTGTGTATTAGACTCCGGCGGGGCGCCATATCAAGGGGTGGGGCCGGCGATTATTTGCTATGGATCCTTCGTCATCGCCAACGTCGAATCTCCGACCGGGGCGAATAATAACGGCAATCTTTCCTTTAACCATTACGCAGTCGTGGCGGAGCTAAAGGGATTCGGAGTTGGCGGCTTGGGGGCGCTGCTCTTTGCTGAACATGTAGCTAAGATCTTGCCAAATTTCACGGCGCTTCATTTTGATTTGTATCGCCAAAATCCATCAGACAACCCTATTTCGCTACGCAATGCGCGAGAGAAGCTTTTTTTGTCGCTGGGCGCGACGTGCTCGCACGCACCAACCTCTTGGCATTCTCCACCTCATTGGATAGTGGCAGTGCACTGGGATAAACCGCATTGGGATCATCCAAAAAAATTAGCGCAGTTTAAGCAGCTTTTTCTTGCCCGCCATGAAGAAATATTAGCTGCAGCAGCGAAGAGGAAAGCACGTGAGGCGAGACAGTTGAAGAAGTTGAAGCGATTGAAGCGATTGAAACGATTTAAGGTTCTGTCGCTCATTAAATGGATCAGTACCAAAATGTGATTTGGCGAATTGTTACGATGTCGCACTAACTGGATATATCTTCTTGATGTTCTCGGGGCTAATACATCATAGGTTGGTGCCAAGGGTTTTACATGATTGGCGCATCTAGCCCGATTCGCTTGCTCCCTCATTCCCCGATGGTTTAAATGTTGGCTGTTGTGTGTTAATTCTTTTGGTGTATCTAGTAATTAGAAGCTGGTGAAATAAAGTGCTGCCTTCATCGTATGATATTTTTTGGCATTTCGCCAACAATTTGGACTGTCTCCGCGTCTACAATCTTAAGGGGTTTTATGAGTATCTCAGAGTTTCAAGAAGCAGCTGAGCACAATACCAATTTAGTAATTGAGTTTGTTGTTCCGATCTTGCACTACAGGCTTGGTGCTGGCGAGGCAAAAGAGTGGGTCAATGGCGGTACAGGTTGGTTTTTTGAAGCTATGAATAAGAAGTGGCTAATAACTGCTGCTCACGTTGCAGAGGATTACCTGGCGTCGCTTGGGAATAATTATATGACTTTCATTGGCGGAAGCGATTGCCATATGATCAATATATCACAATGGGAGGTTGAAGCAATTGACTCTGAGCTAGATTACTGTTTAATAAAAATCCCGAAGGGTTTTTCCCCGTCCCGAATCAATAAGTCCTTTTACAAACCCCAAACTTGGCCTTTAGAGAGAGCTGTCAGAGGTGACTCTACTTTTATAGTTGGTTATCCTGGAAAGCTACGAAAGGGCGACAGCACTACCGTTGATGCTGCAATAGCGTGTCTGAGTGACTTTGTTGCATCATCAACTGACAACCTTCTTACTATTGTTAATGAGGAGGGCGCCAGGATAAAAATTCCTGTTGCCGAAGGGATAACGACTCCCGAGCATTTTGGTGGAATGAGCGGTGCACCCGTGTGGAAAATTTTCCCCGATGGTGGGGTTAAACTTGTAGGAATATTCATTCAAGGCGGCGGGGCTGACTCGCCCTATTTTTGCAGACATATTGACCTGTTGTTTGGCACGGTTACAAAACCGCTAAGCTAATTTTGATATCGGATCATCGGGATCACTTAGATCGAAATGGCAGCGTGACCCATGAAGTTTGAGAGTTCACAGAGATGGCTCCAGACTAAGTGCTCAAGCATCGGGAGGTGGTGAGGCAGAAACCCCTTTCGGCGCTTGCCTAATTTTTCTCAAAAGGCCGGACAAAGACGTTTTATACTCCGACATATTTAGTGGCTGTACGGCAGGGTTTACGGCTTACAAGAGATAATGCGTTGAATCCGCACACCAAATACTAAGCAAGCTTCTAGGATCACCGAGATACTCATATGTGTCCGTCATGGGTTTGTAGTGAAGCGCTTTCGCGTGAAACTCTCAGCCTGCGCCTGCAATGCGAACGCGGCCCTAGAAGATTTTTAGGCAATGACGCGGTTGGAGAGATATGGGAAGCGGAGCGAGCGGCGTGTGGGATGGACGCTCGAAGGGCCGAGACGCAGGCTATGCCAAGGCTTGGTTCACGACAGCCATTCACCGCTGGTGCACGCACCAAGACAACCCTTGCTTGAATATCTGAGTCAAGGCCTGAGCCAGTTTACACTTCGGCGTCGCTACCTTTTCACCAGATCTTTGTACTGTTCTCGTGACTTCAGGATCTGATCTCTGAGTTCTTCTGGATCTATCCTCATCCCACCACGAGGAGTTGTCTGCAGCGATTGCAGGCTATTCACCGCTTTGATGAACTCTCGTTCTTCTGCCTGCACCCAGGCAGGGCGTTTGTCTTTCCAAAATAGCCATGCCATCGGTTTTGCCCCACGTCTGGATGGATGGAGGGGAACGGTAGACTACGTTTACTCGTTGATGAACCCTTTGCCGACATACTCCCTGTGAAGCAGCTCAGCTCGCTCAACTGCATGCCTATGAGAGTCTGCAGGTATCTCGCCAGGCTCAGCAGGAAAATCGCTTGGCTGCATCGCTCGGAGGAGATACAGCTCCTCTAGATTCTCTTGGGCTTGCCTGGTGTACCTATCTTGAAGTGCCTCGGCGACGTCTTTGAAGCCAGCGCTTGATGGGCCGTTGTCCCAGTACCACTGCTTCATATCCTGATAGATCTGAAGATGGACACTGTCGAGCCTACCGCGATGCTCATCGATGTCGAAAGTGTACCTACAAGGATCAAGCTGATAGAGGACGAACTCTTGCAACCGATATGCTGTTCCGTACATACCGTTCAAAAGGATGTCGCGGTGTTGTTCGTATGGTGACTGATGCATCTCAGAGTTCTCCCTTAGCAAGGTCTCCCAGCTTGGAGAGACCTCTTGTTTTCCAGCAAGCGACTACGGCTTTTCTTTGAGGCAGGTGGAGCGCGCAGACGTACGGATGGAAGCCCGGTAGGGCCGGGACAACGGCGAGCATCGCCGGGTCTGGTTCACGACAGCCGGCCCGGTAGGCACGCAAAAGACAGACCTACAGGCGAGTTCTACATCCTGGATTCAAACTGCATCTCTCCGAGGATGTGGTGTGAAATGAAACCTACAGGGCTCCAGCGGTCAAGGAAGATAGGTGGGTTGTCCGATATTTCCGACGAAAAATCAGTATATTACGAGCATACCCTTAAGCGGAGGTTACTTTTGTTAGGAGGGATCTGATCACTATAAAGGCCGTCTTCCCCCTGCGTGGCTAATGCTGCTAATAGGGAGTGACTCACGTTGCCAGGCAAGCGGAGCGCGCAGACCTGGAAGGTCGGAGGGCATGAGGATGGAAGCCCGCAGGGCCAAAGACCTGTCGTAGACATGGCTTGGTTAACGACAGCCGTCCCTGCAAGGGCATGCCACTACTACCGAAGCGTTGATGATTACCGAAAGGTGCGCTGATCAAATGATCGGGACACTACGCCCAGCGCGCAAAGATCGTATGTCCTGCGCAATGCCACCTCGTCACCAGACGACACCCTGACATGAGTAAAGATCGTCGACAGAAAGCGCTTCCTTTCGCCGTTGCCGAGCTCAGACCAAATCCTCGGCTGTCCTTGTGCATCAGGGATCGCCAGACGGTCGAGGAAATACTCTTCCAGGCTGTGCAGACGTTGTTGGCCATCAATCAAAATTTCACTGTTTTCGGCTAATGCCCTGCTACCGATCTCTGGCTCGTACCAGTCATTCGTGAGGTAGCTCCCCAGATGCCCACCTGACCATATTGCTGAGATGAAACGAGACTTCTGACCGAGGTTCCACTCCAGCCCGCGCGCCCAGGTTGGGACGGGCATGCCCATAACGAATCGCGCAGCCCACGGAAACTGCTCACGAGCGGAGGAGGGGTCTACGAGATACTTTTCCCAGTGGCCGACTAAGACCTCGAGGGGACAATGACTGACGGTCGTGGGCAGAAGACGCTGCGGCATATGGATGTGCATGTCTGATGTTCCGCCGTCGGCGTAACGTTTAAAAAAGGAAGTCATAGTTTTCCTGGGCGGCTCAGGTTGGTCGAAGTATTCGGGTAAGTACGGGCGCATCTCCATGCATCCATCGTTGCAATGATCAGCAGATCCCGATCTGTGGAAATATCGATCTGCCCGCTATCGGCCAAAGCATGTGCATAGCCCTCGGAATAGGCTGCCGCCTTGTTGAATTCGGATGTGCAGGCTGAGGATTCGATGTAGCCGATCAGCCGCTCCCATGTCCGCCGTTGGCGGTTGCCGAGGATCGTGGAGGGGAACGATAAGGCGCCGCTCAGGCGCTGTGCGAAGTCATGTGTAGAGAGGGTCAAAGGCGTCGCTCAAAAAGGGTACTTACCCATCACAAACGGTTGGTTTCGGAAAACCTTGAGCTGATGCGGAGAATTTTGAATGCGGGGACGGCATGCATGGTGAATGCTCATCACTTAGAGCAAGCGGAGCGCGCAGGCGTGAGGATGGAAGCCCGGCAGGGCCAGGACAACGGCGAGTATCGCCGGGCCTGGTTCACGACAGCCGGCCCGCTAGGGCACGGCATAAATTAAACGTGGCCCCTGCCAAATCATCACTTCTCAGAGCTTGATTTCGGAATGCGCAGATACTTCATCGTCATCCCGCTAACCTGATGTCCCATGTTTTGCGCTATCCGCTCGAGAATATGTTTCGCAGCAACGTGGAGCATGGATTGGCGAATGGAGGATGCACGCCTCTGAGATGGATTAGCTATGGCCTCTCGCAGATAGACTCCAATAATCCGATGCATTTGCTCGAGTGACATAGGGACATTGCTGTCTTTCGGAGAAGGAAAGAGGTAACCGATTGGAGGAATCTTCGCTTGGCGCACGTACCTCTCAATGAGGGTACTGAATACGGGAGGGATAAATAGCTGACCACTACGACTGCGCGCTTTAAAATTCTTGATCCGTAGGAGAGAGTGCTCGTCAGTAGTGTAAACGTCATGAGCTTTGACGTTTAGCAGTTCAAGCGGACGAATACCTTGCAGCAAACCCAGGCACAAACATTGGTCATGAAGACTACCCTTGCGCTCTACAACCTCCCAAAAGCTTTTCAGTTCTTCTTGGCTGATGGGGTCTGCTGGAGGCTTCAGAAGCTCTGCACTCAGATCGTCGCGTAAGTGTGCGGGACGCTTCGACTGTCCCTGATTGGCAGCCCCAGCCAGCTCATTGGCTGGCCTTGTGATTAATTCAAAGACGGACTGAGAAGCGAGAGTACCGGCCTGTTGTGAGCGTGAAGTCTGGAACACGGTAAGCTCGTGTAGGGGCAGCAACCTTACTAACTGGTTGACGTCGCGCTCGCCCATGTCAGTAACTTTTTTGGACTGACAGAAAGCGGTAAGGGCGTTACTGATCCCGTCCCTGACTTCATCTTGAGTAGGCCCGGCGACATTCTTGGCGTGCTTGCTAGCCGAGGTTTGCAGATCATGAAGATCCTGATAGCCAAGACCCTTCGAGAGGATTTCTTGCGAAGATGCGAGGGATAGAGAAAAGGCGCTCCGCCAATTGCGCTGGAGCTTTTTGGCGATACGGTTGAAGCCATATTTGACACGAAGGTCGGCAAGAGAGATTGGTACGCGCATAGCATCCTCCAATTCGCCAGCGGTGTCGGCTGCCCTCTGACTATTGTCGGAATGCATGTGAAGCAAAAGAGGTGAAGCACCCTGTGGCTATACCGCCTTGGCGAACCGACCGCCCGATCTCGACTAGGGAACCGAGGCGGTCAAGTTAGCATATTCGTAGCGCTTGTCTATTGGATCAAATGGACGACCTAGATGCGTCCACGTGACTGATAAGGCAAGCGGAGCGCGCAGAGCATGAGGATGGAAGCCCGCAGGGCCAAGACTCGTCGTAGACAGGCTTGGTTAACGACAGCCGTCCGCGCAGGGGCATGCCACGGCAACAGTAGCTTCGATGACTATTTGGTTTCGCTTGATGTCAATGAACGGAGGACTTCGTCAGATGTGAGATTTATCCATGCGGGTGGACGAAACCAGTTCAACCACGTTTCGCTCTTTCACCTTAGCCTTTAGGGTCTCGTTCTCGTACAGCAGCACCTCATTGATGGATGCGAGTCTGGCGAGCTTGGCCTGAAGCTCCTCAATCTCATGACGGTAGCCCTTAGACTTCTGACGCTCGGCAATCAGATCCTGATGTTTTACATCTCGCATGGCACGACTAGATCGCCCCTGGATCTGTCGTATCTCCTCAGCGATTGCTGGGTAATGATTATGGATGAGCGCCGTCGATACTCCGGCCTCACGGGCCACAGCGGCGATGGTCACCTTAGTTTCACCGGTACGAGCCCGACCTTTTTGGATGGCATAGATGGCTAGCTTCAGATCCTTCGCTCGATCCACAGCAGGCTTGTAATTGGATGATTTGTCCTTGCTCTTCATGCACTCAGATCCTCAGGAGGCATATCCAGTTGCACTAATACCTCCCGGCAGCGGTTCAGGTCGCGCTTCACGCGTAGGCGACCTCCTTCGCCAATGTCCTTGCAGAGCAGCAGCTCTTTCAGATCATCGTAGAGTCGCTGGTAGATGGGGGCGTGGATACTCCCGATCACCGATTGGTCGCAGCCAGTGCAGCGGGTGCGTTCGAGGGTATTGCCGACACAGCCGTCGTTGTCTGCCGTACACCAGGCATGGCCGTTGCTGCGGATGGCTGTGCTCTCAGAGACGGACTTCAGCATTGAGGCACGATCTTTGAAGATCAGCAGGTTTTGAGGGTCTCGCTGCCATCCCTTGATGGAGCGTCCATAGCCTCCTGCCAACGATTCATCGCCCATCCAGTTATCGACGACGCCGAGTTTGATGTCCTCCAGCTCATCTTGGATTTCCATGTAAAGGTCAAGATCGAGATGCTGCCCCCAGCCATCGTCCATGGCATAGCCAAGGGTCATGTCCAATGACCAATGGGCAAAATGCTCTTTGAGGTATCGTAGGTCTCCGAAGCGGCTGTGCGCGGCATAGTTAGCGAATTTACGACGAAATTGATGGCTGGTAAGATTCCAACTTAGCTTGCAGTCGTGGGAAAAGCTCTTGAGATAGTCGTCCCAAGAGCTACCAGAAAGGGTACGCGAACCAATCCCTTCGAAAGCGGTTGTAGTGAGAAAGAGTGAATGGCGATGCTTTTGAGCTTCTGCGATGAGCGGGTCGTGGGGGTTGGTGCGACGTCGCTGAATAATCTCAGCCGCGATCTTCGCTTGATATGGAGCAGCCCAACGCTCCATGATACGCAGGGCCCGTACTGCGATCTCTGGAATCATCCAGTCGTGGATCCCTTCATCAGTCTTCTCGGATTTAGAACGCATCCAATGATAGATCGTACCTTCGTCGTCCTCAGTGCGGTGGTGGGCGTTCGACTGCAGATTGGCCAGCTCGTGGTTCCGACAACCCGAGGTACTCGCCAGGACTATATAGCAGGACGTCCGCAGGGACATCAGCGCCGTATTTAAAGTTCGCACACCACCATCCCAGCCCTTAGCTTTCAAGTGCTTATTTTTTGCCTTATATATGCCTCCAGCAAGGCGGCCCCTGCTCTCTACTGCGATAACATCAAGATCATCTCGGAGGTTTAGTAACAACCTTCCGTCTTCAACCTGTCTGTATGCTCGCTCGAAGATCGTGCAAAATATCTCATCGGACATAAGCGGTGTTCGGCCGCTGCTGGCTATACCAAGTTGTCCTGCCATCGCCTTCGCAGAAGTGCCCTGCCACGGATGCCCCGGCATCTGATCGTCTGTATATTGGCTCAACTCATAAATCGCCTCTACTGCGTCGTAGCGGCTATTTAGCGCATTGAGTGTAAGGGGTTTCTCAGATTTTTTGATCTGCCGATAGGCCTTGCAGGCGGTCACATAGGTTGCTGCGATCAAGGGCGTTACCGCACCAAGGTTTGCGATATCAAGCTTCTCTAAGTGACGTAGAAATGGCTGCATGTTATTAGCCAGATCTCGAATCGTATTGCCCCTCGGTCGGCCTGCCTCTAGTCGACCTCGTCGGATGTAGCGATAAAGTATAGCCTTCATCACTGCTCGGAATGCTGGTGGCATGCTGCTGAAATTGAGCCGTCTTGAGGATGCCCTCACGTTGCTTGGAAAACCTTCAAGGTGCCAGACGTCGTCACCGTACCGGCTGCGGATGATCCACTGTCCATCGACCTGAGTTGCCGTGATGATTAGCTTGTCGCGCTCTGAGTTACTAAGCCCGCGAACATCGCTCGGCTGATCTTTCAGGGGCGGCCACGGCAGGTCTTCTGATACCTTTTCACTCATGAAAAGATCTCCAAGCTGGCAATCAGGTCAACTGACCAGAACGGATGTGGATTGGTACGGGCGCGCTCGCGAGCAGCGTCTACCGCTGCCGTTTTGAAAACTCCGCGACGAAGTCCTTCCGCAACGATATAGTTATCGATAAGGCGAGGGATATGCGCATATTCACGTGCCCAGCGCCCCTTGTACATGCGAGAGCGTTCACTCAACACTCGAAAGTAAAAACTGAACAATTTGTACAGGTCTTCGGCGGTCACTGCGTAGTCTTTGCAGCGGAGGCAGTTCATGAAATTCATGCATGTAGCTCCTTCACGTTTCGGAGCGAATTGACCATTTTCTGGATCGCCGCAGTGGCCCAGAGGGTTTTCCTTATAGGTAGCACCAATGGTCGCAGTCAGTAGTTCTCCCACCAGTACCTCCCCCATAAACCGCCAGTTTCGACGGGCTTCCTCAGTCGGAGCTAAATAGTTCTGGTCGGTTACCCGTGGGGTGTTCCCAAGAGCAACGGCGGTGGTTGCGAGGTCTCCATCAGTAAGCTCAAAAATTCGATTTCCAAATGTCTTGCGCAAGCGGGAAATATTGATTCGCAGTGGCTTTCCATCGCTATCTTTCAGGCCATAATCAGCTACAAGACGGTTTATTCCGTAATCCACCATACGCGCCTGCAGCTCTGTGACTTGGCCGATTGATCTTATGGTTCGACTTCGAAACAGCCATACACGGCCTTTGATGTCAGGCGGTGCTTCTGCATCCAAATGCTCAGTCAAGGCGATCACGCGGCGGATCAAACGCTCAACGTTAGTTCTAACGCTGGGTGTTGCTTCTAATAGACGCTCAGCTTTCGACTCAGCGCGCAAAACTACTTTGCTGGAGCTATAACCACGTCGCTTCCATAGCACCAAAAACACCGTGTCGTCCTTGGGGTGCGCGCGCAAGCAATTGCGGCCCATTTCCAGCAAAGGAGTGGTATTTCGGCCAGTGTGCAAAGCAACTATGAGTAACGCATAGACCAATAGTTCGCTGGTTACCGTCGGTACATCGGCCCATATTGGTTTGATGGCTTGTCGTAGAGCTGCCGCAAACTCTTTCCGCTCGCGCTTGGACAGCGCCGTCTCGCCCTTGGCTTTACGAGTGGAGTTCGGAAAAGGATTACGTGGAAAGGTGGCTTCGCCGCCAGATGCGACCAGTGGAAAGATACCTCGTTGCGCGAGAGCAACCAGTACAGACTTTGTTTTTCCGTACGCGTTTTTCTGTCCGTTAGTCGTTAGACCGTTTCCAGACAGATGGCCGAGATAACTATCGATGAGTATTCGGTTCACATCATTCAATGTTAAGTCACGTTCGAAAGCCATCGCTTGGAGCATGCAGAAATCAAGGAAATATTTCAGACCAGCGGTGCAAAGGCCGACGACCGTAGCAACCGAGAGGTCGCCTTCTTGCCCTAATAAGAAGCGCTCAATTTGGCGCTGACACGCGTAGGTAATGGAGTCAATTCCAGATCCGTACCATCGTGCAAAATCAAATCCTCGACGGCTGGAGCTATTACGTCCGAACGCTACCGAGGTGTCCGCCGGAGGAATCACCTCGGGCAGAATGTACACGTTGCCCTCTGTGTCGAAGCCGTGTTCGACTTTCGGGACGCTGAGATCAGTCTTGATAAATACTTTGCGCTTCCCCATCAGGCTACACCCGCCATTTCGCTCAGCTCGTCGTCATATGCCAGCACGGCTTCATCGGCCATTTCGTTGACCAAATGCAGGTAGATCATCGTGGTTTGAATGGAGCTGTGGCCAAGTTGACGTTGCAGATACGTTAGAGGATCGATCCCGTTCTGCGGGGTGCGCTGAAGGTTGAACAGGGTGTGGGTCGCGTAGGTATGGCGCAGCATATGCGCATGGACTTCAAACCCTGCCTGCTTGCCAGTCTGGTTGATTATCCGATTCAGGCTCTTGCCAGCACTGCTATAGGGTTCTCCGAGACGGTTGAGGAGAAGCGCCTTTTGGTTCTTGCCCAGAGATGCCCGCTCGCCACGCACCTTAGAGTGGTAGCGGTAGAGCTCGGACATGAACTTGCGACTAATCCAGATATATCGCTCCTTGCTACCCTTGGTTTCCATCCCGGTGCCGTCGCACGGATCAAGCTTAATTCGGAGATTGCGTTCGATTCGACCAGCTTTGTCCGGGTCGAAAATATACGCCTCCGGGAAAGTAGCCAGTTCGTTACGACGCAATCCTGTGCGTAGTGCCAGTTGAATCATGATTCGGTGATGTGGATTTTCTGCTGCGGTCAGGAGCGACTTGGCCTCGGCCATGCTCAGAAACTTGGGAAGTTGCTTGTGATGGCGCGGCATCACATCGTTCACCAAGACCTTGCCGCCACTGGCGTCGATATGTTCAAGGAAGCTGTTTTGGCGCGGCACTGTACGTTCTTCGTGACTGAACGGCAGACGCTTCACCCAGCCTTTGTCTAGAGCGAATTCGTAGAACTTGCAGATGTACGTCATTCGCTGGCGAGTAGTGTTTGATCCCAGATCGCATGTCTTCAGGCAGTAATCCCTGTAGGCGGCCAGAAGGCTCTTGGCCTCTCCGCGATCTACGTCCCGCCAATCAAGTTGATGGGCTTGTAGGAAACTGAAGTAGTCGTAAAGTGCTCGTCCGGTATTCGGCCAGGATAGATCCGAGCCGATTTCTCCGCGAAGTAGGTAGAAGCGGAAGAACTGATTGGCGGGAGTGCAGCTCTCCATCGAGTCCCACAGCAGAATCGGAAATCCTCGGTACGGATGTCCTGCGATCAAGAAATCCTCTGTGCCCCACACAAGCTCCATCTACCACCCATTCATCAACCGATCACGTTTGCTCTGTCTGCATGGATTGCATGAAGGCTATTACTGCTGCCCTCTACTCCCCGTCAGATAGACCTAAGATCTTTAATATCATGCAGATGTAACTGTTACAAGGTGCCAGAACAGAAGAGTTTCACGCCGCTGTGCCCCGACGAACTGCCCGTAGCCGGAGGAGACCTGATCGGTGCCGAACTCAACTACATGGCCAGCCTCGCCGGGCGCCGTATCGGCAGCAAGGACGCCCACAGCCCGCAGGCGCCCTGGGTGGTCGAGCAGCACAGCCAGATGCTGCAACCTACCGGCCTGGCTCACGCTGATGTCACCTGGGTCAGCCACTGCGTGCCGGGTACCGAGGGCTTCACCTTGCTGGCTGAATTGCCCAGCCCCTATGACTACGACTACTTCGTCTGGAAGGGCGTCGAACCCGACCTGCACCCCTACGGCGCCTGCTACCACGACCTGCACGACAAACTGTCCACCGGCGTCATTGAATACCTCAAGGCCCGGGGTATCGCCCGCGTGCTCGTCGGTGGCCTGGCCCTGGACTATTGCGTCAAGACCACCGCCCTGCAACTGCTCAAGGCCGGGCTGCAGGTGGTGCTGCACCTGCCGGCGTGTCGAGGGATCACTGAAGAGGGCGGCGTGCAGGCCGTCAACGAATTGCTCAAGGCCGGTGCCGCTATCAGCCGCACCCGCGAAGAACTGGCCGCGATGGCCACGCGTTAAGGAGATCCACCATGGAAAGCGCCTATGACACCGAGTCCCCGGTCATCCAGGGCTTGCTCGACACTGATTACTACACCTTCACCATGATGCAGGCGGTGCTGCACCAGCACCCCAATGTGGATGTGGAGTACAACTTCATCGTCCGCTCCAGGGAAAAACTCGGCCATCTGATCCCGCAGCTGCGCGCCGAGCTGGAAAAGCTGGCCGGCCTGCAGATGCGTGAAGGCGAGCTGCGCTTCCTGTTCAACCCGCGCTTTCGCGAATACCTCACGCCGGATTACGAGCGCTTCCTCGGGCTGTTTCGCTTCAACCTGCGTTATATCCACGTCAGTGAAGTGGACGGGCAATTGAACATCCGGGTGATCGGCCCGATGCTGCACTGCATCATGTTCGAGCAACCGGTACTGGCGCTGATCAGCGAGCTGCGCAACCGCGACAAGTACCCCGACGTCACCCTCGAAGACGTCACCCGCAAGCTCTACCAGAAGTTCGACTGGCTGGAGAAAAACCTCAGCCGCGACGAACTGGCCGACCTGCGCGTCTCCGATTTTTCCACGCGGCGGCGCCTGTCATTCAAGGCCCAGCGCGAAGTGGTGGACATCATGCGCCGCGACTTCCCCGGGCAGTTCCTCGGCACCAGCAACGCCCACCTGGCCTATGAATTCGACTTGCCGCTGATCGGCACCATGGCCCACCAATGGCTGATGGTGCACCAGCAACTGGGGCGCCTGCGCGAAAGCCAGAACGCCGCACTGGAAAACTGGGTGCACGAGTACCGCGGCCGTCTTGGCATGGCACTGACCGATTGCATCAGCACCGATTTCTTCCTCAAGGATTTCGATCTGTACTTCGCCAAGCTCTACGACGGCCTGCGCCAGGACTCCGGGGACCCCATCGTGTGGGCGGACAAAGTGCTGGCCAGATACAAGGCGCTCGGTATCGACCCGATGACCAAAGACCTTATGTTCTCCGATGGTCTGAATTTCGAAAAATGCCTGCCGATCCTGCGGCATATCCGCGGCAAGGCCAGGTTCGGCTTCGGCATGGGCACCAGCCTCGCCTGCGATGTCGACGGCGTGGAGCCACTGAGTATCGTGATGAAGCTGGTGCGGGTACACGGCGAGCCGGTGGTGAAATTTTCCGATGACCCGGTGAAGAACGTCTGCGAAGACCCGTCGTTCCTGCAGTACGCAGCACAGGTATTCAACGTTGGTAGCGTGGAGGCATGACATGCACACTCAAGAACGCATCGCCCGTGAGTTGAACGTAGACCGCTTGCTGGTCGCAGGTGGCGAGGCCCGGGAAATTCAACGACGCATCGATTTCATCAAGCGCGTGTTGCGCGCTTCTGGCTGCAAGGCGCTGGTGCTGGGTATCAGCGGCGGTGTCGACTCATTGCTCGCAGGCCGCCTGTGCCAGTTGGCGGTGCAGCAACTGCGCGACGAAGACTACGCCGCGCGCTTTATCGCCATGCGTCTGCCCTACAAAACCCAGGGCGACGAACACGATGCCCAGGCCTCCCTGGATTTTATCCTGCCGGACCATGTCGACACCCTGGACATTGCCGCCAGTGTCGACGGCCTGATGGCCAGCCTGGGCGCTGCGCAAGCCAGTGCCGCACAACGCGATTTCATCAAGGGCAATGTCAAGGCCCGCGCGCGCATGATCGCGCAGTATGCACTCGCCAACCTGCACAATGGCCTGGTGGTCGGCACCGACCAGGCGGCTGAAGCGCTGATGGGGTTCTTCACTAAATTCGGCGACGGCGCCTGCGACCTGGCGCCGTTGTCTGGCCTGACCAAATCCCAGGTGCGCCTGCTTGCCACCGCCCTCGGTGCCCCGGCAAAACTGGCGCAAAAGCCGCCGACTGCCGATCTTGAAGAACTGGCACCGGGGAAACTCGATGAGGACGCCTACGGTTGCTCGTACGCCGAGATCGATGCGTACTTGATGGGCGAACCGGTGAGCGAGCGGGTGAGGGCGATTGTCGAGGCGGCGTATGGCAAGACAGCGCATAAACGTGCGCTGCCGATTGCCCCGCAGTAGGCGCGGGCTGCAAGCCATATCAGGAAGTGTCTCGCCGTGAAATGGAATTTTTCCTACATTATTGAAGGATGAGGATTCTTTACGCTCTGGGCTATCAATGAGTTCAGGATCATGGGAATGGCTTCCAGCGTATTGAGAGCGAGTGATTCAGTTGCCAGGGTGTTGCGCCGCAACCTGCCAGTGCTTCTCGGCACGACGGCCATGGCGATTTTGTCAGGCATCCTGGTGACGGTATTGGATGATGCGACCTATCTGCGCCGGTTCGACCCGTCGCTCAAAGCGCAGATGTCCGGGTGGAGCCTTGTCGCATTGGCGACTGTTGCCGTGTTTTCCAATGTCATGATGGTGTGCGGTCGGCATTGGGCGGGTGTTGTCCTGGCAGGCTACTTTGCGATGTGTCTGATGCTGGTGGTACCGACGCTTCAGTACCATCCCCACACCCTGGCCTATTCGTTGGGTGTCGTATGTCCGCTGTGCGGATTGCTGCTGCTCAATAGCGAACGCCACCGCGAGATGCGTCACTCGCTGTTCAAGCTACGTGTTCAGCGCCACGGCGGCGGCGATCGGCGCGCAGACGGCTCTGTTTGACCCTGCACTTCGCCAGCCTCGCAGGCGTTTGGTGGGTAGCCCAATCCTGATGCGAAAACCCTATGTTGGTTTGGAACTGCACTGTTTCAGTTGCCACCAACAGGCAGCTGAACCGAGCGCTTGTGTGTTTGGCCAGGCCGTTGTTACGTCCAAGACATGAGGTGTTGCCATGATGAATCCTTACTTAAACCAACCGTTCTATTCGCCTCCGCCCGTGCAGAACCACGAATTTCCGCCAGCGGGTAATGCGACGACGAATATGCCTGGCGTAATGACCAGCAATTATTCCCACTCGGCCGTTGCAGACATGCTGCTGCAAAACTTCGAATATTTCAGATCGCCTGGCAGTTCGTTCGCGTCTCGAGAGTCGCTGGCTGATGTGGCCAATCGCCCATTGGGGATGGGCGGTCATGATGACCAGATGACGTTGCTGGCCAGGGATATATTGGGTCGGCCCGGTCTCGCAAGCCTGTTTGACGGTATTCAAAACGGCGCTCAGGAAGATGGCCTGATTAACCGCGAGGATATGCAACTGGCTATCGGTCAGTTGTCTCAGCAGGAGGCAGGCGGCTATTCCCCACTGTCAGGCAATCGGTTCGCCGGAGGGAATAACGGCGCGATGCAACAGCAGAGAATAAATCAGCAATGCTCTCCTCAGTTCAACGCGCAACCTGCATTTGGTGGTGGGCCGCAAGGCATGCAAGGCTGGCAGGCGACGCAGCCCCCGTCCTATATGGGCGTGCAAGGTAACCAGCCATGGAGCCCGATGATGGCCGCAGGTCGACCCTATGCCAATGACAGTGACGAGGCGTTCTCGGCCAAGGTGCTTTCCCATTTCGGTGCCCTGCAAGATCCTTCGCGAGGTAGCATCACGGACGAGTCGCTGAGCGCCGCTGCGTCGGGACATACCCTGGATGGACGACCTATCAGTGCGGCCGATACTGCTGTCGCGCAGGAATTGATGGAGCGAGGGCAACTGTTCAAGACACTGGACCAAGGCCGCAGTGGCGTGCTCGACGGCAGTATCTCCCGGCAGGACCTGGGGGATGCATCGAATACATTCAGGACGATGAGCGACGAAGGGCTGCTGCATGCCGTCAAAAATAATTTCAGACAGTTTACCGCCGGTGCGGATGACAAGTACGTCAATGTCAATGAGCTGAAAGAGGCGGCGGGTCTTGCCCCGTCCACACGAACCTTCAGTCCGCAAGCGCGTGAAGTGGCCCTGGAATTGCTCAATCGTCCTGGCTTGTTGCGTGAGCTGGATATCGGCATTCGGGAGGAGGGCAAGCCTGGCGCTGAAGACCAACGCTTTGATATGGTCAACATCGACCACATGATCGACCAGCAATCCTCCCGTGCGCCAGGCAAACCCTACGCCAGCGCGTATGCGGGTAACTTCTCCGTATCCGCCGGCGGGTAATATTTGCGGCTATCAAAGGCTGCTTTCCGGCAGACGGATAGCAGCCGCCCCTGGCACCTGCCCCGTTGCACGCAACTACCTGCCCTCTGGAGTGGTCCATCGATCTCGGCGTACCATTGGCGGTTCAGCGCCAACAGCCTCAAGCGATTGACCACTCCACTGCCACCCAGGGGCCCAAACCATCATGGAAGTCACCCAGCAACGACCGTTGTGGCAGGTTTACCTGTTCTTTCTGGCACCGATGGTGCTCTCCAATTTTCTGCAAAGCTTCTCCGGTACGCTCAACGGTATCTATGTCGGGCAGATGCTCGGTACCCACGCGCTGGCGGCGGTGTCGGGCATGTTCCCCATCGTGTTTTTCTTCATCGCCCTGGTGATTGGCCTGGGTGCCGGCGCCTCGGTGCTGATCGGCCAGGCCTGGGGCGCCGGGGAGACAGGCTTGGTCAAGGTGATCACCGGCGCCACGCTGACCCTTGGCGCTCTGATAGGCCTGCTCGCGGCCGTACTGGGTGGGCTGTTTGCGCGCCCCGCGCTGCAGGCCCTGGGAACCCCCGTCGACGTGCTGGACGATGCGGTGGGCTACGCCCAGGTGATGATGCTGATCATGCCGCTGCTGCTGGTATTTATCCTCTATACCCAGCTGCTGCGCGGCGTCAGCGACACGGTTTCGCCGTTGTTGGCGCTGATGGTATCGACCCTGATGGGCTTGTTGCTGACGCCGGCGCTGATCCGCGGTTGGATCGGCCTGCCGCCCATGGGTATCCAGAGTGCGGCGTACGCCGGGCTGGCGGGGAATGCCCTGGCGATGCTGTTCCTGATTCTGCGCCTGCGCCACAAGCACCATGTGATGGCGCCGGATCGCGACATGCTCGCAGCCCTGCGCCTGGACCGGGTGATCCTCGGCAAGGTCCTGCGCATCGGTTTGCCTACCGGCTTGCAGATGGTGGTGTTGTCGTTGTCCGAATTGGTCATCCTGGCGCTGGTCAACGGCCATGGTTCCCAGGCAACGGCGGCGTACGGCGCGGTGACGCAGATCGTCAATTACGTGCAGTTTCCGGCGCTGTCGATTGCCATCACCGCCTCGATCCTGGGCGCGCAGGCCATTGGCGCCGGTCGCCTGGAGCGCATCGGGCCGATCCTGCGCACCGGGCTGTTGATCAATACCGGCCTCACCGGTGGCCTGATCGTGCTCGGCTACGGGTTGTCGCATTGGCTGCTGGGTCTGTTCATCACCGACGCCGCCGCGCGCGTCAACGCCGAGCACCTGTTGCATATCATGCTGTGGAGCATTCTGGTGTTCGGCTTCCAGGCCGTGATCGGCGGGATCATGCGCGCCAGCGGCGTGGTGCTGATGCCGGTCGCCATCTCGATTTTCTGTGTGCTGTGCGTGGAATTGCCGGTGGCGTACCTGTTCAATGCGCACTTTGGCCTGGAAGGGGTGTGGATGGCGTTTCCGGTGACTTACCTGGCGATGCTGGTGTTGCAGACAGCCTATTACCGCCTGGTATGGCGGCATAAGCAGATCAAGCGGCTGGTGTGATACAAGGTTGCCCCACCTAAGGACAGAAGGCGCTTTATCAATGGCAAATCCCTACGCCGCGTTGTTCCAGGTTCCCGGCGCTCGCGCTTTTGTCCTGGCGGGCATGCTGGCACGCATGCCGATCTCCATGACCGGTATCGGCCTGATCACCATGCTCTCGCAGGTGCATGGCGGTTATGGCCTGGCGGGCTCGGTGGCGGCGGTGTTCGCGTTGGCCACGGCATTTTGTGCGCCGCAGGTATCGCGTCTGGTGGATCGATACGGCCAGGGCAGAGTGCTGCCCATCGCCGCGCTGATCGGTGGGGGCGCGTTGTTGATGGTGCTGCTGTGCACGCGTGTGCAGGCGCCGAACTGGACGTTGTTCCTGTTCGCCGCGCTGGCCGGTTGCATGCCCAACATGTCGGCCATGGTGCGAGCGCGCTGGACCGAGTTGTACCGCGGCCAGCCCAGGCTGCAAACTGCGTTCGCCCTGGAATCGGTGCTCGATGAGGTGTGCTTTATCATCGGCCCGCCCATTTCGGTCGGTCTGAGCGTGGTGCTGTTTGCCGAGGCCGGGCCTTTGGTGGCGGCGCTGCTGCTGGCGGTGGGCGTGACCACGTTCGTGCTGCAACGCGAGACCGAGCCGCCGGTGCACCCACGCCACGACCACCATGGACGCTGGCTGATCTCCTCGCCTTCGGTGCTGATCCTGATGACCCTGTTGCTGGCCATGGGCGTGATCGTCGGGGTGGTGGATGTGGTCAGCGTCGCCTTTGCCCAGCATCAGGGTCAACCCGCCGCGGCGAGTATCGTGCTGTCGGTCTACGCCATCGGCTCCTGCCTGGCCGGCCTGGCTTTCGGCACGCTCAAGCTCAAGGCCTCGTTGCCCCGGCAGTTTCTGTTCTGCGGCGTGGCCACGGCGTTGACCACCTTGCCGTTGCTGTGGGTGACCGATATTCCGGGCCTGGCCGTGGCGATCTTTATCTCCGGCCTGTTCTTCGCCCCGACCCTGATCGTGTCCATGGCGCTGGTGGAGCAAGTGGTCCCACCGAGCCGCCTCACCGAAGGCATGACCTGGCTGATCACCGGCCTGAGCATCGGTGTGGCGATTGGCGCCGCCGGCTCGGGCTGGATGATTGACCACTCCGGCGCCGCCAGCGGGTTCTGGGTGGCGCTGGCGGCGGGGTTGGTGGTGTTGGGTTCGGCCGTGCTGGGGTATCGGCGGTTGGGCAGTCAGCCAATCGCCGGGCAATGATGTTGTAAAAACTCATTCAGCGCCTGGCGTGTCAGATCGTTCAACGTCACTTTCTTGCGGGTCGCCGCCAGCGCTGCCGCCAAATGCAGATCATGGCCCACGCGTACGTTGAAGGAGCCCTTGCAAGGCTTTTCCGGCGTTTGCCCGAGGGCCTGGCAGGTGGCGAGGTAATCGTCTACCGCCTCTCTGAAGGCCGCGTCCAGCTCGGCGACGGTTTTGCCTTCGTAGCTCACCAACGCCTTGATGAACAGGATTTTGCCGAACAGGCAGTTGTCTTCGAGGCTGGCTTCGATGGAGCCGATGTAGCCTTTGTGTTTCAGCTGGTTGTTCACTGAATCAGTTCTCCTGATTTCAATTGTTCGATGATTTGGCGCCGAATGTAGTGTTTCAGTTCGTTGCCGGGGTGAGGCTTGTGCAGGGTAATCAGTGCACTGGGGTCGCCGATGTCGAATTTGACCCGGCTTCCAGCCCCTTCAATCTGTGTGTAGCCCAGTCGGCGTAACAGCGTTACGAGTTCAGACCAGGTGAATGCCACGTGCTCATCGAGCAGTTTGGCGAGCAGCTTTTCATTTTTGGACACGGCGTTCCCTGCGTGTAACTAAATGTAGTTGCAAAAAGTGGTGTGAGTCAATGCTAGCTCGACTTGGTGTGTCTTTCCCGGAATTGATGTAACCCTTGATGACACCTCGCTTGCAGCCCCCATTGCTCGCTAATTTTTCCCTCTCCGGTTCGTTTTATAGGGACGACGTGCCTTTGTGCTTCCTGCCTATTGCTCCGGACTCCAACAAATGAATGCTGAAGACTCCTTGAAACTTGCTCGCCGGTTTATCGGGTTGCCCCTGGAAAAGCGCCAAGTGTTCCTGCAGGCCCTGCAGAAAGAAGGCGTGGATTTTTCCCGGTTTCCGATTCCGGCGAGGGTGGAGGCAGAGGACCGCCAGGCGCTGTCCTACGCGCAGCAGCGCATGTGGTTTCTGTGGCAGTTGGACCCGGCCAGCGGCGCCTATAACCTGCCCGGCGCCGTACGCTTGAAGGGTGCGCTGAGCCTGGACGCCCTGGACCAGGCGTTCGCCAGCCTGGTGGCGCGCCACGAAACCTTGCGCACGGTGTTTCAGCGCCAGGCGGACGAGCGGCTGGTCCAGGTTCCAATCGAACCGTCAGGGGTAGTCGAGCACCTGGACCTCAGTAACCTGGCCCCCGCTGACCGTGAGCAGGCCGTCAACGCGGCGGCAACGCGTCAGTCGCTGTTGCCGTTCGACCTGGAACACGGCCCGCTGCTGCGCGTGCAACTGCTCAAGCTCGATGCACACGAGCACGTGTTGCTGCTGACCTTGCACCACATCGTCTCCGACGGTTGGTCGATGAATGTGTTGATCGACGAATTCATCCGTTTCTATGACGCTCACGAGCGCAACGAGGCGCCGCAATTGCCGGCGCTGGCGATTCAGTACAGCGACTACGCCCTCTGGCAGCGTCGCTGGCTGGAAGCCGGCGAGCAGGCGCGCCAGCTGCAATACTGGCAGGCGCGCCTGGGCGATGAACACCCGGTGCTGGAGCTGCCGACCGACCGTCCACGCCCGGCCATGCCCAGCTACCAGGGCACGCGCCACACCTTCGAGATCGACCCGGCGCTGGCCGCGCAATTGCGCACGTGCGCGCAAACGCACAACGTCACCTTGTTCATGCTGCTGCTCGGCGCGTTCAATGTGCTGCTGCATCGCTACACGGGCCAGGGTGATATACGCGTCGGCGTGCCCATCGCCAACCGCACTCGCACTGAAGTCGAAGGGCTGATCGGTTTCTTCGTCAATACCCAGGTGCTGCGCACCGAACTGACCGGACAAACCCGCGTCGCCGAACTGCTGCAAGGCATCAAGGAACACGCCCTGGGTGCCCAGGCGCATCAGGAATTGCCGTTCGAACGCCTGGTGGAAGCCTTGAAAGTCGAGCGTAGCCTGAGTCATACGCCGCTGTTCCAGGTGATGTACAACCATCAGCCGGTGGTGGCGGACATCGCCTCCGTCAGCACCGCCTCCGGTCTGGAACTGGCCCTGGTGGAGTGGCAAGGCCGCACCACGCAGTTCGACCTAACCCTCGACACCTATGAAAAATCAGGCACCCTGCATGCCGCGCTGACATACGCCAACGACCTGTTCGACGCGCCTTCCATCCAGCGCATGGCCCGCCATTGGATCAGCCTGTTGCAGGCGATGGTGGCGGACGCTGAACAGCGCATCGGCGAGTTGCCGATGCTGGGCGCTGACGAGCAGCAGGTGCTGGTCAAGGCCTGGAACCACACCGCCGTGCCGTATCCGACCGAACGCGCGATCCACCACCTGATTGAAGACCAGGCCCAACGCACGCCGGATGCGCCAGCGCTGGTATTCGGTGAGGTCACCCTGACCTATGCCCAGCTTGACGCGCGCGCCAACCGGTTAGCCCATGCATTGCGCGAGCGAGGCGTCGGCCCGGACGTGCTGGTGGGGATCTGTGTCGAGCGTTCCATCGACATGGTCGTGGGCCTGTTGGCCATCCTCAAGGCAGGCGGCGCCTACGTCCCGCTGGACCCGGAATACCCCGAGGAGCGCCTGGCCTACATGATCGACGACAGCGGCATCACGCTGCTGCTCAGCCAGCAAAACCTGTTGGCGCGACTGCCGACCGCAGGCATCCAGGTGATAGCCCTGGACCAGCTGACCAACTGGCTCGACGCCTACAGCAGCGAGTCCCCTAACGTCATCCTCCAGGGGCTGAACCTGGCCTATGTGATCTACACCTCCGGCTCCACCGGCAAGCCCAAGGGCGCCGGTAACAGCCATCGTGCGCTGGTCAACCGCCTGTGCTGGATGCAGCAGGCCTACGCACTCGATGCCAGCGACGCGGTGCTGCAGAAAACGCCGTTCAGCTTCGACGTTTCGGTGTGGGAGTTTTTCTGGCCACTGATGACCGGCGCGCGTCTGGTGGTCGCCGCACCGGGGGAGCACCGTGAACCGGCCCGCTTGATCGAGACCATCGAGCGGCACGCCATCACCACCCTGCATTTCGTGCCGTCCATGTTGCAGGCGTTCATCCATGAGCCAGGCGTAGGCGCCTGCGCCAGCCTCAAGCGCATTGTCTGCAGCGGCGAAGCCTTGCCGTTGGACGCGCAGCGCCAGGTATTCGCCAGGCTGGCGAATGCGGCCTTGTACAACCTCTACGGCCCGACCGAAGCCGCGATCGACGTGACCCACTGGACCTGCATCGACGAAGGCGCCGACAGCGTGCCGATTGGCCGGCCGATCGCCAACCTCGGCACCTACGTGCTCGATGCCCAGCTCAACCCGGTACCGGCCGGTGTTGCGGGTGAGCTGTACCTGGGCGGCACCGGTCTGGCGCGCAGCTACCACCGGCGCCCGGCGCTGACCGCCGAGCGCTTTGTGCCGAGCCCCTTCGTGGCCGGTGAGCGCCTGTACCGTACCGGCGACCGGGTGCGTCAGCGCGCCGATGGGGTGATCGAATACCTCGGCCGCCTCGACCACCAGGTCAAGCTGCGCGGCTTGCGCATCGAACTGGGCGAGATCGAAACGCGCCTGATGCAGCACCCGCAGGTGCGCGAAGCAGTGGTCCTGGTACACGGCGGCAAGCAGTTGGTGGCTTATGTGGTCCTTGAAAGCGAGGCCGTCGGCGACCTCAAGGCCTGGCTGCTCGGCAGCCTGCCGGAATACATGGTGCCGACCCATTTCATCACCCTGGCCAGGCTGCCGGTGACCGCCAACGGCAAGCTCGATCGCAAGGCGCTGCCACTGCCGGATGCTGCGCCGCAGCAGGCTTTCGCCGCGCCTGAAAACGCCCTGCAACAAGCCTTGGCCGCGATCTGGAGCAGTGTGCTAGGCATCGAGGCCGTAGGCCTGGACGATAATTTTTTCGAGCTGGGCGGCGATTCGATCATTTCCATCCAGGTGGTCAGCCGTGCCCGTCAGGCCGGTATCCGCCTCAGCCCGCGCGACCTGTTCCAATACCAGAGCGTGCGCAGCCTGGCGCTGGTGGCGAGCTTCGATGAGCTCAATGTGATCGATCAAGGCCCGGTCAGCGGTGAGGTCATCCTGACACCGGTGCAGCAGGGCTTTTTCGCCCAGGCCATCCCGGCGCGTCAGCACTGGAACCAGTCATTGCTGCTGACGCCGCGTGAAACCCTGGAGTTCTCTCGACTCGATGCGGCGGTGATGCAATTGATCCGGCATCACGATGCCCTGCGTCTGCGCTTCGTGGCGCAGGCCGAGGGTTGGCAACAGCATCACGCCGCGCAGGTCGGCGCATCGGTGTTGTGGCAGGCCCGTGCCGGCAGCGACGCCGAATTCGCCGCGCTGTGCGATGAGGCCCAGCGCAGCCTGGACCTGGAGCACGGCCCGCTGCTGCGCGCCGCCCTGGTCGACATGGCCGACGGTACCCAGCGCTTGCTGTTGGTGGTGCACCATTTGGTGGTGGACGGCGTGTCCTGGCGCATCCTGCTGGAAGACCTGCAACAGGCTTATCGCGAACAGACATTGCCGGCAAAGACCAGCGCCTACCAGCACTGGGCGCAGCGCCTGCAAGACCACGCGCAGGCCCTCGATCACCAACTGCCGTACTGGCAGGCGCAATCCATCGATGCCGAGTTGCCCTGCGATCACCCCGAGGGTGGCCTGCAAAATCGCCTGGGCGCCAAGCTTGAAACGCGCCTCGATGCCGAGCACACGCGCCAATTGCTGCAAGAGGCGCCGGCGGCCTATCGCACCCAGGTCAATGACCTGTTGCTCACCGCCCTGGCACGGGTCGTCAGCCGTTGGAGCGGTCAGCCCGCCGCGCTGATCCAGCTGGAAGGACATGGTCGCGAAGACCTGTTCGATGGCATCGACCTGACCCGCACCGTCGGCTGGTTCACCAGCCTGTTTCCAGTGCGCCTGCAAGCCGATGGCGAGCTGTCCGGTGCAATCAAGGCGGTCAAGGCGCAACTGCGCGCCGTCCCCGACAAGGGCCTGGGCTATGGCCTGCTGCGCTACCTCGGCGCGCCGCAAGTGCGCGAATCCCTGGCCGGGCTGGCCGCGCCACGCATCACCTTCAACTATCTGGGCCAGTTCGACCGCCAGTTCGATGAGTCGGCGCTGTTCGTACCGGCCGGCGAGGGCAGTGGCCAGGCTCAAGACCCCGAGGCGCCGCTGGCCAACTGGCTGACGGTGGAAGGGCAGGTGTATGGCGGTGAGTTGGCCTTGCAGTGGGGCTTCAGTCGCGAGATGTTCGAACCCTCGACCATCCAGCGCCTGGCAGACGAATACGCCGCTGAACTCAAGGCCCTGATCGAGCATTGCTGCGCCACGCCGGCCGGGCAGGTCACGCCATCGGATTTCCCCCTGGCACGCGTCACCCAGGCGCAACTGGATGCATTGCCGGTGGCCGGGCCGGCCATCGCAGACCTTTACCCCTTGTCGCCGATGCAGCAGGGCATGCTGTTCCACACGCTGTTGGAACCCGAGGCCCAGGCCTATATCAACCAGCTGCGCCTGGACATCGACGGCCTCGACCTGCTTGCGTTCGGGCGCGCCTGGCAGGCCGCGCTGGACCGTCACGACATCCTGCGCAGCAGCTTCCATTGGCTGGGCCTGGACAGCGCGCATCAAGTGATTCGCCGCCAGGTCGACCTGCAACTGCAAGTGATTGAAGACCCCCGCGCCGATTTCGATGCGCTGGCCAACGCCGAGCGTGAACGCGGCTTCGAACTCAATGCCGCGCCGCTGTTTCGCCTGGTGCTGGTGCGTGGCGCGGGCACGACCTGGCAGCTGATTTTCACCAGCCACCACATCCTGATGGATGGCTGGAGCAACGCCCAGTTGCTCGGCGAAGTGCTTGCTCATTATGCAGGCCAGGCCGTGCCCGCACCGCTTGGGCAATTTCGCGATTACCTGGGCTGGCTGCAACGGCAAGGCAACGGCGAAGCATTCTGGAAAGCCGAGCTGGCGCCATTGCCGGCGCCGACCCGGTTGGCCCAGGCGCTGCGCACGCCGGTTGACGGTGCGGGGACTGCAGAGCATCACGTCGTGTTGGACAGTGACTTCACCCAGCGCCTCGGTGAGTTTGCCCGCCAGCATAAAGTGACCCTCAACACCCTGTTGCAGGGCGCCTGGAGCCTGCTGCTGCAACGCTACACCGGGCAGGCGTGCGTGGCCTTCGGCGCCACAGTGGCCGGACGTTCCGCGCCGTTGCCCGGGATCGAGCAGCAGTTGGGCCTGTTCATCAATACCTTGCCGATCATCAGCGCTGCCTCGCCGGCGCAATCCGCCGCCAGTTGGCTCAGCCAGTTGCAGGCGCAGAACCTCAGCCTGCGCGATCACGAGCATGTGCCGCTCTACGACATCCAGGGCTGGGCCGGCCAGCAAGGCGCCGCGCTGTTCGATACGCTGCTGGTGTTTGAAAACTTCCCGGTGGCCGAAGTCCTGAAACAAGGCGCGCCGGCCGGCCTGACCTTCGGGCCGATGCAAAACCATGAGCGCACCCATTACCCGCTGACTCTGGGCATTGAACTGGGTACCAACCTGCGCCTGGAATTCAGCTACGACCGCGCGCAATTCAGCCAGTCTCAGGTCACGCGGCTGGGCGACAACCTGCACCATCTGCTGGCGCAACTGCTGGCCGACGCTCACGTCCCCCTGGGCAATCTGCGCCTGCTCGACGCCACCGCGCAGCGCGACGTGCTTGCCCTCAGCCAGTTGCCGGCGACCGCCCGAGGTCATCAACACGCCCATGAGCGCATCGCGGCCCAGGCCCAGGCTACGCCGGACGCACTGGCGGTGCAGGCGGGCAGCGAACGCTTGAGCTACGCCCAACTCAACGCACGGGCCAACCGCCTGGCCCATCGCCTGCTGGCACTGGGCGTCGGCCCCGGCCAGCGAGTGGGCCTGGCGTCGCGGCGCGGTCCGCAACTGATCGTCAGCCTGCTGGCGGTGCTCAAGAGCGGCGCGGCGTACGTGCCGCTGGACCCGAAATACCCGGCCGAGCGCCTGGCCTACATGCTCGCGGACAGTCGCCTGGACCTGCTGCTCAGCGAAACCGGCTTGCTGACCGATGTGCCGTTGCCGACCGGGCTGACCCGTTTCGATTTCAGCGCCACGGGCGATGAGCTGGCCGACTGCCCGGCAACCAATCCGCCCAATCACGCGGCGGCGGCGGACCTGGCGTATGTGATCTACACCTCCGGCTCCACCGGCCAGCCCAAAGGCGTGGCCATTGACCATGCGGCCCTCGGCCAGTTCTGCGACAGCGCCGTGCTGTACAGCCAACTGAGTGCAGAGGACCGCGTGCTGCAGTTCGCGACCTTCAGCTTCGACGGCTTTGTCGAGCAGTGCTACCCGCCGCTGTGCGTGGGCGCGGCGCTGATCATGCGTGGCGATGACCTGTGGGACGCCGGGCAACTGGCGCGCGAGATCGTTGAACAGGGCGTGACCCTGGCCGACTTGCCCGCCGCGTACTGGTACCTGCTGGCCAAGGAATGTGCCATGCACCAGCGCTCCCTTGGCCGACTGCGCCAGGTGCATGTGGGCGGTGAGGCGATGTCCGTGGAAGGCTTGCGCGCCTGGCATGCCGCCGGGTTGGGCGGTGTGCGGCTGGTCAACACGTATGGGCCGACCGAGGCGACGGTGGTGTCCAGCGTACACGCGTGCCAACTGGATGACGCCAGCGACGCGTTCGGTGTGCCGATCGGGCGCGCGATTGAAGGGCGCTCGCTCTACGTACTCGACAGCGGTTTCCAATTGCTGGCGACCGATGGCGTGGGCGAGTTGTGCATCGGCGCCGAAGCCGGTCTGGCCCAGCGCTATTTCGACCGCCCGGCGCTGACCGCCGAGCGCTTCCTGCCGGACCCGTTTTCCGCAGTCCCCGGCGCCCGGCTGTATCGCAGTGGCGACCTGGCCCGTTACAACGAGGCGGGTGCGCTGGAGTACGTCGGGCGTATCGACCATCAGGTGAAGATTCGCGGCTTGCGTATCGAAATGGGCGAAATCGAAGCCGGCCTGCAAGCCTTGCCGCAGGTGCGTGAAGCGGCAGTATTGGCGCTGCCGAGCGCCACCGGCACGCAGTTGGTGGCGTACGTGGTGCCCGCTGCGGGCATCGCCTTGGACACACAGGCACTGGCGGCCCGTTTGCGTCAGTCGCTGCCGGACTACATGGTGCCCGGGCAGTGGGTGGTGCTCGATGCCTTGCCGTTGAATAACAACGGCAAGCTTGACCGTCGCGCATTGCCGGCGCCGGACCTGAACCAGCACACACAAGCCTACGTGGCGCCCCACAGCCCGCTGCAAGTCCAACTGGCAGCGATCTGGCAGGCGGTGTTGCAGGTTGAGCAGGTCGGGCTGGAGGATCACTTCTTCGAGCGCGGCGGCCACTCGTTGCTGGCCACCCAGGTCATCTCCCGGGTACGGCATGCGCTCAACCTGGAAGTGCCATTGCGCGCGCTGTTCGAACAGCCGACGCTGCACGCGTTTGCCGACGCCTGTGCAGCGCTGCAGGTGAGCACGGCGCAGCCGTTGGTGGCGCTGGAGCGCGACCATCCGCTGGCGTTGTCCTTCGCCCAGGAACGCCAATGGTTTCTCTGGCAACTGGACCCCGCCAGCGCGGCCTATCACGTTCCCACCGCCCTGCACCTGCGCGGTCAGCTGGACATCGCCGCCCTGGAGCAGGCGTTCCAGGCCCTGGTACACCGCCATGAGCCGCTGCGCACCACCTTTGTCGAGCAGGGCGAGCAGACCCTGCAAGTCATCCATCCCGCCCTGGCAGTGACCATCGAGCGTCAGCGCGTCGAGGTGGCGGCGATCGAACAGGCGGTGGCCGAGGAAATCCAGCGCCCGTTCGATCTACGCAGTGGCCCGCTGATGCACGTCAAATTGCTGGAAGTCGCGGCGCAGCACCATGTGCTGGTGATCACTCAGCATCACATCATTTCCGACGGTTGGTCGATGCAGGTGATGGTCGATGAGCTGGTGGCGCTCTACCAGGGCGACAGCCCATTGCCGGCGTTGCCGGTCCAGTACGCCGACTATGCCCAATGGCAGCGTGACTGGATGGCGGCCGGGGAACAACAGCGCCAGCTCGATTACTGGTGCGCGCGCCTGGGCAGTGAACACCCGCTGCTGGAGCTGCCTCTGGACCATCCGCGCCCGGCGGTGCAAAGCCATCGCGGCGCGCGCCAGAAGATCCATCTGGACAGCACGCTGGTGGCCGAACTCAAGGCGTTGGCCCAGCGTCAGGACGTGACCTTGTTCATGTTGTTGCTGGCCTCGTTCCAGACCGTGCTGCATCGCTACAGCGGTCAGTCCGAGATCCGTGTCGGCGTGCCGATCGCCAACCGCACGCGCCTGGAAACCGAAAGGCTGGTGGGTTTCTTCGTCAATACCCAGGTCATGCAGGCCGAGCTGCATGGGCAAATGCCCTTTGCGCAGTTGCTGGCCCAGGTCAAGCAGCGCGCCCTCGAGGCCCAGGCGCATCAGGACCTGCCGTTCGAGCAGCTGGTGGAAGCCTTGCAGCCCGAGCGCAGCCTGAGCCATAACCCGCTGTTCCAGGTGATGTTCAACCACCAGGACAGCTTGCGCGCCGGCACCGTGCACGTGCCGGGCCTGGCATTGCAGCCGCTGGACTGGGCCGTTCACACCACCCAGTTCGACCTGAACCTGGAGACCGAAGAGTCTGCCGATGGCCTGTGGGCGTCGCTGACGTACGCCACCGACCTGTTCGAGCCGGCGACCCTGGAACGCCTGGCCGGGCACTGGCATAACCTGCTGCGCGCCGTGGTGCGCGATGAATCACAGGCGCTCGACGAACTGGCGATGCTCAGTGCGCCTCAGCGCCAGCAAATGATTGAAGACTGGAACCACACGCCCGCCGACTACCCGCACGAGCAATGCGTGCACCAGGTGTTCGAGGCGCAAGCGCTCGCCCGGCCGGATGCCATCGCACTGCGCCTCAATGGCGACAGCCTGAGCTACGCCGAACTCAACCGCCGGGCCAATCGTCTGGCGCACCGGTTGATCGCGGCGGGCGTCGGCCCCGACATGCTGGTGGCGGTGCATGTGGAGCGCTCCCTGGACATGGTGGTCGGCCTGCTGGCAACCCTCAAGGCCGGTGGCGCCTACGTGCCGCTCGACCCGCAGTTCCCGGCAGAGCGCCTGGCGTTCATGCTCGAAGACAGCGATGCCCGGGTGCTGCTGACCCAGGCGCATTTGCGCGGTCGTCTCGTACAGCCCCAGGACCTGCAGGTGCTGCTGACCGACGACTGCGACGGTGACGCGCACACTCCGCAGGTGAACGTCACGCCGCAACACCTGGCCTACGTCATCTACACCTCCGGCTCCACCGGCACGCCCAAAGGCGTGATGGTGCGGCACCAGGCGTTGTGCAGCTTTACCTGCGGCATGGCCGATACCTTGTCCATTGACGGCGATGCGCGCCTGTTGTCGTTGACCACGTTCTCATTCGACATCTTCGCCCTGGAGCTCTTCGTGCCGCTGAGTGTCGGCGCGACGGTGTTGTTGAGCGAGCAGGCCATGGCCCTTGACCCGGAAGCCATCCTCGACCTGGCTCACAACCAGGCAGCCAACGTGCTGCAGGCCACGCCGTCGACCTGGCGCATGCTGCTCGACAGCCCGCGTGCGCACCTGCTGCGCGGCATCCAGTGCCTGTGCGGCGGCGAAGCGCTGCCGGCTGACCTGGCGCAGCGCCTGCTCGATCTGCAAGGCCCGGTATGGAACCTCTACGGGCCGACGGAAACCACCATCTGGTCGGCAGCCCATCGCTTGCACGAGGCGCAGCCGTATGTTGGGCGGCCTATCGCCAATACCTCGCTGTTTATCCTCAATGCCGGGCTTGTCCCCTGCCCGCAGGGCGCGGCCGGCGAGCTGCTGATTGGCGGAGTCGGCCTGGCGCGGGGTTATCACGCGCGGCCGGCACTCACCGCCGAGCGTTTTGTGCCGGACCCGTTCGGCCCGCCAGGCGCACGCCTGTACCGCACCGGCGATCTGGCGCGTTACCGTGAGGACGGCGTGGTCGAGTACATCGGCCGCGTCGACCATCAGGTCAAGGTGCGCGGCTTCCGTATCGAGCTGGGTGAAATCGAAGCCTGCCTGCGGGAGTACCCAGGCGTGCGGGAAGCCGTGGTGCTGGCGGACAACGACCGCTTGATCGCCTACCTGGTGACCACCACGGCGGTGGATTCACAGGCCTGCAAAACCGCGCTGCGCGAGCGGCTGCCGGACTACATGGTGCCGGCGCACGTGTTGCTGCTCGAGCGCCTGCCGCTGACCCCCAACGGCAAGCTCGACCGCAAGGCCTTGCCCAAGGCCGATGCCGGTCAGTGGCACAAGGGCCATCTGGCGCCCGTCACCGCGCGCGAACAACAGGTTGCGGCGATCTGGGCCGAGGTGCTGGAGGTGCCGCAGGTCGGTCTCGACGATCACTTCTTCGAGCTGGGCGGGCATTCCCTGCTGGCCACGCGGGTGGTGTCGCGGGTGCGTCAGGCGCTGGCGCTGGAAGTCGCACTCAAGACCCTGTTCGAGCAGCCCCTGCTGGGTGATTTCGTGCGCGCCCTCGGCGAGGAGGGCAGCACCGCACCGGCGCTGCTCAAGGCCGACCGCACGCAACCCTTGCCGTTGTCCTATGCCCAGGAGCGTCAATGGTTCCTCTGGCAACTGGACCCGCAGAGCGCGGCGTACCACATCCCCAGTGCCTTGCGTTTGCACGGCCCATTGAACGAAGCCGCGTTGCAACGCAGTTTCGACACCTTGCTGGCCCGCCATGAAAGCCTGCGCACTCATCTGCGCCAGGAGGCCACGGGTGCGGTGCAGGTCATCGAAGCGGTCGGCCGGATCGCTATCGACCGGGGCGCCCGCGAGTATGCCGACCTCAAGGCCACCGTCGCCGCCGAGGTCGCACGGCCCTTCGATTTACTGCGCGGGCCGCTGTTGCGGGTCACGTTGTTGCGCCTGGCCGAGGACGACCACGTGCTGGTGCTGGTGCAACACCACATCGTCTCCGATGGCTGGTCGATGCAACTGATGGTCGAAGAGCTGGTGCAGCTGTACGCCGCGTTCAGCCAGGGTCAGACCGCGGATCTGCCAGCGCTGCCGATCCAGTACGCCGACTATGCCGTATGGCAACGCAACTGGATGGAGGCCGGCGAGCAAGCGCGTCAACTGGCCTATTGGCATGAGCAGTTGGGCGGCGAGCAACCGGTGCTGGAGCTGCCGTTCGACTTTCCGCGCCCGGCGCTGCCAAGCCATCGCGGTGCGCGCCTGGGCATCGACCTGGCGCCAGGACTGCTGGAAGGCCTGCGCACCCTGGCGCGCAATGTCGGCGTCACCTTGCCGATGGTGTTGTTGGCGTCCTACCAGGCGCTGTTGCATCGCTACAGCGGCCAGGAAGACGTGCGCGTCGGCGTACCGGTTGCCAACCGCAACCGCCTGGAGACCGAGGGTCTGATTGGCTTCTTCGTCAACACCCAAGTGCTCAAGGCCGACCTTCACGGGCAGATGAGCGTCGAGCAGCTGCTGCGCCAGGTGCGCCAGCGCTCCCTGGACGCTCAGGCCCATCAGGACCTGCCGTTCGAGCAACTGGTGCAAGCGCTGCATCCGGAGCGCAGCCTCAGCCTGAGCCCGTTGTTCCAGGTGCTGTTCAACCACCGTGTAACGTCCGCCGAGCGTCAGTTGCAGCAGCTGACCGACCTGCACATCGAGGTCCTGGGTTGGGATGACGGCGTGGCCCAGTTCGACCTGGCGCTGGACGTGGAAGAAAACCCGACGGCGCTGCATGCCTCCCTGAGCTATGCCACCGACCTGTTTGCACCCGCCACCATCGCGCGCATGGCCGGGCATTGGCAGAACCTGTTGCAGGCGATGGTGGCCGATCAGACTCAAGCCATCGGCCAGTTGCGCGTGCTGGATCAGCACGAGCAGCAGCACATCCTGCAACTGTGGAACCGCACCGATGCCGGCTACCCGTCCCAGCGGCTGGTGCATGACCTGGTCGCCGACCGTGCGCGAGAGACCCCGGATGCTGTCGCGGTGAAGTTCGATGCGCACACCCTCAGTTACGCAGAACTCGACACCCAGGCCAACCGCCTGGCTCATGCGCTGATCGCCCGTGGCGTCGGCCCGGAAGTGCGCGTGGCGATTGCCATGCCGCGCAGTGCCGAGATCATGGTGGCGTTCCTCGCGGTGTTGAAGGCCGGCGGTGTGTACGTGCCGCTGGATATCGAATACCCGCGTGATCGCCTGCTGTACATGATGCAGGACAGCCGGGCGCAACTGCTGCTCAGCCATACCTGCGCCCTGGCGCAACTGCCGGTTCCCGATGGTCTGGAGACCCTGGCAATTGACTGCAGCGAGCAATGGGCGCACTGCAGTGACCGCGCGCCGAATGTGGCGCTGGACGGCGACAACCTTGCCTACGTGATCTACACCTCCGGTTCCACCGGCATGCCCAAGGGCGTGGCGGTGTCCCACGGGCCACTGGTGGCGCATATCATCGCCACCGGCGAGCGCTATGAAACCCGCCCGGCCGATTGCGAACTGCACTTCATGTCCTTCGCCTTCGACGGCGCCCATGAAGGCTGGATGCACCCGTTGATCAATGGCGCCAGCGTGCTGATCCGCGACGACAGCCTGTGGTTGCCGGAATACACCTATGAACAGATGCACCGGCACAACGTGACGATGGCGGTGTTCCCACCGGTGTACCTGCAACAGTTGGCCGAACACGCCGAGCGCGACGGCAATCCTCCAGCCGTTCGGGTGTACTGCTTCGGCGGTGACGCCGTGGCCCAGGCCAGCTACGACCTGGCCTGGCGCGCGCTGAAACCGACCTACCTGTTCAACGGCTACGGCCCGACGGAAACCGTGGTCACACCGCTGCTGTGGAAGGCGCGCAAGGGCGACCCGTGCGGCGCCGTCTACGCGCCCATCGGCACTTTGCTCGGCAACCGCAGCGGCTACGTGCTGGATGCGCAGCTCAACCTGCAACCCATCGGCGTGGCCGGCGAGTTGTACCTGGGCGGCGAGGGCGTGGCCCGGGGTTACCTGGAGCGTCCGGCGTTGACCGCCGAACGTTTCGTGCCGGACCCGTTCGGCAAGCCCGGCAGCCGCGTGTATCGCAGCGGCGACCTGACCCGTGGGCGTCCCGATGGCGTGGTGGATTACCTGGGTCGCGTCGACCATCAGGTCAAGATCCGCGGTTTCCGTATCGAACTGGGTGAAATCGAAGCGCGCCTGCGCGAACAGGACAGCGTCGGCGAAACCGTGGTGGTGGCCCAGGACGGTCCGACCGGCAAGCAGTTGGTGGCCTACGTGGTGCCGGCCGATGCGACCCTGGCCGACCAGACCGAATTCCGCGACAGCTTGCGTCGCGCCCTGAAAAGCGGCCTGCCGGACTACATGGTGCCGGCGCACTTCGTGTTCCTCGCACAGATGCCGCTGACCCCCAACGGCAAGCTCGACCGCAAGGGCCTGCCGTTGCCGGACGCCAGCCAGATGCAGCAACAGTACGTGGCGCCGCACACCGAACTGGAGCAGCAGATCGCCGCGATCTGGGCCGACGTGCTGCACCTGGCGCAAGTGGGCCTGAACGACAACTTCTTCGAAGTGGGCGGGCATTCCCTGCTGGCCATCCAGATCACCTCGCGGGTGCAGGCCGAGCTGGGCCTGGACGTCCCGCTGATGGAACTGTTCCAGACCGAATCACTGCGCGCCTACGTGCAGGCCGCAGCCACTTTCCGCGCCGGCAGCGTGGAAGATTTTGATGATCTTCGTGACTTTTTGAGCGAACTAGAGGCGATTTGAACCATGCTTTCCAACCCTAACATCGACCTGGTGTCGCGCTTTCTTCGCTTGCCTCTGGAACAGCGCCAGCAGTTTTATCAGCGTCTGCAAAGCCGGGGCATGAGTTTCGCTCAACTGCCGATTGCTGCAATCCGTGAGGACGGCCAACGCCTGCCGCTGTCCTATGCCCAGGAGCGCCAGTGGTTTCTCTGGCAGTTGGACCCCGGCAGCGCCACTTACCACATCCCCGGCGCCTTGCGCCTGCACGGTCGCTTGGACCTGGCGGCACTGCAGCGCAGCTTCGACAGCCTGCTGGCCCGACACGAGAGCCTGCGCACCCAACTGGTCGAGGAGGGCGAGCACCTGTGGCAGGCTGTGCTGCCCCAGGCCCGGGTCGAGATTCAACACGCGCAGATCGACGAAGCGCAGTTGATGGCACGGGTGGAAGCGGAGGTGGCGCGGCCGTTCGATCTGCACCAGGCTCCGCTGCTGCGAGTGACCTTGCTGCAACTGGCTGAAGATGACCATGTGCTGGTAATGGTGCAGCACCACATCGTTTCCGACGGCTGGTCAATGCAGGTGATGGTGCAGGAGCTGGTGCAGTTGTATGCCGCCTACAGCCTGGGCCAGGACCTGCAACTGCCGCAGCTGCCGATTCAGTATGCCGACTACGCCCTGTGGCAGCGCGGCTGGATGGAAGCGGGAGAGCGCGCGCGGCAACTGGCTTATTGGCAGGCGCTGCTGGGCGGTGAACAGCCGGTACTGGAACTGCCGCTGGACCGTCCGCGCCCGGCGCAGCAGAGCCATCGCGGCGCGAGCCTGGAGCTGCATCTACAGCCCGAACTGGTCGCCGGTCTCAAGCGCCTGGCGCAGCAAGAAGGCGTCACCCCATTCATGCTGCTGCTCGCGTCCTTCCAGACCTTGTTGTACCGCTACAGCGGACAGTCGGATATCCGCGTCGGCGTGCCGATTGCCAACCGCAACCGCGTCGAAACCGAGGGGCTGATCGGGTTTTTCGTCAACACCCAAGTGCTCAAGGCTGACCTGGACGGGCAGATGAGCTTTGTCGAGTTGCTGCAACAGACCAGGCGCCGCGCCCTGGAAGCCCAGGCCCACCAGGACCTGCCGTTCGAGCAATTGGTGATGGCGCTCTCGCCTGAGCGCAGCCTGAGCCACAACCCGTTGTTCCAGGTGATGTTCAACCATCAGACCGACGCCCAGGGCGGGCGCGACGGCCGGCAACTGCCTGGCCTGCGCGTGGTGGAGCTGGACTGGGACAGCCAGACCACGCATTTCGACCTGAGCCTGGATACCCATGAGTCGGCCGAAGGGCTGTGGGCGGCGTTGAATTACGCCACCGATTTGTTCGACGCAGCGACCATCGAGCGCCTGGCGCAGCACTGGCAGCAGCTGCTGCAGACGGTCGTCAGCGATCCGCGCAGGCGTCTGGCCGAGCTTTCGCTGCTGGATGCTACCGAGCAGCAACGCATGCTTCAGGACTGGAACGCTCCGTCCTGTGCCCGTCAATTGCAAGGCGTACACCTGCTGTTCGAAGACCAGGCCGCCGCGCAGCCTGAACGCCAGGCCCTGGCCCTGGACGACCAGGCCCTCAGCTATGGCGAACTGAACCGCCAGGCCAACCGCCTGGCGCACTACTTGATCGCCCAGGGCATCGGCCCCCAAGCCTTGGTCGGGATCGCCGTGGAGCGCTCCTTTTCCATGGTGGTCAGCTTGCTGGCGGTGCTCAAGACCGGCGCGGCCTATGTGCCGCTGGACCCTGAGTACCCCCGCGAGCGTCTGGTGCACATGCTCGAGGACAGCGATGTGCGCCTGGTGCTGACCCAGTCGCACCTGCGTGATCGCCTGCCATTGCCGGCGCACGCGGTGGCTGTGGAAATCGACCTGGTCCAGGCGCAGTTGGCGCTGTGTGATGAACACAATCCACCGGCTGTTTTCGAACCGCACAGCCTGGCCTACGTGATCTACACCTCGGGTTCCACCGGCAAACCCAAGGGCGTGGCCATCAGCCATGGCGCATTGAGCGAGTTCGCCGGCATCGCCGCCGACTATTCGCAACTGGTCGCGCAAGACCGGGTATTGCAGTTCGCTACCCTGAATTTTGACGGCTTCGTCGAGCAGTTGTACCCGGCCCTGACCCTCGGTGCCACGGTGGTGCTGCGTGGCCCGCAACTGTGGGACGGTGCCGAGTTGTATCGGCAGATCATCGAGCAGGGCATCACCCTGGCCGACTTGCCGACCGCCTACTGGAAACTGTTCTTGCAGGATTGCCTGGCCGCGGGGGCGCGGCCTTACGGGGCGTTGCGCCAGATGCATATCGGCGGCGAAGCCATGCCCCTCGACGGCCCGTTGTTGTGGCAACGGGCGGGCCTGGGCCATGTGCGGCTGCTCAATACCTACGGGCCGACCGAGGCCACCGTGGTCTCCAGCGTGCTGGACTGCACCGACCCCGACGTAATCGGCGGCGTCACCGCCAGCCCCATCGGCCGCGCGCTACCCGGGCGTGGGCTGTATGTGTTGGATCGCGACCTGAACCTGCTGCCTGTCGGCGCCGTGGGCGAACTCTACATCGCCAGCGCCAGCGGCCTGGCCAGCGCTTATCTGCGGCGCCCGAGCCTGACCGCCGAGCGTTTTGTCGCCAACCCGTTCAGTGCCTGCGGCGAGCGGCTTTATCGCAGCGGCGACCTGGCGCGTTATCGCGACGACGGGGTGGTGGAGTATGTCGGGCGGGTCGACCATCAAGTGAAAGTGCGCGGCTTCCGCATCGAACTGGGCGAGATCGAAACCGTGCTGCTGGCCCAGGACAGCGTGCGCGAAGCGCTGGTGCTGGCTGTCGACAACCAACTGCTGGCCTACCTGGTGCCCGCGCAACCGTCGAGTGAAGCCGAACGCTTGATGAACACCCTGCGCGAACAGCTGCCGGACTACATGGTGCCGGCGCACCTGATCTTCCTCGAGCGCATGCCGCTCAACCCCAACGGCAAGCTGGACCGCCAGGCACTGCCCAAACCGGACGCCAGCACGGCGCTCCAGAACTGGCAGGCGCCGGTCACCGCGTTGCAACAGCAGATCGCTGCGATCTGGGCCGATATTCTCGGTGCCGACAACGTCGGTTTGAACCAGCACTTCTTTGAACTGGGCGGGCATTCGCTGCTGGCGATGCAAGTGGTGTCGCGCATTCGCCAGACGCTGCAGCGCGAGGTGCCGCTCAAGGCCTTGTTCGAACACCCACGGCTGGACGCATTTGTCGCGGCACTGCAGGCCCAGGACAACCTGGCGCCCAGCGCACCGCCGTTGCTGCCGGTCGGGCGCGAGCACGCCTTGCCGCTGTCGTATGCCCAGGAGCGTCAGTGGTTTCTCTGGCAATTGGAGCCGCACAGCGCCGCCTACCACATCCCCAGTGCGTTGCGCCTGAAAGGGCAACTGGACCTGGGCGCGTTGCAGCGCAGTTTCGATACGTTGCTGGCCCGGCATGAAAGCCTGCGCACCTGCCTACGCCAGGAGCATGAGCGTGCAGTGCAAGTGATCGCGCCATCGGCGTCGCTGCAGATCGCTCACGCCGATGTCGACGAGGCTGAACTCCAGGCGCAGGTCGAGGCGCAGATCGCGCAGCCGTTCGACCTGGAACACGGCCCGTTGCTGCGTGTGTCGCTGCTGCGCGTGGCTGCTGATGAGCATGTGCTGGTGCTGGTGCAGCACCACATCGTCTCCGATGGCTGGTCGATGCAGGTGATGGTCGAAGAACTGGTGCAGCTCTATGCGGGCTACAGCCAGGGCGAGGACGTGCAGCTGCCGGCGTTGCCGATCCAATATGCCGACTATGCCGTGTGGCAGCGCAATTGGATGGAGGCGGGCGAGAAGGACCGTCAGCTGGCGTACTGGCGCGAAATGCTCGGCGGCGAGCAAAGTGTGCTGGAGTTGCCGTTCGACCACCCGCGTCCCGCCGTGCAAAGCCATCGCGGCGCACGCCTGGCCTTCGAACTGGACCCCGAGCTGAGCCAACAGCTCAAGGCCTTGGCCCGGCAACAGGGCGTGACCCTGTTCATGTTGCTGCTGGCGTCGTTCCAGACCCTGCTGCACCGCTACAGCGGCCAGGAAGAAATCCGCGTCGGCGTGCCCATCGCCAACCGCAACCGCAGCGAAACCGAGCGGCTGATCGGCTTCTTCGTCAATACCCAGGTCCTCAAGGCGGACCTGCATGGCCAGATGAGCGTCGAGCAGTTGCTGCAACAAACCAGGCAGCGCGCGCTTGAGGCCCAGGCCCATCAGGACCTGCCGTTCGAACAGTTGGTGGAAGCCCTGCAACCGGAACGCAGCCTGAGCCACAATCCGCTGTTCCAGGTGATGTTCAACCACCAGACCGACGTCGGCCAGGCCCAGGTCCAGCAGCACCTGCCGCACCTGCTGGTCCAGGGGCTGGAATGGCAAAGCAAGACCGCGCATTTCGACCTCGACCTGGACATTCAGGAGTCCACCGAAGGCATCTGGGCCACCCTGGGTTATGCCCAGGACCTGTTCGAAGCCGGCACCGTGCAACGCATGACGCGCCACTGGCAGAACCTGCTGCAGGGCATGGTCGCCAACCCTAGGCAACCGCTGGGCCAGTTGAACCTGCTGGACGCCGCCGAGCAGCAACACATCCTGCAACTGTGGGACCGCAGCGCCTCCGGTTTCTCGGCCCAGCGTCTGGTGCATGAACTGGTGGCCGACCGTGCCCGGGAAACCCCGGATGCGGTGGCGGTGAAGTTCGCCGACGAGCAGCTCACTTACGGCGAGCTGGATCGCCAGGCCAACCGCCTGGCCCACGCGCTGATCGCCCGTGGCGTCGGCCCGGAAGTGCGCGTGGCGATTGCCATGCCGCGCAGTGCCGAGATCATGGTGGCGTTCCTCGCGGTGCTGAAGGCCGGTGGCGTGTACGTGCCGCTGGATATCGAATACCCGCGTGATCGCCTGCTGTACATGATGCAGGACAGCCGCTCGCGGTTGCTGCTGACCCACTCGAGCGTGCAACAGCGCCTGCCGATTCCGCAAGGCCTGCAAGCCCTGGCAGTGGATCAGCTGCAGGACTGGTCCGATGACAACTACACGGCGCCGAACGTAGCCCTGGACGGCGACAACCTCGCCTACGTGATCTACACCTCCGGCTCCACCGGCATGCCCAAGGGCGTGGCGGTGTCCCACGGGCCACTGGTGGCGCACATCATCGCCACCGGCGAGCGCTATGAAACCCGTCCGGCCGATTGCGAGTTGCACTTCATGTCGTTCGCCTTCGACGGTTCCCACGAGGGCTGGATGCACCCGTTGATCAATGGCGCCAGCGTGCTGATCCGTGACGACAGCCTGTGGCTGCCGGAATGCACCTATGAGCAGATGCACCGGCACAACGTGACCATGGCCGTGTTCCCGCCGGTGTACCTGCAACAACTGGCCGAACACGCCGAGCGCGACGGCAACCCTCCAGCGGTGCGCGTGTACTGCTTCGGCGGTGATGCGGTGGCCCAGGCCAGCTACGACCTGGCCTGGCGCGCGCTGAAACCGACCTACCTGTTCAACGGCTACGGCCCGACGGAAACCGTGGTCACACCGCTGCTGTGGAAGGCGCGCAAGGGCGACCCGTGCGGCGCCGTCTACGCGCCCATTGGCACTTTGCTCGGCAACCGCAGCGGCTACGTGCTGGACGCGCAGCTCAACCTGCAACCCATCGGCGTGGCCGGCGAGTTGTACCTGGGCGGCGAGGGCGTGGCCCGGGGTTACCTGGAGCGCCCGGCGTTGACCGCCGAACGCTTTGTGCCGGACCCGTTCGGCAAGCCCGGCAGCCGCGTGTATCGCAGCGGCGATCTGACCCGTGGGCGTCCGGACGGTGTGGTGGATTACCTGGGGCGTGTCGATCATCAGGTGAAAATCCGTGGCTTTCGTATCGAACTGGGTGAAATCGAAGCGCGCCTGCGCGAACAGGACAGCGTCGGTGAAACCGTGGTGGTGGCCCAGGAAGGCCCGACCGGCAAGCAGTTGGTGGCCTACGTGGTGCCGCTTGACCCGGCCCTGCTCGACGATGCCGTCGCCCAGGCCAACGGCCGCGAAACCCTGCGTCGCGCCCTGAAAACCCGTTTGCCGGACTACATGGTGCCTACCCACCTGATGTTCCTCGAACGCATGCCGCTGACCCCCAACGGCAAGCTCGACCGCAAGGGCCTGCCGCTGCCGGATGTAAGCCTGATGCAGCAGGTGTATGTAGCGCCCCAGAGCGAACTGGAGCGCAAGATCGCCGCGATCTGGTGCGACGTGCTGCGCCTGCCGCAAGTGGGCTTGCATGACAACTTCTTTGAGCTGGGCGGCGACTCGATCATGTCGATCCAGGTGGTCAGCCGGGCGCGTCAGGTCGGCGTGCGCTTTTCGCCCAAGGACCTGTTCCAGCACCAGACCGTGCAGAGCCTGGCGGCAGTCGCCCGGGAAGGCGAGGGCGCAGTGCTGCTGGATCAGTCGGCACTGAGCGGCGAGCTGCTGCTGTTGCCGGTGCAGCAGGCGTTTTTTGCCGATGACATCCCCCAGCGTCACCACTGGAACCAATCGGTGGTGCTGCAACCGCACCAGCCCTTGCAGGTGCCGCTGCTGGTGGCCGCGCTTGAGGCGCTGATCGTGCACCACGATGCCTTGCGCAGCACATTTGTGCAGGGGCCGGCGGGCTGGAGTGCGGCGTACCGTGGGCCGCACCTGCACCAGGCCGACCAGGTGCTGTGGCAGACCACCTTGAATACAGTCGAGGAACTTGACGCCCTGGGCGAAGAAGCCCAGCGCAGCCTCGACCTGGAGGCGGGGCCCTTGTTGCGTGCGGTGCTGGCGCAACTGGCCGACGGGTCCCAGCGATTGTTGCTGGTCATCCATCACCTGGTGGTTGACGGCGTGTCCTGGCGCATCCTGCTCGAAGATTTGCAAAGCACCTATCAGCAACTTGCCCAGGGCGCCGCCGTGCAACTGCCGGCCAAGACCAGCGCCACCCGCGCCTGGGCTGAACGCCTGCAAACGTATGCGCGCAGTGAGGCACTGCAACACGAACTGGTCTGGTGGCAGGCGCAACTGCACGGGAGTCCGTCCGGCTTGCCGGGCGCCGACCCGCAGGCCAGCCTGAGCAACCACCTGGCGCTGAGTGTGAGTACGCAGCTGGACCCGGTCTACACCCGTCGCTTGCTGCAGGACGCGCCGAGTGGCTATCGCACCCAGATCAACGACCTGTTGTTGACCGCCCTGGCCCGTGTGATCACGCGCTGGACCGGTGATGAGTCGATGTTGATCAGGCTCGAAGGCCACGGCCGCGAAGACCTGTTCGACGAGATCGACCTGACCCGCACCGTCGGATGGTTCACCAGCCTTTACCCGTTGAAATTGCTGCCGGCCACCACCCTGGCCAGCTCCCTCAAACAGATCAAGGAACAACTGCGCGCCGTCCCCGACAAGGGCCTGGGCTTTGGCGCCCTGCGTTACCTGGGCGATGCCGAGGCCCGCCAGGCCTTGGCCGCGTTGCCACGCCCGCGCATCACGTTCAACTACCTGGGGCAGTTCGACGCCAGCTTCGACAGCGCCGAGCAGCCAGGGCTGTTTACGCCTTCCGGCGACGCCAGCGGTGCCGAGCAAAGCCCGGAGGCGCCACTGGGTAACTGGCTGGAAATCAACGGCCAGGTGTATGGCGGCGAGTTGAGGCTCAATTGGAGTTTCAGCCAGGCGATGTTCGCGCCAGCGACTGTCCAGCAACTGGCCGATGAATACGCACGGGAACTCAAGGCCCTGATCGACCACTGCTGCGAGCCGGCCAACCGGGGCGTGACGCCCTCCGACTTCCCCCTGGCGAACCTGACCCAGCAGCAGCTCGATGACCTGGCGCTGAACGCCGCCGAGGTCGAAGACCTGTACCCGCTGTCACCGATGCAGCAGGGCATGCTGTTCCAGTCGCTGTACGGCGAAGGCTCGGGTGACTACATCAACCAGATGCGCATCGACGTGCACGGCCTGGATGTACCACGCTTCCACCAGGCGTGGCAGGCGGCGGTCGAGCGTCATGAGATCCTGCGCAGCGGTTTTGTCTGGCAGGCCGAGCTGGACCAGCCCTTGCAGGTGGTCTACAAGCAGGTTCGCCTGCCGTTTGTCGAGCTGGACTGGCAGGCGCGCGACGATGCTGCCTTATCCCTCGACAGCCTGGCCGAGTCGGCGCGGGCCCAGGGCTTTGTGCTGGAACAGGCGCCGCTGTTGAGCCTGACGGTGGTGCGCACCGGTGGGTCGAGCTATCACTTGATCTACACCAATCACCATATCCTGATGGACGGCTGGAGCGGTTCGCAGTTGTTTGGCGAAGTCCTGCAACACTATGCAGGTGAACCATTGCCGGCGCCGACCGGGCGTTATTGCGATTACATTGCCTGGCTGCATGCCCAGGACAAGGCACTCAGCCAGGCGTTCTGGAAAGACCAGTTGATCAACTTGCAGGAGCCCACGCGCCTGGCGCGTGGCGCACAGGTGCAGGACGACACGGCCCTGGCGATTAACGGTGAGCATCGCCTGAGTCTTGACGCGCCGCAGACCGAGCGTCTCAAAGCGTTCGTCCAGCGCAACAAAGTCACCCTCAACACCTTGGTGCAAAGCGCCTGGCTGTTGCTGCTGCAGCACCACACCGGGCACGCCACCGTGGCGTTCGGCGCTACGGTGGCAGGGCGTCCGGCGCAATTGCGCGGGATTGAACAGCAGGTCGGCCTGTTCATCAACACCTTGCCGGTGGTGGCGACGCCGGATGCACAGATGTCGGTCAGTCAGTGGCTGCAGCAGGTCCAGCAGCAGAACCTGAGCTTGCGTGAGCAGGAACACACACCGTTGTTCGAGATCCAGCGCTGGGCCGGGCTGGGCGGCGAAGCGCTGTTCGACAGTATCCTCGTCTTCGAAAACTACCCGGTGTCCGAGGCCCTGGAGCAGGGCGCGCCGTCGGGGCTGCGCTTTGGCGCGGTGCAAAGCCTGGAGCAGACCCACTACCCACTGACGGTCCTGCTGGCGATAGGCGACAGCCTGGGCGTGGAGTTCAACTACGACCGCAAGGCCTTCAGCGCAGCGCACATCCAGCGCCTGGCCGAGCACTTCCAGCAATTACTCATGGCATTGGCAGACGATGCTTCCCAATGCCTGGGTGCATTGCCAACCCTGGCCGCCGCCGAGCGCGCGACGCTGGTGCAGACATGGAACGCCACTGCGGTGGAATATCCTTTGGATCAAGCGGTGCATCAGTTGATCGAGGCGCAGGTGCAGCGCACGCCGCAGGCCCCGGCGCTGCTGTTTGCCGGGCACACCTTGAGCTACGCCGAATTGAACGCCCGGGCCAACCGCCTGGCCCATCGCCTGATCGCTGCCGGCGTCGGCCCGGACGTACTGGTGGGGCTGGCGCTGGAGCGCTCGATCGAAATGGTCGTGGGCCTGTTGGCGGTGCTCAAGGCGGGCGGTGCCTACGTGCCGCTGGACCCGGAATACCCGCGTGAGCGACTGGCTTACATGCTGCAGGACAGCGCTGTGCAATTGTTGTTGACCCAGGCCCACCTGCAGGCGCAACTGCCGGTGCCAGCCGGCGTGCAATGCCTGGTGCTGGAAAGCCTGGTACTGGAAAGCCTGGTACTGGAAAGCGGCGACGCCTCGCCGGACGCCTTCGGCGCCCACAACCCGAAAGTCGCCGTGCACGGCGAAAACCTCGCCTATGTGATCTACACCTCCGGCTCCACCGGCCAGCCCAAGGGCGCCGGCAACCGCCATCGTGCGCTGACCAACCGGCTGTGCTGGATGCAGCAGGCGTATGGCCTCGAGGCCCGTGACAGCGTGCTGCAGAAAACACCGTTCAGCTTTGACGTGTCGGTGTGGGAGTTCTTCTGGCCATTGATGACCGGCGCACGCCTGGTGGTGGCCGCGCCGGGCGACCATCGTGACCCGGCGCGGCTGGTCAGCCTGATCAACGCGCACCAAATCACCACGCTGCATTTCGTGCCGTCCATGCTGCAAGCCTTCCTGCAAGACGCAGAGGTGGCCTCGTGCCACAGCCTGCAACGCATTGTCTGCAGTGGCGAAGCCCTGCCCGCCGACGCCCAGCAGCAGGTCTTCGCCAAGCTGCCCGGCGCCGGGTTGTACAACTTGTATGGCCCCACCGAAGCGGCAATCGACGTGACCCATTGGACCTGCGTCGAAGAGGGCCGCGACGCCGTGCCGATCGGCCGGCCGATCGCCAACCTTTCGTGCTATGTGCTGGACGCCAACCTGGAGCCGGCGCCGGTCGGTGTGTTGGGTGAGTTGTATCTGGGTGGGGTCGGGCTGGCGCGGGGTTATCACCGTCGTCCCGCGCTGACCGCCGAGCGTTTTGTCACCGATCCGTTCGGCAGCGGCGCGCGCCTTTATCGCACCGGCGACCTGGCACGTTATCGCGACGATGGCGTGATTGAATACGCCGGGCGCATCGACCATCAGGTCAAACTGCGCGGGCTGCGCATCGAGCTGGGTGAGATCGAATCGCGCCTGCTGGAACACAGCAGCATCCGTGAAGCGGCTGTGCTCGCGGTCGACGGCACCCACCTGGTGGGTTACCTGGTGCTGCAACAGCCGCAGGACGATTGGAAAGTCGCGTTGGTTGCCCATCTGGCCGCGCAGCTGCCGGACTACATGGTGCCGGCGCAATGGGTGGTATTGGCGCAGATGCCGCTGAGTCCGAACGGCAAGCTGGATCGCAAGGCATTACCCAAGCCAGAGGCCCACGGCACCGGGCAGTACCAGGCACCCTGCAGCGAAATAGAGCAGCAGGTCGCGGCGATCTGGCGCGACGTGCTGGACGTGGAACGCGTGGGGCTGCACGACAATTTCTTTGAACTGGGTGGCCATTCGTTGCGGGTACTGATGCTCAAGGAGCGCATCCGCAAGGTCAGCGGTGTGAATTTGTCGGTCAGCCAGTTGATGCTCAATCCGACTGTGGCAGGGCAGGTCAGCTGCTTGCAGGGCGATCACCGAACGTCGTTGATCGTCAGGCTCAACCAGCAGACCGAAGGCACGCCGTTGTTCCTGTTCCATCCAAGCTTTGGCTCGGTGCATTGCTACACCGCGATTGCCCTGGCACTGCGCGAGCAGCGCCCGGTATTCGGGGTGATGTGCCGAGCATTGGCCGAGGAGGGCGCTGCGGTGCCGCACTGGCAAGTGATGGTCGAGGATTACACCGCACAATTGCTGATGGCCCAGCCCCACGGGGCGTTCCGCCTGGCAGGTTGGTCGTTGGGCGGCAACCTGGCGATGGAAGTGGCGCACGGCCTGGAACAGGCGGGGCGTGAGGTGGAGTTTGTGGGGTGGGTCGACGCCGCGCCGCCGCAGTGGGTCAAACCCTACTGGGACGCAGTGGACCTCGGGGACGATCGTGAGGTGTCGGCCAACGAGCGCCGCGCCGCGTTATTGGGCGTGATGTTCCCTGAATTCGCCGAGGCGATACAGCGTGCCTGGGAGCAATGCCAGCGCGATGCCGAGGATGAAGTGGGACAGTGGCAAGGGTTCGTGAGCTGGGCTGAGCAGGCCTTGGGCGAAACCTTTACTGCCATCAAGGAGCAATTGCTGCACGGCAACGAAGCGCAGATTGCCTGGGACGTCGACCGCGCGTTGAGCGAACGCATGGTCGCGGCCGACTTCAAGCCGATCAAGGCGCCAGTCAGTTGCTGGTGGGCGTCCATGAGTCGGGCAGGGCGCTTCAGGGAATTGATTGAACAGCAGATGGCGACAGTGATCAGCCAGGGACGCATCGAGCGTTCGGTGATGATCGAGACGGACCACGACGGCATTGTCGACAGTGCCGCGTTCATCCGCAGCTTGGCGCAGGCGATGGGGTAACCCGTATCCAATGTGGGAGGGGGCTTGCCCCCGATTGCGGTGTCACAGTCAACAGATGTATTGACTGACACACTGCCATCGGGGGCAAGCCCCCTCCCACATTTTGATCCCCATTACTCCGCCGATTGGGGAGCTTGTCGCCGTGCGGTCAGAAGTCCCAGCGGGTGCTGACCATCACGTTACGCGGCTCGCCGTAGGCGGCGGAGTTATAGAAACCCACGTTGGTGTAGTAGGACTTGTCGAAGATGTTGTTGAAGTTGACCGTCGCCGACAGGTTCTTGGTGACCTGGTAGCGGGTCATCAAGTCCACCAGCCAGTAGGATTCCTGGGTGATGTCCTGATTGGTTTCCAGTGGCCCGTTCCAGATCTCGTTCCAGCCCTTGGTCTGCCAGCGCACGCCGCCGCCGATGGTGAACTTGTCCAGGTCACCCTTGAGCTTGTAGGTGGTGTTCAGGTTGACCTGATGCTCGGGCTCGAACGTGGAGATCTTCTTGTCATCGTCATCGCGCGCGATCTTGTGGGTGTAGCCACCTTGCACTTGCCAGCCCGGGCTCAACTCACCGGAAATTTCCGCTTCGTAGCCTTTGGTTACGGCCTTGGAACCTTTGAATGCATAGTTCTGCGGGGTTGGCGTCTGGTTGTTGTACGCATCGTCGGAGATCGCACGGTTGGTCTCATGCACTTCGAAGTAAGCGATGCTGGTGTTCAGGCGGCCCTCGAAGAACTCGCCCTTGAGGCCGATCTCGTAGTTTTGTCCTTCGTCCGGTTCCAGCAGTTTTTCGTCGCGGTCCTTATAGGTACTTTCCTGAGGCTGGAAAATATCGGTGTAGCTGGCGTACGCCGAGAAGTTGTCGTTGAGGTCGTAGATCACCCCGGCATAAGGAATGAACCGCCCGGTTTCCTTGTAGGAAGGGTTGTTGCCGGTGACGTGGTAGTTGGCCACGCGCCCGCCGAGGATCACGTTCAGGTCATCCATCACGTTCAAGCGTGTGGTCACGTAGTAACCCGTCTGACGGATGGTGTCATCGATGTGCTGCTGGGCCGGGCCGTAGATAGGCTTGGCGAGGTGGCCGTTCCAGTTATAGAAATCGACTTTGTTACCGCCCGGCCATTCCGGCGACCAGTAACCCTTGCCCTGCCAGCGCGAGGTGCCGATCGAGCCGCCCACTACCAGTTCATGTTCGCGCCCGAACAGGCTGAAAGGCCCGGTGGCGTAGAGGTCGGCGGAGGTGCTTTTGGTTTCGCCGGTGTACTTCTGCCCGTTGACTTCGGCAGTGCCATCGGCTGCCGGCTGGACGAACTGAATCGAACCGAGGTCGGCGTGGTAGCCGTTGATCTTGTGGTCGAGCTGGAACTTGGTCACCCAGCCGCTGCCCATGTCATGCTCGAGCATGGCGAACGCGGTTCGGGTGTTCTGCTCCCAGGAGCTCCAGGTGGTGCCGTTGTTGTAGGAGCGCGGCATCTTGTTGATGCTGCCGTTGGAATTGACCAGCGGGAAGGAGCCGGACCAGCTCGAACCCTGCGGAACGTTGTCCTGGTAGTCGAAGCCCACGGTCAGCAGGGTGTCGGGAGACAGGTCGAATTCGGTAATGCCGTAGTAGGTTTCGGTCCTGCGCGAGTAGTGGTCCATGAACGACTTCTTGTCCTGGTACGCGGCGACCGCACGCCCACGGACATTGCCGCTGTCGGTCAGGGGCCCGCTGACATCCACTTCACTGCGGTAGTTGTCCCAGGAACCGGCGCCCAATTGCACATGCCCCTTGAAGTCCGCTGTCGGCTTCTTGCGGATCAGGTTGATCGTCGCCCCCAGGGAGCCGGCGCCATTGAGCAGGCCGGTAGCGCCCTTGAGCACTTCGACGCGGTCGTAGATCGCCATGTCGCTCAAGGTATTGCCCGCCGAGTAACCGACGTTGCGCACGGTGGAAGGAATGCCGTCGTACTGGAAGCTGTTGACCGAGAAACCCCGGGAATAATAGTTGGTACGGTCGCTGTCATAGGCCGACACCGTGATGCCGGGGGTGTGGCGCATCACGTCATCCATGCTGTTGAGGCCGAAGTCCTCGATGTGCTGGCGCGTGACCACCGTGATCGACTGCGGGGTTTGCCGGGGTGTCAGGGTCAGGCGCGTGGCGGTGGCGATGGTGCCCGGGGTGTAGGAGTTCGAGCCTTCGGTGACGTTGCCCAGGTAGTTGGCGGTGACCTCGGTCGGGCTCAGTTCCAGCCCGCCCGCCGTGCTGGCGGCGGCCACGGTCAAGGTATCGCCGTTGAGGCTGTAAGTGGTCTGGCTGCCTGCCAGCAACGCATCGACGGCCTGCTGCGGCTGCATCTTGCCCTTGATCGCCCGGCTGTTCTTACCCTGCACGTCGCCAGGGCTGTACAGCACTTGCACGTTGGTCTGGCGGCCAAATTCCTGCAGCGCGCTCCCCAGCGGCTGTGCAGGAATGTTCAACTCGATCTCCTGGGCCTGAACATAGCCCGCCATCGGCAGCGCCACCGCCAGTGCCAGGGCACTCGGAAGAAGGTTCATGTTCAGGGCCCTGCGCATGGATAACGCTGTGCTCAGGGGGCTGAGACCGAGTCGTGCTGGCATGGATGCTTTCTCTTCTAGGTTTTAAGTGGGCAGTTATCGTATCTATTGAGGTTAATTCTCATTAGCACTAGTGAGACGTTCCTACCTGGAAAAACCGGAAAATAAAATTCACGCCGGTTCCATTTCGTGCACCACCTGGCCGGCGCGCAGGCGTACCAGTTGGTCGGCGATGTCGAAATAACGGTCGTCGTGGCTGATCACGATGATGGTCTTGCCCAGGCGCTTGAGGTCCGGCAGCAGCTCGGTGTAGAAGATCCGGCGGAAGGCCGGGTCCTGGTCGGCGGCCCATTCGTCGAACACCAGCACCGGGCGCTCTTCCAGCCAGGCGTTGACCAAGGCCAGGCGCTTGCGCTGGCCGGTGGAGAGGTCGGTGGTGCTGAACACGCCGTCCTTGACGCTGACCTTGTGCGCGATTTCCAGGCGTTCCAGGTATTTGGTGGCGCTGTCCAGGGACTGGGCGGCGCTGCCCTGGACCAGGTCGTCGAACAGGTAGTAGTCGGAAAACACCGTGGTGAACAGCTGGCGATAGTCGTCGCGCTCAGGGTCGGTGACCGCTTCGCCGTTCAGGCGAATCTCGCCGGCCTGGGGCGGGTACAGACCCAGCAGCAGTTTGATCAGGGTGGTCTTGCCGCTGCCGTTTTCGCCGACGATAAACACGATATCGCCTTGCTGGATACTCAGGTTGATCGGCCCCAGGTGGAACGGCTCGCTGCCCTCGACCGCCGGCGGGCTGTAACTCACGTTGCGCAGTTCGAGGCTGTTGACCACCGGTGTCGGTGCTTCGCTGTCATCCATCAACAGGTGCGGTTCCGGCGACGAAAAACGCTCCGACAGTTCACTGATGCGGCCAAACGCGATCTTGGCCTTGCCGACCACGGGCATGTAACCCAGCAGGTGTTCCAACGGGCCTTTCATGTACAGCAGCACCAGCACGAAGCCGGTGATCACCGTCGGGTCCGGGTTGGGGTTGTACGCCTGCATCGCCAGGGCCAGGCCGATGACCACGAAGAACAGCATCGAGCCAAACGTCTTGGCGAGGATGTAGATATTGACCGAGCGCACCTGGATGTCGCTGATGCGGTCGGCGGTTTCCTGGATGCGGTGGGTGTTCATGCGAAACCGCCGTGGCCGGTGCATGCGCAGTTCCTTGGCACCGGACGCAATGGCGTTGTAGTAACGCTGCAGTTCGTCTTCATGGCTGCGCGCCAGGTCGAAGCCCTGGATGCCTTTGCCGCCGGCAATGAACTGCACGGTGCTGCCGATAATGATCGCCACCACCATCATCAGGAACATCGGCACCGACAGGTAGGCCAGGTAGCCCAGGCAGCCGAGGGTGACTGTGGCCGCGATGGCCAGCGGCGTGAACGCGAAGGAAAAGTCGCTGATGGTGTCGACGTCGTGGGTCAGCACCGGGATCAGGCGATGGGAGCGATAGCGTTCGATCTGGCCGATGGGCGCCGATAATACTTTCTCGCCCAGGTCCTTGCGCAGGGCGGCGATGATCCGTTGCCCGACGTAGTTGGTGCCGATATCGGAAATGATCGAACTGAACAGCGCCACCACGCACAGTGCCGCAAAGGTCAGAACCACGCCCTGGGTCATGCCGGCCGCTGAGTGCAGCGCGTTATTGATGGTCGCCAGCAGCAACGTAATGGCCAGGCCGCCCACCATGCCGAGGGCGACGGAGACCGTCACAATGATGCGAAAGGGCCGGAGCAGGGCGAGCATGCCTTTGAAGGCGCCGCGTTTGGGGTCGGTCATAAATACATCCCGGAGAGTGAAAAGAGGGGCTGGGCACACAGACCCTTACCCATGACAAACGAAGTGTCGGCGCGACTATTTAGCTCGGTGTGCCGGGCGGTGGCGGCGCTGGATAAATTGCGCGAGGGCTGGTTCGTTCTTGTTGGGTAGGCGCACGGGTATTCACGCCGTACGTATTCCTTCTGCGAGAGCGAAACAATGACGAAAAAGAACCTGGTGTATGTCTGGTCCCTGAGAAATGCCGCCGCCGACAAGGCCGGGCAGCCGGTGGCCTACAAGGACCACGAGCGCTACATGAAGTCGGTGCTGGAGTTTCTGGTGGGCTCGCTCAACGACACCGCGCTGGGCGATGCCTACAACCTGGTCGGGGTGGTGTACGACGACGATGAGCAAAATCCACGGGATCAGGCGCTGGTCGCCGATTATGGTTTCGCCTACAAGCCTGGCGGCCAGTGGTTGTACCCGGCCGACCTGCGCGTACAGGGCAAGTTGGTCAACGACCTGTTGCTGAGCGTACCGTCGACCTATCGCCGCCTGCCCCGGGGCAGCGCCGGGCATATCGCCGGCAAACAGGATTTCGAACGGCGCCTGCATGACGTGCTGGTCGAGTTGAAAGCCGACATTGTGGTGCTCGATGGCTTGCTGGTGATCCTCGATGAACTGGTACGGCCAGGCGCGCCGTTTGCGCGGCGCATCATGAACATCCATCCGGGTATCACCCGCATCGAATCGCCTTACGAACGCCGTGGCGCCTATGCCACCTGGAACGCCTTGTATGGCGCGCGTGGGCAGACCGTGGTGGACTGGGCGACCAGGGCCACCACGCCCTCGGCGCCGCTGTACCTCACCGGCGCGTCATTTCACTATGTGGATAACGGCATTGATTCCGGCGAAGTGTTCCACGACGTCTTGAAGACCGAGATTTCGCCCGAAGACACCATCCTCGAACTGCGCTGGAACAACTTCAACAACAGTCTGTTCCCGGCGCTGCATGAAGGCCTGGAACTGTTGGCTAAGCAAGGCTGAATACAATCCTCCTGACGCATGGCGTTCAAATGTGGGAGGGGGCTTGCCCCCGATGGCGGAGGGTCAGTTGCAGAAGCATTCACTGACAGTCCCTCATCGGGGGCAAGCCCCCTCCCACAGTGGTTTTATATAAGTCAGGAATACAGGTTTTGTAATAGTTTTGCGTTGTAGGAAATTTGTATTTGGGATGTAGGATTCAAGTCCTTTGGTTATTTCAGGACTTGCATGAACACCCTCTCGGAGCCCCCGGTCGCCTTTCCCCAAGACACCCGCTGTCGTTGTTCCCGCTCGTACACCCCGTATTTCGTCGACTAACCTTGTCCCGGTCCAATGACCGCGTTTTGCCGTGTCCGGCATTCTGAACCACTTGAATACAGAGAACCCATAGATGGAATGGTTAGCGGATCCAACGGCCTGGCTCGGCCTTGCGACCTTGATTGTGCTGGAACTGGTACTGGGCATCGACAACCTGGTGTTTATCGCGATCCTCGCGGACAAATTGCCGCCTGAACAGCGCGACCGCGCGCGGCTGATCGGTTTGTCCCTGGCCTTGCTGATGCGCCTGGGCCTGCTGGCGAGTATTTCCTGGCTGGTGACGCTGACCCAGCCGCTGTTCGAGGTGTTCGACAAGAGTTTCTCCGGGCGTGACCTGATCATGCTGTTTGGCGGTGTGTTCCTGTTGTTCAAGGCCACCATGGAACTGCATGAACGCCTGGAAGGGCATGTGGCCCAGCATAAGGGCAACGTGGCCTATGCGATGTTCTGGCCGATCGTGGCGCAGATCGTGGTGCTCGACGCGGTGTTCTCCCTGGATGCGGTGATTACCGCCGTGGGCATGGTCGATGAGCTGGCGGTGATGATGATCGCGGTGATCGTGTCCATCGGTCTGATGATCGTCGCGAGCAAGCCGCTGACCCGCTTCGTCAACGCCCACCCGACGGTGATCATGCTGTGCCTGGGCTTTCTGATGATGATCGGCTTTGCGCTGACCGCCGAAGGCCTGGGCTTCCACATCCCCAAAGGCTACCTGTACGCGGCGATCGGCTTCTCGATTCTGATTGAAGTGTTCAACCAGATCGCCCGTTCGCGGCGCAAAAAGTCGGCGCAAGGTGTATTGCCGGTGCGTGAGCGGACCGCCCACGCGGTGATGCGCCTGCTCGGCGGTCGCGGCCTGGCGGTGGAGGAAGTCGGTGAAGAGGTGGCCGACCTGCTGGACGCGTCGGATGCTGCGCAAGGCCCGCTGTTCGATCGACGCGAACGCGTGATGATCAGTGGTGTGCTGCAACTGGCTGAGCGACCGATCCGCACATTGATGACGCCACGGGCCAAGGTCGACTGTATCGACCTGGCGGACGATCCCGAGAGCATCCGCCTGAAACTGATGCACTCGTCCTACTCGCGGTTGCCGTTGATCCGTAACGGCGCGGTGGATGAGCCCCTGGGTTTCGTGCACAAAAAGGAACTGCTCAAGGAATACCTGGCCGGCAACGAGCCGAACCTGGAAGACCTGGCGCGCCGGGCGATCAATCTGCTGGAGAGCTTTTCGATCCTCAATGCCTTGGAGCAAATGCGCCAGGAATCCACGCATATTGCTTTCGTGATCAACGAGTTCGGTGACTTCATGGGCGTGTTGAGCATGACCGATATCCTTGAATCCATCGCCGGTGAATTGCCCGATGCCAGCGAGATCGAAGGGCGGGAGATCGTCGAGGATGGCGCGGGGTTTCGTGCCGATGGCGCGTTGAATCTCGATCAGGTCCGTCGGCGCACCGGTTTCAAGGCGGCCGCTACCGAGGATTACCAGACCCTGGCCGGGTTGGTCATGAGCCTGCTCGATCGCCTGCCCGTGGTGGGCGATCACCTGGAACATGAAGGTTGGCGGTTGACGGTGGCTGCGGTGCGTGAGCGCCGGGTGACGCAGGTGTTCCTTGAGCCTCTTTCAGGGCATAGCGCCTGAATAGGCCATCAAGGGTTTGCTCCTGGGTTGCCTGGGGGCCAAACCCTTCGATGAATTCCCTGATCTCGCCATTGACGTGAGGGACAAGGGTGGGTGTCGCTCTCACGCCTGGCAACCTGGGGGTTTTTGCGATATCGACCACCAGGCATTTCACTGTTTTGTAATGCCGTGCAACCGCTTCAAAGCGCTCGGCTGCAGGGCCGCATCCAGGGCAGGTCTCTGAAACAAACAGTATGAATACGATTGGAGCGGACCTGACGATCGACTGATACTGCTCGTTGGTTGCAATTGCGTCCTTGGCGATACCCATGGTGACGTCCCTCGGCCAGCGTTTTTTGCCAACGCTAGGCCGATGGTTTATCGGCGTCTACTGTCAACCTTCACAGGTCCGGCTGACGCTCCAGCCGCTCCCGGGCCTTGCGCGCCTGGCTGGCGCACTTGCGGTATTCCTCATTGTCACGGGACGCCTTGGCCTCACGGTAGGCATGGTGATTCTGGCTGGTGTAGTTGGTGTCGAAGGCTTCCTTGAGTTTGCGCAGTTGTTCCTTGCAGTCGCGGCGGTCGTTGCTCGCCAGCGCGTTGCCGGCCACCAGATAGCACAGCATTAACAGGCCAAGGCTCAATTTCATCCGGGGGTTCCTCCATGTAGGGGCTTGCTCGTTCTACAGGTTAGCTCAACGGTGCACAGTTGGTGCGCAGTAACACCGTTGTGGGGCAACCGGTAGCAGCCTGATGGGGTGATGGCGCAACGCCGCTGCGTTCTTCAATCGCTATCCTGCTGATCCATAAACAATTTCCCTCGTGCGTATGTTTCCCTGAAAGCCTATGGCACACTTCCTGCTGTCTATTCCGTTGTTACATACCAAGTTCCGGTATAGCGGAATACACATCTCCTGGAGTGCTTGTCATGCATCACCGACCTTCCGTGTTCAAAGCGTGTGTTTTTCTCTTCGCCGCCTCGGCGTGCGTTGCCAGCCTCGCGCAGGCGGCGGACAGCAAACTCGACAATGTGCTCAAGCGTGGGCATCTGATCGTGGGTACAGGCAGTACCAATGCGCCGTGGCACTTCCAGGGAGCGGATGGCAAGTTGCAGGGTTTCGATATCGACATTGGCCGCATCGTCGCCAAGGGCCTGTTCAATGACCCGAGCAAGGTCGAGTTCGTGGTGCAGTCGTCCGACGCGCGGATTCCCAACCTGCTGACCGACAAGGTCGACATGAGTTGCCAGTTCATCACCGTCACCGCCAGCCGTGCGCAGCAAGTGGCCTTCACCCTGCCGTACTACCGCGAGGGCGTCGGCCTGCTGCTGCCGAACACCAGCAAGTACAAGGAAATCGAAGACCTGCAGGCGGCGGGCGATGGCGTCACCGTGGCCGTGCTGCAGAACGTGTATGCCGAGGAATTGGTGCACCAGGCGCTGCCCAAGGCCAAGGTCGACCAGTACGACAGCGTCGACCTGATGTACCAGGCCGTGAACTCCGGTCGCGCCGATGCCGCCGCCACCGACCAGTCCTCGGTCAAATACCTGATGGTGCAAAATCCTGGCCGCTATCGCAGCCCGACCTACGCCTGGAGCCCGCAGACCTACGCGTGTGCGGTCAAGCGTGGCGACCAGGACTGGCTGAACTTCGTCAATACCGCGCTGCATGAAGCCATGACCGGCGTCGAATTCCCCACCTACAAGGCCTCGTTCAAGCAATGGTTCGGCGTTGACCTGCCGGAGCCGGCGATTGGTTTTCCCGTGGAATTCAAGTGATCCGCAACAATCGGGGCGCGCTTGATGGCGCCCCATTCAGGTAGTGCCGACCATGAACTATCAGTTGAACTTTGCCGCCGTATGGCGTGATTTCGACACCTTGCTGGCGGGCCTCGGCCTGGGTCTGCAGTTGGCCCTGCTGTCGATCGCGATCGGCTGCGTGATCGGCCTGCTGATGGCGTTTGCCATGCTCTCCAGGCACCGCGCGTTGCGCATCTTCGCTTCGGTGTACGTGACGGTGGTGCGCAACACGCCGATCCTGGTGTTGATCCTGTTGATCTACTTCGCCCTGCCGTCGCTGGGGATTCGCCTGGATAAAATTCCGTCGTTCATCATTACCCTGTCGCTGTATGCCGGGGCCTATTTGACCGAGGTATTCCGCGCCGGGCTGTTGAACATTCCCAAGGGCCTGCGCGAAGCCGGCTTGGCGATTGGCCTGGGTGAGTGGCGTATCCGCGCCTATATCACCGTGCCGGTGATGCTGCGCAATGTGCTGCCGGCGCTGTCGAACAACTTTATCTCGCTGTTCAAGGACACCTCCCTGGCCGCTGCGATTGCGGTGCCGGAGCTGACCTATTACGCCCGCAAGATCAACGTCGAAAGCTACCGGGTGATTGAAACCTGGCTGGTCACGACCGCGCTCTACGTGGCTGCCTGTTACCTCATTGCCATGCTGCTCCGTTACCTGGAACAGCGTCTGGCGATCCGTCGTTAAGGAGGGTTTCCATGTACGAATCCCCCAGTTGGCTGCATGAAGTGTGGATTGCCCGGGAGACGCTGTGGGCAGGGTTTCAGACCAGCATCTACTGCTCGGCGCTGGCAATTTTTTTCGGCACCCTGATCGGTATCTGCGCCGGGATGGTGCTCACTTACGGCAAGTTCTGGATGCGTGCGCCGTTTCGTCTGTATGTCGACCTGATTCGCGGCACACCGGTGTTTGTGCTGGTGTTGGCGTGTTTCTACATGCTGCCGGCGCTCGGCTGGCAGATCAGCGCGTTCCAGGCCGGCGCCGTCGGGCTCACGCTGTTCTGTGGCTCCCACGTCGCGGAAATCGTGCGCGGTGCGCTGCAAGCCATTCCCCGTGGGCAACTGGAAGCGGGCAAGGCGATTGGCCTGACGTTCTACCAGTCCCTGGGCTACGTGCTGTTGCCCCAGGCGCTGCGGCAGATCCTGCCGACCTGGGTCAATTCCTCCACGGAAATCGTCAAGGCCTCGACCCTGCTCTCGGTCATCGGCGTGGCCGAGTTGCTGCTGAGCACCCAGCAAGTCATCGCACGCACCTTCATGACCCTGGAGTTCTACCTGTTCGCAGGCTTTATGTTCTTTGTCATCAACTACGCCATTGAAATATTCGGGCGCTACATTGAAAAGCGGGTGGCCTTGCCATGAATCAACTTCAAACAACCGAACCGCTGCTGAATATTCGTGGCCTGCGCAAGCAATACGGGGCGGTGGAAGTGCTCAAGGGCGTCGACCTGAGCCTGCAGCGCGGCAACGTGGTGACCCTGATCGGCTCCAGCGGCTCGGGCAAGACCACCCTGTTGCGTTGCGTCAACCTGCTGGAAGAATTCCAGGGCGGGCAGATTACCCTGGACGGCGAGTCCATCGGTTACAGCGACGTGGCCGGCAAGCGCGTGCGTCATCTCGAGCGCGTGATCGCCCAACACCGCGCGATGACTGGCATGGCGTTCCAGCAGTTCAACCTGTTCCCGCATTTGACCGCCTTGCAGAACGTGACGTTGGGCTTGTTGAAAGTTAAGAAAATGCCTAAGTACGAGGCGGTGTCGCTCGCGGAAAAATGGCTCGACCGCGTGGGACTTCTGGAGCGTCGCAATCACTTCCCCGGTCAGTTGTCCGGCGGCCAGCAACAGCGTGTGGCGATTGCGCGGGCGATTGCCATGAACCCTAGCCTGATGCTGTTCGACGAAGTGACCTCGGCCCTCGACCCGGAGCTGGTAGGCGAAGTGCTCAGCGTGATCAAGGGACTGGCGGAGGAGGGCATGACCATGTTGCTGGTCACCCACGAAATGCGCTTTGCCTATGAAGTGTCGGACAAGATCGTTTTCATGAATCAGGGGCGCATTGAAGAGCAGGGCAGCGCCAAGGATATTTTCGAACGCCCGCAGTCGCCGCGACTGGCGGAATTTCTCAAGAACATTCGTTTTTAATCAAGGAGCTATTTTATGAGCATTACTCGTTACGGTGCCGGCAGTACAGCCGGCGGCGGCCAGCCACGTCCTTTCGCCCGCGCAGTGGAAGCGGACGGCTGGTTGTACGTTTCAGGCCAGGTGCCTGCGGTGGACGGCGAAATCATCACTGGCGGGATCATCGAGCAAACCCGCCAGACCATGCGCAACGTGGTGGCGATCCTTGAAGAGGCCGGCTACGAATTGAAAGACGTGGTGCGTGTCGGCGTGTGGCTGGAAGACCCACGGGACTTCTGGAGTTTCAACAAGGTGTTCGGCGAATACTTCACCCCGGAACACGCCCCTGCGCGTGCCTGCGTGCAGGCGAACATGATGGTCGATTGCAAGGTGGAGATCGATTGCGTGGCCTACAAGAAAAAGGGCTAAATTGGCCCCATTCTCAAGACCACAGCAACTCCAATATGGGAGGGGGCTTGCCCCCGATAGCGGTGTATCAGTAACAGATGTATGGACTGACACACTGCAATCGGGGGCAAGCCCTCTCCCACAGGGGATCACTGTGCAGCACACACCCAAGACCGGACCGGAACCGCCATGACCGAAGACACCATCAAACGCCGCGCCAAGGGCCTGGACCGTGCGTTCGATATCCTCGATTTTCTCAAGGAAGTCGGCCAGCCGCTGCGCCCGAATGATATCGCCAGTGGCATCGGCAGCCCCAAGTCCACGGTCTATGAACTGGTCGCCTCGCTGCTCGAACGGCGCATCCTGGAAACCGTGGGCAAGGACGGTCACGTCTACCTCGGACGCCAGCTGTATTTTCTCGGCCAGGCGCACCTGCGCCACTTCGACCTGACCCGCGAGGCCGACCACGCCTTGCAGGAAATCGTCAGTCAAACCCACGAAACCGCGCAGATGTGCCTGCTCAACGGGCGCAAGTACACCGTGGCGCTGATGCGCGAAGGCCAGCGGCATTTCCGGATTTCGTCGGATATCGGTGAAAACGCGCCGATCCCCTGGACCGCTTCCGGGCGCCTGTTGCTGGGGCATTTGAGCGACCGGCAGATCATCGACCTGATCGACCCCGACGATTTCATCCTGCCGGATGGCCTGCGCCTGCCCCTGGAGACCTTCCTGGCACAGATCCGCCAGGCCACCCTCGACGGGTTCTTCTCCTTCGACAGCGTGGCCGACACCTTTACCCACTGCTTTGCCGCCCCGGTGCGCGATTCTCAGGGCATCAGCATCGCGACGCTGTGCATCGTTGCCCCCCGGGCCGATGCGAGCAAAAACTACCATGACTATCGCCGGGTGCTGATCGACAGCGCCAACAGCCTGGCCCGGCGCATCACCGAATAGGAATTTCCCATGTCTGCCTTCAATGCCGTTGAAAAAGGCGCCGCCGCCATTGGCGCCCATCTGGTCCGCGACGTGAGCCTGCCGGCCCTGGTGCTGCACCGCGAAGCCCTGGAGCACAACATTCGCTGGATGCAGGACTTTGTCAGCAACAGCGGCGCGCAGTTGGCGCCCCACGGCAAGACCAGCATGATGCCCGCCCTGTTCCAGCGTCAGATCACTGCCGGAGCCTGGGGCATCACCCTGGCCAACGCCGTGCAGACCCGCGCCGCCTATGCCGGTGGCGTGCGCCGTGTGCTGATGGCCAATCAGTTGGTGGGCGCGCCGAACATGGCGTTGATTGCCGACCTGCTGGCCGATCAGGATTTCGACTTTCATTGCATGGTCGATCACCCGGACAACGTCGCGGACCTGGGCCTGTTCTTCGCCGCCCGTGGCCTGCGCCTGAACGTGATGATCGAGTACGGCGTGGTCGGTGGCCGGTGCGGCTGCCGCAGCGAGCAGGAAGTGCGCGAATTGGCCAAGGCGATCAAGGCTCAACCTGCGTTGGCGCTGACCGGTATCGAAGGCTACGAAGGCGTGATCCACGGCGAGCACGCCATCAGTGGCATCCGTGACTTCGCTGCCAGCCTGGTGCGCCTGGCGGTGGACCTGCAAGACAACGGCTACTTTGATTTGCCCAAGCCAATCGTCACCGCGTCGGGTTCGGCCTGGTATGACCTGATCGCCGAATCCTTCGAGCAACAGAATGCCGCCGGGCGCTTCCTCAGCGTGCTGCGCCCAGGCAGCTACGTGGCCCACGACCATGGCATCTACAAGCAAGCGCAATGCTGTGTGCTGGACCGTCGCAGCGACCTCGACGAAGGCCTGCGCCCGGCGCTGGAAGTCTGGGCCCATGTGCAATCGTTGCCCGAACCCGGCTTTGCGGTGATCGCCCTGGGCAAGCGCGACGTGGCCTACGACGCCGGTCTGCCGGTGCCGCTCAAGCGCTACAAGGCTGGCATCGTGCCGGCCGAGGGCGATGATGTGAGTGCGTGCCAGGTGACCGCCGTGATGGACCAGCATGCGTTCATGACCGTGGCGCCGGGGGTTGAACTGCGCATTGGTGACATCATTTCGCTGGGTACTTCCCATCCCTGCCTGACGTTCGACAAGTGGCAGGTGGGTTGCCTGGTGGATGAGCAGCTGCGGGTGATCGAGACCCTGCGTACCTGCTTCTAGACCGAGTCGCGACTATCGGGGGCAAGCCCCCTCCCACAGGGAATGCATTCCAAATGTGGGAGGAGGCTTGCCCCCGATGAGGCCATCAGCCCCACCGAGAAATCAGCCATGACCACCAAACCGCGCATCGCCCTCATCGGCGAATGCATGATCGAACTGCAACACCGCGCCGATGGCAGCCTGCACCAGAGCTTCGGCGGCGATACCCTGAACACCGCCGTGTACCTGCGCCGCGAACTGGGGGATGTCGGCAGCGTCGACTATGTCACCGCCCTGGGCGACGACAGCTTCAGCGACTCAATGTGCGCGCAGTGGCAAGCCGAGGGCATTGGCCTGGGCATGGTCCAGCGCCTGCCCGGACGCCTGCCGGGCTTGTATTGCATCCAGACCGATGCCAATGGCGAGCGCAAGTTTCTCTACTGGCGCAACGAAGCGGCCGTGCGCGATTGCTTCACCACGCCTGCGGCCGAGCCGATCCTGGCGGCGTTGCCGGAGTATGACCTGGTGTATTTCAGCGGCATCACCCTGGCGGTGCTGGGTGAGGTTGGGCGCGCACGCTTGCTGGACACCCTGGTGCAAACCCGCCGCCGGGGCGGCAAGGTGGTGTTCGATAACAACTACCGGCCACGGCTATGGGCCGATGTGGACGCGGCGCGTGAGGCTTATCGCAAGGTGTCGGCCGAAGTGGATATCGCCTTGTTGACCGAGGATGACGAGCGCGCGCTGTTTGGCTATGAGGACAGCGAGCAGGTGTTTGCGGCCTATCCAGCGATTGCCGAGGTGGTGCTCAAGCGCGGGGCGGATGCATGTTTGATTCGTTGCGCGGGGGAGCGTTTTGCCGTGCCGGCATTGAAGGTGGAGAAGGTGGTGGACACCACGGCGGCGGGGGATTCGTTCAGTGCGGCGTACCTGGCCGGGCGGCTCAAGGGCGGCTCGCCGCAAGCGGCGGCGTTGGCGGGGCATCGGCTGGCGAGTCGGGTGATTCAGGTGCCGGGGGCGCTGATACCGAGGTGAATGGCCGCCTGTGGCGGATCGGGGGCAAGCCCCCTCCCACAGTTAACCGCGTTTTAACTGCAAGAATGCAGCCCAATGTGGGAGGGGGCTTGCCCCCGATAGCGGTGTAAAGCCAACCCCATCAATCCCGATAAAACACCTGCACCAGATGATAGCCAAACTTGCTCTTGATCGGCCCATGCACCACCTTCACCGGCTTCTTGAAGATCACCGCATCGATCGCCCCCACCATCTGCCCGGGCCGCACCTCTCCCAGATCACCGCCACGCTTGCCCGACGGGCAGGTGGAGTATTTCTTGGCGAGCACGTCAAACGCTTCGCCCTTGGCAATGCGCTGCTTGAGCTGTTCGGCTTCTTCGCTGGTCTTCACCAGGATATGACGGGCTTGGGCTTTCATTGATCTCTACCAGGTCTTCGACGGCGCGCGATTATGCCTGAACTCAGGCCTCGACGCCGATCATGCTGCGGATTTTGGTGGCCAGCAGGTCCATGGAAAATGGCTTGGCGACCATGTCCATGCCGTCCTCCAGGAAGCCCTGGCGTTCAGCGGCTTTCTCCGCATAACCGGTCATAAACAGCACGCGCAGGCCCGGGCGATGTTGGCGGGCGATTTCCGCCAGTTGCCTGCCGTTCATGCCCGGCAGGCCGACGTCGGTCACCAGCAAATCCACGCGCAAGTCCGACTCCAGCAGCGGCAGCGCGGCCCGGGCATCCGCCGCCTGGTGAGCGGTATAGCCCAGTTCGTCGAGTACGTTGACCACCAGCATGCGCACCGCCGGGTCGTCCTCGACCACCACCACGGCTTCTCCGGCCAGGGCCACCGGGGCTTCGCCCAGGCTGGCGGGCAGGCTGCTTTCCAGCGCGGTGCCATGCAGGCGCGGCAGGTACAGGCGCACGCACGTGCCCTGGCCCGGCTCGCTCTGGATGGTTACATGGCCCCCGGACTGCTGGGCGAAGCCGTAGATCATCGACAAGCCCAGGCCCGTGCCTTGGCCGATGGGCTTGGTGGTGAAGAACGGGTCGAAGGCCTTGGCCAGGATTTTCGGCGCCATGCCGCTGCCGTTGTCGCGCACGCCGAGCATCACGTAGTCGCCGGCCTTGACCGGCTCCAGGGTGGTGATATCCGTGCCGTCCAGATAGCTGTTGGCGGTTTCGATCAGCAGTTCGCCGCCGTCGGGCATGGCGTCGCGGGCGTTGATCACCAGGTTGAGCAGGGCGTTTTCCAGTTGGCTGGCGTCGGTGTTCACCGGCCATATGTCTTTGCCAAGCTGCACGTTGAGGGTGATATGCGCGCCCTTGGTGCGGCGAAAGAGATCCTCCAGGGACGCCACCAACTGGTTGGGATCGGTGGGGCGCCGGTCCAGCGATTGGCGCCGCGAGAATGCCAGCAGCCGGTGGGTAAGGGCGGCGGCGCGGTGGGCGGACGTCACGGCGGCATCGGCAAAGCGGCCGATGTCCTCACTGCGGCCGTCGGCAATGTAGCGTTGCATCAGGTCGAGGCTGCCGATGATACCGGTGAGCATATTGTTGAAGTCGTGGGCGATACCGCCCGTGAGCTGGCCCACCGCTTCCATTTTCTGCGCGTGGCGCAAGGCGTCTTCGGCCCGTTCGCGTTCGAACATTTCATTCTGCAGGCGCTGGTTGGCCTCGGCCAGTGCCTGGGTGCGCTGGGCCACGCGTTCTTCGAGGTTCTCGTTGAGATGGCGCAGGGCTTCTTCGGTGAGCTTGCGTTCGGTCTCGTCGATCACAAAGATGTAGAAACCGTTCACCGAGCCGTCGTTGCTGAAGCGCGGCAGGTACTTCATCAAGGCATGGCGCGCGCGCCCGTCGCGGTGCGGCGTGACGGTCATGAAACTGCACGCCTTGCCGTTGAGCGCGGCGGCGATCTTGTCGGCGCGTCCGGCGTAGACGTCGTCGCCGATGACTTCGCGGATGGTCTTGCCGTACAGCTCTTGCGGCGTTTGCCCGTACCAGTCGAGGTAGGCACTGTTGTTCAGGCGAAAGCGCTGCTCGTGGTCGACGTAGCCGATCAACACCGGCATGGCGTTGATGATCAGTTGCAGCTCGGTCTGGCTTTGACGCAGCGCCTGTTCGGTGTGCTTGCGCTCGGTGAGGTCGAGCGCGGCGCCAAGGAACCGCGCCGGCCGTCCGTGCGGGTCCTTGTAGCAGCGGCCCCGGGCAAACACCCAGCGCACCTGGCCGTCGGCTTGCTGCAGGCGGTATTCCTCGGCGTATTCGGTGCCGTGGGTGATGCAGTGCTTGATGCTGCGCGTGACCGTGCCACGGTCTTCGGGGTGCACGCCGAGCAGGTAGGCGCTGATGGGCAACAGGCCGGCGTCATTCGGGTCGACGCCATGCAAGTGAGCGAAATGCGCGTCGGCGATAAAGCGATCTTCGCCGATGTCCCAGTCCCAGGTGCCCACCGCGTCGGTCGCCGCCAGTGCCAGTTGCAGGCGCTGCTCGGTGCTGTGCTGGGCCTTGAGGCTGTCTTCGGAACGCTGCTGCAATTCGAGGGTTTTGCTGCGCCGCTCGTTGGTTTCGATGGCGGTGACCAGGATGCCGGCCACGCGGCCGCTTTCGTCGCGCACCGGGCTGTAGGTCAGGTCGAGCCAGATTTCAGTGTCGCGCTGGTTGCGCTGCAGCACGAAACATTGCTCGCTGAAGGTCCGCACCTGGCCACCGAGCACCGCGTCGTAGATCGGCGCGGCAAAGCCCTGCAGTTCCGGCCAGGTAGTGTGTACCGGCTGGCCGAGGGCGTCGGGGTGCTTGTTGCCGGCCAGCAGGGCGAAGCCATCGTTGTAGAGCTGGATGAGTTGCTCGCCCCAGAGCAGCAGCATCGGCATGGGCGAATGCACCACGATATCCACGGCGGTGCGCAGACTTTGCGGCCAGCCACTGGCCTCACCGAGGGGGCTTTGCGCCCAGTCCAGCCGCTCGATCAGTGCAGCGGCCTCGCTACCGGTGGATGTTCCATTCATGAAAAAGCCCTGCGCTTGACGCTTTGAAAAAAGACAACACCTATTATCCCTAGAGAGAACCACGGGTGGCTACCTCGGAAAATAGCATGCATTTTTGGATTTTTTCAAAAACGCCGCGTCAGCGCTGAAACCTTTCATCTATCCAGCCAGCTCAGGGCGGTCGCGAAATTGCTCGAGCGCCTGGGGATTGGCCAGCGCATCGGTGTTTTTCACCGGCTCACCATGCACGAGGTTGCGCACCGCCAGTTCGACGATCTTGCCGCTGATGGTGCGCGGGATATCCGTGACCGCGAGGATCTTCGCCGGCACATGGCGCGGCGTGGTATTGGCACGGATCACCTGGCGAATCTGCTGCTCCAGCGCCTCATCCAGTTGCACACCGTGGTCAAGGCGCACAAACAGCACCACGCGCACATCGTCCTGCCAGCGCTGGCCGATGGCGAGGCTTTCCAGCACCTGGGGGACTTTTTCCACCTGGCGATAAATCTCGGCGGTGCCGATGCGCACGCCGCCAGGGTTGAGCACCGCGTCGGAGCGGCCGTGGATCAGCAGGCTGCCATTGGGACGCTGTTCGGCATAGTCGCCCTGGGCCCACACGCCGGGGAACTGGCTGAAATACGACGCCCGCAGTTTGTGCTGCTGTGGATCGTTCCACAGCCCGATGGGCATGGCCGGAAAGTGCCGGGTACACACCAGTTCGCCTTTTTCGCCGAGCAGCGGCCGGCCCTGGTCGTCCCACACTTCGATGGCCATCCCCAGGCTCTTGCACTGCATTTCGCCACGGCGCACCGGCAGCACCGGGTTGCCGATCACGAAGCAGGAGACGATATCGGTGCCGCCGGACATGGACGACAGGCACAGCTCGCCCTTGATCTCGCGGTACACATAGTCGTAACTCTGGGGCGACAACGGTGAACCGGTGGAAATCAAGCCCTTGAGGCTGCTCAGGTGGTGACTCAGGCGTGGCTGCAACCCGGCTTTCTCCAGGGTGACCAGGAACTTGGGGCTGGTGCCGAACACACTGATGTTTTCCGCATCGATCAGGTCGATCAAACGCTCGGGGCCGGGATGGAACGGCGAGCCGTCATACAGCACCGCCGTAGCGCCAATCGCCAGCACGGACACCAGCCAGTTCCACATCATCCAGCCGCAGGTGGTGTAGTAGAACAGGCAGTCCTCACGGGACAGGTCGGCGTGCAGGCCGTGTTCCTTGAGGTGGGTGAGCAACACGCCGCCGGTGCCGTGAATGATGCACTTGGGCACGCCGGTGGTGCCGCTGGAATAGAGGATATACAGCGGATGATCGAACGGCACCGCGACAAATTCAGGCTCGCCGCCGGCCTGGTAAACGTCGTCCCACAGCCTGACCCGGGCCTGGGTGAGGTAGTCGCCGACCTGCGCCTGCGGGCGGGCGTAGGGCACGATGATCAGTTGCTCCACGGACGGCAGCCGCGCGAGGATTTCATTGAGTTTGGCGCTCTGGTCGAGGGTCTTGCCGGCATAGCGATAACCGGCGCAGGTGATCAGCACCTTGGGTTCGATCTGGCCGAATCGGTCGATGACACCCTGAGTACCGAAATCCGGCGAGGAGCACGACCAGATCGCCCCGAGGCTGGTGGTGGCGAGCATGCCGACCAGGGTTTGCCAGGTGTTGGGCATGCACGCGGCCACCCGGTCACCGAGGCCGACCCCGGCCGCGCGCAGGCTGTTTTGCAGGCCGGCTACGTGGGCGGCCAACTCGGCGTAGGTCAGTTGTTCGCGCTGGCCGTCTTCGCTGATGGCAACCACGGCAGGGTGGTCGTCGCGACGGCGCAGCAAGTGCTCTGCAAAGTTCAACGTCGCGCCGGGAAACCACTGGGCGCTGGGCATTTCGCTCCCTTCGATCAGCGTGGCGCTGGGTGGGCTGCGAAAGTGCACGTCAAAGAACGCCACGATGGCCTGCCAGAAGTTCGCGCGCTGGTCGATGCTCCATTGGTGCAGGGCGGGGTAGTCGCTGAGCTGCACGTCGTGGCGAGCATTGATGAAACGTCGGAACTGGTCCATGCGCGTGGTGGCGATGCGTTCGGGGGAGGGTTGCCAAAGGATGTCGGACATAGCGAGATCTCTTGTTCTTATGCACGTTCTTCCAAACAATGGAGTTCCAGTGTGGGAGGGGGCTTGCCCCCGATGGCGGTGGTTCAGCTGGCACATGTGATACTGATCCACTGCCATCGGGGGCAAGCCCCCTCCCACATTAATCTCCACTGTCTGGGGTTATTGGGCCAGCCAGCCGCCATCGATATTCCACGCCGCACCCCGCACCTGGGCGCCGGCTTCGCTGCATAAAAACAGCACCAACTCGCCCAACTGCGACGGCGTCACAAACGCCAGCGACGGCTGCTTCTCCGCCAGCAGATCCTGCTGCGCCTGCTGCGGCTGCACCCCAGTGGCCACGCGATCATCAATCTGCTTCTGCACCAGCGGGGTCAGCACCCAGCCTGGGCAGATGGCATTGCACGTGACGTTGCTGGTGGCGGTTTCCAGGCCGACGACTTTAGTCAGGCCGATAACCCCGTGCTTGGCCGCCACATAGGCCGCCTTGCCCACCGAACCTACCTGGCCATGCACCGAGGCAATGTTGACGATGCGTCCCCAGCCCCTGGCCTTCATGCCCGGCAGGCTCAGGCGGGTGGCGTGGAACACCGATGACAGGTTGATGGCGATGATCGCGTCCCAGCGCTCCACCGGAAAGTCTTCCACCGCCGCCACGTGCTGGATGCCGGCGTTATTGACCAGAATGTCGACGCCGCCGAACTCGCGCTCGGCATAGGCGAACATCTCGGCGATCTGCGCCGGGTCGCTGACATCCGCCGGGTGATGCCCGACCTTGCCGCCAAACGCCTGCACCTGGGCGATCACCGCGCTGGCGTCGCCGAAGCCGTTGAGGATCAGGTTGGCGCCGGCTTTGGCCAGGCTCAGGGCAATGCCCAGGCCGATGCCGCTGGTGGAGCCGGTGACCAGTGCCGTCTTGCCGTTCAATGTCGTCATGAAAACCTCACACAATGCCGGTGGCGTAGAAAGTACCGATCACCACGAACACCGCGAGGGTCTTGATGATCGTGATGCCGAAAATGTCCTTGTAGGCTTCGCGGTGAGTCAGCCCGGTCACCGCCAGCAGCGTGATCACCGCGCCGTTGTGGGGCAGGGTGTCCATGCCGCCGCTGGCCATGGCCGCGACCCGGTGCAGCACTTCAAGGGGGATATTGGCCGCATGGGCCGCTGAAATAAAGCTCTCGGACATGGCCGCCTGGGCGATGCTCATGCCGCCGGACGCGGAGCCGGTGATGCCCGCCAGCAAGGTCACGGTAATGGCTTCGTTGACCAGCGGGTTGGGAATGCCCTTGAGCCAGTCCGCCAGAACCAGAAAGCCCGGCAACGACGCAATCACCGCACCAAAGCCGTATTCCGAGGCGGTGTTCATGGCGGCGAGCAGCGCGCCGCTGACCGCACTTTTACTGCCTTCGGCCAGCTTGCTCTTGATCGCCGAGAAGCCGAACACCAGCACCACGATAATCCCCACCAGCAACGCGGCCTGCACTGCCCAGATCGCCGTGAGCTTGGCGATGTCGGTGGTCACCGGGGTGCTCATGCCGGGCAGGCTGAGGCTGTGGGTCTTGCCGTACCACTGCGGGATCCAGTGGGTGAACAGCAGGTTCATCACTCCCACCAGAATCAGCGGCGACAGCGCGACCCAGGGGTTGGGCAGGGTCAGGTTTTCGGCGGTTTCCGGTTCATTGCGCAGCTCGGTGCCATAGCCTTCACCTGCGCGCTGGGCCTTGTTGCGCTGGCGTGCCAGGTACAGCATGCCGGCGCAGAACACGAAGATCGTGCCGATCAGCCCCAGCCACGGCGCCGCCCAGGCGGTGGTGTTGAAGAAGGTGCTGGGGATGATGTTCTGGATCTGCGGCGTGCCGGGCAGGGCGTCCATGGTGAACGAAAACGCACCGAGGGCGATGGTGGCCGGGATCAGGCGCTTGGGGATATTGCTCTGGCGGAACATCTCCGCCGCAAACGGGTACACCGCGAATACCACCACGAACAGCGACACACCGCCGTAGGTGAGCAGGGCGCAGACCAGCACGATCACCAGCATCGCCTGGCGCGTACCGAGCACACGAATGGCGGCGGCGACAATCGAGCGCGAAAAGCCCGACAGCTCGATCAGCTTGCCGAATACCGCGCCGAGCAGGAACACCGGGAAATACAGCTTGATAAAGCCGACCATCTTTTCCATGAACACCCCGGTAAAGGCCGGGGCGACAGCGGACGGGTCGGTGAGCAGCACCGCGCCGAGGGCAGCGATTGGGGCAAACAGGATGACGCTGTAGCCACGGTAGGCAGCCAGCATCAGCAGCGCCAGGGCTGCCAGGGCAATGATCACACTCATGGTGTGTCTCCATCGGATTGTTATTGTTGTGGGGTGGGCTTTGGGGGAGGTATAGCGAGATGTGTGCCAAGTATTTAACGTGTTGAAATACAAGGTAATTTATTGGTTTTTTGTCAGTTACTGTCTCAATATAGAGACAAACACTGTTCAACTGTGGGAGGGGGCTTGCCCCCGATGGCTGTGTATCAGGTGCATATGCTCAAGCTGACAGACTGCTATCGGGGGCAAGCCCCCTCCCACATTGGACTGTCTTTATATTGAGAGCAGTGTCTCTCTATGGAGACTGAGTTAGCCCAAGGGCGATCATTTTCTTGTACAGCGTCGACCGCCCCAGCCCCAGCCGCTTGGCGGCCTCCACCACATTCCCCGCGCACGCCTGCAAGGCCTCACCGATCAACTGTCGATCGAACCGCGCCCGCGCCGCCGCAAACGTCTCACCCTCAACCATGGCCACCGCACCGTGTGCCACCGGGCTGAACGTACCAATCGCCGCACGAATCTCGCCGGCGCTCAACACCAGGTCATCACTCAACAACGCCGCCCGCTCGAGCACATTGCGCAGCTCGCGGATATTGCCCGGCCAGGCGTGCCGGGCCAACAGTGTCAGCGCTTCAGGGCTCAACTCGTGGCGGCTGCGCAGTTCTTCCAGAATCGCCTCGCTCAGCGCGGGGATGTCCTCCAGCCGTTCACGCAACGGCGGCACCTGGATCGGCAGGACATTGAGGCGGTAATACAGGTCTGCGCGGAATTCGCCACGTTTGATCGCCGCCTCCAGGTCCATGGAGGTGGCGGCAATCACCCGCACATCGCTGTGCAACATCTCGTTGGAGCCCACCGGTTCGAATTCCTTTTCCTGCAGCACCCGCAATAACTTGCTTTGCAGGGGCATCGGCATATCGCCGATCTCATCCAGAAACAGCGTGCCACCCTGGGCGATCTGGAACTTGCCCGGCCGGCCCTTGCGGTCGGCGCCGGTAAACGCACCCGGCGCGGTGCCGAAAAACTCGGCTTCGAGCAGGTCATGGGGAATCGCCGCGCTGTTGATGCTGACGAACGCTTTATGGGCGCGAGGCGACGCGCCGTGGATGGCCTGGGCGAGCAGTTCCTTGCCGGTGCCGGTTTCGCCCAGCAGCAGCACCGGCGACTCGGCGCTCGCACTGCGCCGCGCGCGGCGCTTGACGTCAAGGCTGGCGGCGCTGGTGCCGATAAAGTGCGCGAAGTTGTATTTGCTTTGCCGCGAGCGCAACAGCGAACGGGTGGACGCCAGCTCCTGCTGCAGGCTCAGGTAGCGCTCGATCAGCGGCGACAGGTTGCGCAGCTCATCGAACAACGCAAACCCGATCGCACCGATCACCGCGCCGGCTTCGTCGTGGATCGGCAGGCGCATCACCACCAGCGGGCCCTTGGGTGTGTCCTGGATATCCAGCAGGATCGGCCGGTCATTGCGCACCACCTGGCGCAGCAGGCTATTGGAGATCACCTGCTCGCAGGGTTGGCCGATGGCCTGCTCGGCGCTCTGCAGGCCGAAACGCCTGGCGTAGCGTTCGTTCATCCAGACGATATTCGCGTCGCGGTCGACAATCACCGTGCCTTCGCTGGACTGCTCGATGATCTCGAACAGCGACTGGATGGCCAGGCCACGAACCTGTTGGTAATCCTTGAGGCTGGTACTCATGGGTACGGGATCCTGTAGGAGCGAGCTTGCTCGCGAAGGTCGTCAACGATGATGCGGCGCTCCTGGAGGAATCTCGAGCATTCAATTTCTTCGCGAGCAAGCTCGCTCCTACAGGGGGATGTGGGCTGCGGCCAGCAATTCTTTGGTGTAGGGGTGTTGCGGCGACTCAAAGACATCATGACTGGCACCGCGCTCCACCACCTTGCCGTCCTTGACCACGATCATATCGTGGGCCATCGCACGCACCACCGCCAGGTCATGGCTGATGAACAGGTAAGTCAGGCCGTATTTCTCCTGCAGTTCGCGCAGCAAGGCCACCACTTGTTTTTGCACCGTACGGTCCAGCGCCGAGGTGGGTTCATCCAGCAGCATCAGCGCCGGCTTGAGCACCAGCGCACGCGCAATGGCGATACGTTGCCGCTGGCCGCCGGAAAACTCATGGGGGTAGCGATGGCGGCTGGCGGGGTCCAGGCCCACATCCCTGAGCACCTGAATCACCTGCGCTTCGCGCGCGTCGAGGCTGCACGGGGCATGCACTTCCAGGCCTTCGCTGATGATCTGCTGCACCGACATGCGCGGGCTGAGGCTGCCATAGGGGTCCTGGAACACTACCTGCATCTGCTTGCGCCACGGCCGCATCTGCTGATGGTTGAGCGGGTCAAGGGCCTGGCCCTGGAAGCGGATGCTGCCGCTGGAGTCCAGCAAGCGCAGAATCGCCTGGCCGAGTGTGGACTTGCCCGAGCCGGACTCGCCGACAATCCCCAGGGTCTTGCCCCGTTGCACGCTCAGGCTGATGCCGTCCACCGCGCGCAGGTAGGTCCTGGGCCGAAACAATCCGCCGCCGAGGCGAAACTGCACGGTCAGGTCATCGACCTGCAAGACCGTCTCGCGCTCATCACTGCACAACACATCGCCGGACGGTTCGGCGTCCAGCAGCAGGCGGCTGTAAGGATGTTGAGGCGACGTGAACAGCGTCTGGCAATCGGCCTGCTCGACGATCTCCCCGGCGCGCATCACGCACACCCGCTGGGCAATGCTGCGCACCAGGTTGAGGTCATGGCTGATCAGCAGCAGTGACATGCCCAGGCGTTGCTGCAGGGACTTGAGCAACAGCAGGATCTTGCGCTGCACGGTCACGTCCAGCGCGGTGGTGGGTTCGTCGGCAATCAGCAGTTCCGGCTCGCAGGCCAGGGCCATGGCGATCATCACCCGCTGGCGCTGGCCGCCGGAGAGTTGATTGGGATACGCCTTGAGCCGTTCCCGGGGTTTCTGGATGCCCACCAGCTCGAGCAGCTCGAGAATGCGCGCCTGCGCCGCCTTGCCGCCCAGGCCCTTGTGCAGCAGCAGGGTCTCGCCGATCTGCTTTTCGACCGTGTGCAGCGGGTTCAGCGAGGTCATCGGCTCCTGGAAGATCATGGCAATGCGGTTGCCGCGCAGCTTTTGCAGGGCCGCAGGTGAAGCGCCCATCAGCTCCTGGCCGCGGTACTTCACCGAGCCTGTGCTGTGCGAGCCTGCTTCGGGCAGCAATTGCAGGATCGAATGGGCGGTCACGGATTTGCCCGAGCCCGACTCGCCCACCAACGCCAGGCATTCGCCTGGGCGTACGTCCAGGCTCACCTTGCGCACTACGGTCTGGTCGCCGAACGCCACGCTCAGGTCACGGATTTCAATCAGGTTCATACGCGATCACTCATGAGCGAGGGTCGAAGGCATCACGCAACGCCTCGCCGATAAATACCAGCAGCGACAGGATCAGCGCCAGGGTGAAAAATGCCGTCAGGCCCAGCCACGGCGCTTGCAGGTTCTGCTTGCCCTGGGCGATCAACTCCCCCAGCGAAGCACTGCCGGCCGGCATGCCGAAGCCGAGGAAGTCCAGGGCGCTCAAGGTCGAAATCGCCCCGGTCAGGATGAATGGCAGGTAGCTCAAGGTCGCGGTCATGGCATTGGGCAGGATATGCCGGGCGATGATCTTGCCGTCGCCCAGGCCCAGGGCGCGTGCGGCCTTGACGTATTCCAGGTTGCGCCCGCGCAGGAACTCGGCGCGCACCACGTCCACCAGGGCCAGCCAGGAAAACAGCGCCATGATCCCCAGCAGCCACCAGAAATTCGGCTCGACGAACCCCGACAGGATAATCAGCAGGTACAGCACCGGCAGGCCCGACCACACTTCCAGGATGCGTTGGCCGAGCAAGTCCACCCAGCCGCCGTAGTAACCCTGCAACGCGCCGGCGGCGATGCCGATGGCTGCGCTGATCGCGGTCAACGCCAGGGCAAACAGGATCGACACGCGCGCGCCGAAGATGACCCGCGCCAGCACATCCCGCGACTGGTCATCGGTGCCCAGCCAGTTCACCGTCGACGGCGGGCTGGGGGCAGGACGGGCCAATTCGTAGTTGGGGGTGTCGTCGCTGAAGGGGATGGGGGGGAACAGCATCCAGCCGCCGTCCTGCTTTATCAGCTTTTGCACGTAGTCACTGCGGTAGTCGGCCTGGAACGGCAATTGGCCGCCGAACTGCTGCTCGGTGTAGCGCTTGAACACGGGGAAATACAGCTCGTTCTTGAAGCTGAGCACCAGGGGCTTGTCATTGGCGATCAACTCGCCGCCCAGCGTCAGAATGAACAGGCCGATGAATAGCCACAGCGACCACCAGCCGCGACGGTTCCTCTTGAATCGCTCGAAACGCCGGCGCGCCACGGGAGACAGATTGAGCATCAGGCGTTCCTCGCGGCGAAGTCGATACGCGGGTCCACCAGGGTGTAGCAGAGGTCGCCGATGAGTTTTATCAAGAGGCCGAACAGGGTAAAGATAAACAGCGAACCAAACACCACCGGGTAATCCCGCGACACCGCTGCCTCATAGCTCATGCGGCCCAGGCCATCGAGGGAAAAGATCACCTCGATCAGCAGCGAGCCGGCGAAGAACACGCTGATGAACGCCTGGGGAATCCCGGAAATCACCAACAGCATTGCGTTGCGAAACACATGGCCGTAGAGCACGCGACGTTCGCTCAAACCCTTGGCGCGCGCGGTCACCACGTACTGCCGGGTGATTTCGTTGAGGAACGAGTTCTTGGTGAGGATGGTCAGGGTGGCGAACCCGCCGATCACCAGCGCCGTGACCGGCAATACCAGGTGCCAGAAATAGTCGGCGATCTTGCCCACGGTGCTCAGTTCTTCGAAATTCTCCGACACCAGGCCGCGCACCGGGAACCAGTTCAGCGAAGTGCCGCCGGCAAACACCACGATCAGGAACATCGCGAACAGGAACGCCGGCATGGCATAGCCGATCACGATGGCGGTGCTGCTCCATACATCAAAGCTGCTGCCATGGCGCACCGCCTTGCGTATCCCCAGGGGGATCGACACCAGGTAAGTAATCAAGGTGGCCCACAGGCCGAGGGAAATAGTCACGGGCATCTTTTCCAGGATCAGGTCGATCACCGTTGCGCCGCGAAAGAAGCTGTTGCCGAAATCCAGTCGGGCGTAGCTCTTGAGCATCAGCCACAGACGTTCCGGCGCAGGCTTGTCGAAGCCGTACTGCCTTTCGATGTCCTTGATCAGCTTCGGGTCCAGGCCGCGGCTGGCTCGCGAGCCGCTGATGCCTTCCCCGGCAGCGCCTGCGACACCGCCCCCGCCGATGCCTTGCAGGTGGGCAATGGCTTGTTCGACCGGCCCGCCCGGCGCGGCCTGCACGATCACGAAATTCACCAGCAGGATGATCACCAGGGTCGGGATGATCAGCAGCAGGCGCCGCACGATATAGGCAAACATCAGCGCGCGCCCCCGCGTTTTTCCAGCTTGGCGCGCATCTGCTCGTTTGTCAGCGGCGTTGGGCTGACTTCCCACCAGGTTTCCAGGGCTTCATCGTTTTTCGCCTCGATGGCCGGGCGGCCGAAGCGGTTCCACCATGCGGCAGAGGTGCCGGGCGGGTAGTAGTTGGGAATCCACAGGTAGTTCCATTGCAGCACCCGGTCCAGCGCATGGGCGTAGGTGAGCATCTGCGCCTGGGTGTCGGCCTTGACCAGGCCTTTGACCAGGCTGTCGACGGCCGGGTCCTGCAGCACCATGTAGTTGTTGGCGCCCGGATCGAACGCGGCGGCGGAACCGAAGAAGTTGTACAGCTCCATGCCCGGCGAGGCCGTGACCGGAAAGCCGGTGACAATCATGTCGTAATCCCGTGCCATCAGGCGGTTGACGTATTGGGAGGAGTCGATGCGGCGGATATTCAAGGTAATACCGATTTGCGCCAGGTTGCGCTTGTACGGCAGCAGCAGACGTTCCACACCCGCCTGGGCATTGAGGAAGGTAAATTCCAGCGGCTCGCCCTTGGCATTGACCAGCCTGTCGCCGTCTGGCTTCCAGCCTGCCTGCTCCAGCAGGGCCAGGGCCTGCAGCTGTTTGTCGCGGATCACGCCGCTGCCATCGGTGACAGGCGCCTTGAACACCTGGGTAAACACTTCGTCGGGAATCTGCCCGCGCAGGGGTTCAAGGATCGCCAGTTCTTCCCGGCTGGGTAACTGGTTAGCGGCAAGCGGGCTATTGGAGAAAAAGCTCTGCTGGCGGATGTACAGGTTGCGCATCATCTGCCGGTTGGCCCATTCGAAATCCCATAGCATTGCCAGGGCCTGGCGTACGCGGCGGTCCTTGAACATCGGCTTTTGCACATTGAACACATAGCCCTGGGCCGGTTGCGGCATCTCCTTGGCCAGGTGCGCACGCTGCAGGCGGCCATCATCCAGGGCCGGGCCGTTGTAGCCGATGGAGTAGCCGGTGGCGGAAAACTCTCGGTTGAAATCGTAGGCGCCGCCGCGCAGCACCTGGCGCGCCACTTCGGTGTCGCCGAAATACTCCAGGCTCAGGTGATCGAAGTTGTACAGGCCACGGCTGACCGGCAGGTCCTTGCCCCACCAATCGGGATCGCGGGTAAAGGTGATGGTGCTGCCGGAGTCGATCTTGCTGACCTTGTACGGGCCACTGCCCAGGGGCGCTTCATAGCCGCCGCCATTGGCGAAGTCGCGGGTCTTCCACCAATGCTCGGGAAACACCGGCAGGGTGGCGATATCCAGGGGCAGGGTGCGGTTTTCATTGCTGGCAAAGTCGAAACGTACCTGGCGCTCGCCTTCGACTTCGACATGCTTGACGTCGGCAAACAGCGTGCGAAAACGCAGGCTGCCTTGGGTCATCAATAAATCGAAGCTGTAACGCACGTCTTCGGCGCTGATCGGTGTGCCATCGGCAAAACGCGCCTTGGGGTTGAGGTAGAAACGCAGCGACAGACCGTCGTCGGCGCGCTCCATTTTTTCGGCCACCAGGCCGTAGACCGTGTAGGGCTCATCCAGTGAGCGCTGGGCCAGTGGTGAGTACAGCCAGCCGTCAACCTGGGAAACGCCGATGCCTTTGTCGATATACGGCAACACATGGTCGAAGCGCCCGATCTCGATGGCCGAGCGGCGCAGGGTCCCGCCCTTGGGCGCATCCGGGTTGGCATAGTCGAAATGGCTGAAGCCGTCGAGATATTTGGCCGGCTCGCCGTACACCGTGAGGGACGTTTGTGGCGCCGCGATCACGGCGGTGCCTGTCATGAACAGGACCAGGGTGATGCTGAACAGTTTTGGAAAAGCCAATCGCATTATCAGCCTTGAGCGCGGATGAACATAAAGGGAGAGCGGTACGTTAACGGCTTAAGCGTCGTCAGTCATCACATGCACAACGGCCCACCAAATGGCGGGCCGTTGTTTACAGCATCAGCACGGACCGATCAGTCCTGGCGGCTGGTGACTTCCAGCAGGTGATAACCGAACTGGGTTTTCACCGGACCTTGTACGGTATTGACCGGGGCGCTGAAGACGACGCTGTCGAATTCCTTGACCATCTGGCCTGGGCCGAACGAACCCAGGTCACCGCCTTGACGGCTGGACGGGCAGCTGGAGTTGGCTTTGGCGACTTCGGCGAAATCAGCGCCGCCTTCGATCTGGGCCTTGAGTTCGTTGCACTTGTCTTCAGTGGAAACGAGGATGTGGCGGGCGGTGGCTTTGGCCATGGAAAATAACTCCTTAAGTGAAAAACGGTGAGCCTACCGGATTCAGGCGGTTATTTCCCGGCAAAGTTCCACCGGCGTGCCTGACCGGCTGAAGAACGGCCTGGCCTGCGGGTTTCAGGCTAAAACGATGTAGTCGTTCTGCTGGACGATGGGGGCGTGCGGGCCCTTGACCAGATGGATATAGCGGCCGTCCACCAGGTCGATGGGCAGACAATCGTCGATATCCATGACCGCGTCGGTGTGGGCCTGGGACCAGTGGCGCAACAGGTGCTGCTTGCCCTTGCTCATGGCTTCGCGTTTGTCGCGCGCGACCAGCAACAGGTAGTGATGGGCCTCGCCAAAACTGTTGGCCTCATAGCCGCCGAGGTTGATGAAATACAAGTGCGGCGCATCACCGTGCGGCGCCAATTGGCTGAATTGGACCTGCCAGCCGTCGACACCCTCCACCGCCATCCACGAATCGATGTGCACACCCTTGGGGCTGCCAAACCAGGCGTCGCGCAATTGCGGGTAGGTGGCCTGCAGCGTATCCGCCACGGCAAACGCCACATCGTGTACTTCGATCCGGGCCCTGGGGTGCTTGCCCCCGAGCATGACAACAAACAGCATTGCGAGTGATTCCTGGCGATTGATCAAAGGCCAACCATACTGCGATTGAACCCTTTTGTCCGGTCAATGCCACACTGTTAATTCGCCAACTCATCAGGAGGTTGTCATGCGTACTATCGATCTGGCCGGCGTTCCCGTCCCTGTCATTGGCCAGGGCACCTGGCGCATGGGTGAAGACCCGGACCGGCACCGCGCCGAAGTGGGCGCCTTGCAACTGGGCATCGACGAGGGCCTGACCCTGATCGATACCGCTGAAATGTATGGCGAAGGCGGTGCGGAAAAGGTCGTCGGCGAGGCCATCCAGGGCAGGCGCGACCAGGTATTTTTGGTGAGCAAAGTCTATCCGCACAATGCCAGCCGCACCGGCGTGCCCCGTGCGTGCGAAGCGAGCCTTCAGCGCCTGGGCACCGACTACATCGATCTGTACCTGCTGCACTGGCGCGGCCAGTACCCTCTTGAAGAAACCGTCGAGGCGTTCGAGCGCTTGCGCGAAGCAGGCAAGATCGGCCGTTGGGGTGTTTCCAATTTCGATGTGGCAGACCTGCAGGAGCTGGCATCCCCCGTGTGTGCAACCAACCAGGTGCTCTACAACATTGAAGAGCGTGGTATTGAATTCGACCTGTTGCCGTGGTGGCAACAGCACCATTTGCCACTGATGGCTTACTGTCCTGTTGCCCAGGGCGGTGCGCTGTTGGCCAGCCAGACGCTCAAGGAGATTGCCCGTCGTCATGAGGCCACTCCCGCGCAAGTCGCTCTCGCCTGGGTCTTGCGTCAAGACGGCGTAATCGCCATCCCCAAGGCGGTCACTCCCGAACACATACGGCAGAACGCCGCCGCTGTGAAGCTGGTGTTGGACGAGCATGACCTGGACGCGATTGATCGCGTGTTCGGCGCGCCCAAGCGCAAGCACCCGCTGGCGATGGTGTAGTGCCGGCAGGAACGGTGCCTTCCCTGGACCGTTCCCGCCTGCGCCGCGGTTAGCCGGCCACAGGGCTGCGCCAGTCATCCGAGCCGGACGTGCCGGCTACTTCATGGGTCCAGACGATCTTGCGATAGCTGAAATACACGTCCTCCAGGTGGGTGAAATGGGCGTTGTCCGGATCCTGGCAATTGGGCATGCGCGACTGGATGTCCACAATCGTCGCGCCTTCCAGTTCAACGGTGAAGTAGTGCTCCTGGGTGCCTGCCGAAGAGGTACGAAACCATTCCAGCCGGCACGACACTTCTTCCCCCGAGGTCAGTGCACTGAATAGCAGGGGCGAGGACTTGTCGAAGACCTTGCTCACCATCAGCGGTTTATGCACACGCTGGCCGGTCGGCTGGCCCGATTGCGGATCCCGGGGGATGATCACCTGATGCGCGAACGCCTGCACCAGGATCTGATCTTCATGGCCTTCCTGATAAATGTTTCCTACCGAGTCCTGAGTAAATGTACCTGCGGTGATCAAGCCTTGTTTGACACCGGTGATGGAGAGGTACGCGGGTGTTGGCATGACGGGTTTCCTTGTCTGGTTGAGTAGGTACACCCGAACAGCGAAGTTGCCGGGCGGGTAAATGCCTATAACAAAAAGCGTGCCTGAAAGTGCGTGACTCAATGAAAACAAGGCGATGCGGTTGGGAGGATTTAGTGCAGCAGGAAAATATGGGTTTTTTGCGGTTTTTTTAGTAATTGAAGTTGCACATAAGTGCGCAGCTAATTGCTCACGGTGGTGAATCAATAATTAAGCGCGGTTGCGGATAAATGAAGGATTTTTTCAGCTGATTAAGTGCGCAAATCACTGCGCAGGCCACGATTTCAGGGCGTTGTAGGAAATTCCTTAAGTCCCGCCCTGCGGCTTGCTGGTTGTTTTTAAGGTGGCTAAGGTTTGTTCACTTCGTAGCGTGTTGAACGCGGGGTTAGCGGCACTCTGATCCGTATTTCACGGTATCTGGTTTGCCTATTCAGCCTTATTAGTTGTGTGCGGCCAAAAAATGGTTCATTCAGAAAAGCTTTGCGCTTATTACCAGGAACTTGCACGAATCCCTTGTTCGCCGGGGAATTTCGCCGGCAACGACGTGCGTTTTTCGAGTGAGTTTGAAACCGTGGAAACCGAGGTCGCCAAGACACACTCGATACATGGTGCGAGCCTGCCGGATTGGCAGCAGGTCTGCGAGCTCAGTGAGCGCGTGCTGCGTGAGCAATCCAAGGATCTGCGCGTCGCTGTATGGCTCACCTGGGCGCTGCACCAGCGTGATTCATTTCCCGGGCTGCTGGCCGGTCTCGTCTTGCTGGTTTATCTCTGTGAGCACCACTGGGCACAGGTGCATCCCGCCAAGCCACGCACCCGCGCTGCCGCGTTGGGTTGGCTGGTGGCGCGCCTCGACTCGCTCTTCTCGCACAACCTGTCTCTTGTCGACCAGTTGCCGTTGTTCCGGGCGCTGCATGAACACCTCGTGCGCCTTGATGAGTTGTTGAACGAGCATCTGGGCAGCGACGCCCCGTTGTTGTTGCCGAGCCGGCGTCAACTGGCGGAGCGCCTGGCGCGTGCCACCCAGGGCGGTGAGGAGCCGGCGGGCATCGCGGGTGTCATTGCCCAGTTCAGGCAGGCGAGCACGCAACTGTTCAAGCCTGAATCGCCCATCAACAACGAAAAGGATGCCCACAAAGCGCTGCGCGCCTTACAGGAACAGGCCCGAACGTTATGTAGCTGGTGGTTGCGCCACAATGCCACCGACCTGCGGGCCTTGCGTCTGGGGCGCACCCTGGCCTGGCTGAGCCTCGTCAACTATCCCGATGCCAACAGCGAGGGGGTGACGGCCCTGCGCCCGCTGGCTCCCGACAAGCTCAAACGTTACCAGGATCGTCTCGGTCATGGCCATCACGCCGAGCTGTTGCTTGAGCTCGAGGCCAGCCTGGCGGGCGCATTGTTCTGGTTTGATGGCCTGCGCATGGTCTGGGAATGCCTTGAAGCCTTGCACGCGAGCCAGGCAATGACTGAGCTGGAAATGAGCTTCGCGCTGTTATTGCAACGTTTGCCGAACCTGCCTGAATTGCGCTTCGACGACGGTACGCCGTTTGCGGCCCCCGCGACCTGTGAGTGGATCACGCTCCACGTGATTCGCCACCTGCACAAACCCGAGCCTTTCACCGCTGTCGCCGATGTCGGCAGCGAACCCTGGGAAGCCGCCTTGCAGGCGGCCATGCCGAGCTTGCGCAAGGAGGGGCTCAAGGCAGCAGTGGGCCTGCTCAAGCAGGGTTTGCAGAGCGCGTGCAGTGACCGCGCGCGCTTTCATTGGCGACTGGCGCTGGCCAGGTTGTGCATACGGGCGGGCAAGCCTGACCTGGGCAGGATTCAACTGGAACAGCTGGACCTCGAATTACAGCGCGCGGGCCTGGACCGCTGGGAGCCGGAACTGGCCCTGCACGTCGGCAGGCTTTTGTATCGCTGCTATGACCTGTTGCCACAAAGCCACGCCGTGCGCGAAAGCAGGGAGGCCACGCACCGCCGGCTGTGCCATTTCGATCTGGCAGCGGTACTCGAATAAAAAATCATCAAAAGGAGTAACACCATGGCCAAAGACGGTTCGGTAGCACCCAAGGAACGTATCAATATCACCTTCAAGCCCGCCGTTGGTGGTGCGCAGGAGGAAGTCGAGCTGCCGTTGAAACTGCTGGCGCTGGGGGATTTTTCACAACGCGAGGACCCGCGCAAGCTTGAGGACCGCAAGCCTATCGGCATCGACAGGAACAGCTTCGACGAGGTGTTGGCCAAACAGGCCCTGAACTTGACATTGAGCGTGCCCAATCGCCTGCAGGAAGACGCTGACGTCGACGATCTGGCGATCCAGGTGCGGATCAACTCGATGAAGGATTTCAACCCCGCCAACCTGGTCGAGCAGATACCGCAACTGCAAAAGCTGATGGTGCTGCGAGAGGCATTGGTGGCGCTCAAGGGGCCGCTGGGCAACACCCCGAGCTTTCGCAAAGCCATTGAGCAGGCACTGGCCGATGACGACTCCCGTGCTCGGGTACTGGCCGAGTTGGGGCTGAGCAACGCTGATGCCGAACCTATTCAGTAAAAGGACACTGACACCATGACTACTCCCCTGCATGACCCGCAGCCCCTGCCAAAAGCCGCCGACGAGTGCAGCATTCTCGACAACATCATTGCCCAGACGCTACTGAGTGCCGATGACGAGGCGTACAGCATTGCCAAGCGCGGTGTGTCGGCGTTTATCGAAGAACTGGTCAAGCCCCATAACCGCGAAGAACCGGTCAAGAAACGGTTGGTCGACCGGATGATCGCCGAGATCGATGCCAAGCTCAGCCGGCAGATGGACGAGATTCTGCACCACCCGGATTTCCAGGCCCTGGAGGCGGCCTGGCGCGGGCTGCAGCTGCTGGTCGAGCGCACCAACTTTCGTGAGAACATCAAGATAGAGCTGTTGAATGTCTCGCGGCAGGACCTGCTGGACGATTTCGAGGATTCCCCGGAAGTTACCCAGTCGGGGCTCTACAAGCACATCTACAGTGCGGAATACGGCCAGTTTGGCGGGCAGCCGGTAGGGGCGATCATCGCCAACTACTTCCTGTCGCCCAGCGCGCCTGATGTAAAACTCATGCAATACGTGGCTGCCGTTGCCGGTATGGCTCACGCCCCGTTCATCGCGGCGGCCGGGCCAGGTTTCTTTGGTCTGGAAAGCTTTACCGGCCTGCCTGACCTCAAGGATCTGCGGGATCATTTCGAAGGCCCTCAGTTTGCCAAGTGGCAGAGTTTTCGCCAGAGCGAAGATGCTCGGTACATCGGCCTCACGGTACCGCGCTTTTTGCTGCGCACGCCGTACGACCCCCTCGAATGCCCGGTCAAAACCTTTGCCTACCAGGAGACTGTGGTCAACAGCCACGAACACTACCTGTGGGGCAATACGGCCTACGCCTTCGCTACACGCCTGACCGACAGCTTCGCGCGTTTTCGCTGGTGCCCCAACATCATCGGCCCCCAGAGTGGGGGAGCGGTCGACGACCTGCCGTTGCATCACTTCCAGAGCATGGGCGAGATTGAAACCAAGATTCCTACCGAGGTACTGGTTTCGGACCGGCGCGAATATGAGTTGGCGCAGGAAGGGTTCATCGCCCTGACCATGCGCAAGGGCAGTGACAACGCGGCCTTCTTTTCCGCCAGCTCCGTGCAGAAACCCAAGACGTTCGGCATCAGCGAGGAGGGCAAGGCCGCCGAACTGAACTACCGGCTGGGTACCCAGTTGCCTTACATGATGGTGGTCAATCGCCTGGCCCACTACCTCAAGGTTCTGCAGCGTGAACAATTGGGCTCGTGGAAGGAAAGGACCGACCTGGAGTTGGAACTCAACAAGTGGATTCGCCAGTACGTGGCGGATCAGGAGAATCCCAGTGCGCAAGTGCGCGGGCGGCGTCCACTGCGCGCAGCGCGCATTGTCGTCAGCGATGTCGAGGGGGACCCGGGCTGGTACCGCGTCAGCTTGAGCGTTCGGCCGCATTTCAAGTACATGGGGGCGGACTTCACCTTGTCCCTGGTCGGCAAGCTCGATAAAGAATGAGTCGAAGCCAGGGAATGCGCCACTGCAGAAGCCTCTTCGAGCGCCTTGAGCCCGACGCCTGCGCCAGTGTGTGCCGCGTGACGTCCGTCGCCGCGCATTTGACGAAAATGCTCAGCACCCGCGCAGGCAGCGTCCAGACACTGCCGGATTACGGCCTGCCTGATCTCAATGATATGCGGCTCAGCCTGCACGAATCCCTGACGCAGTCGCGGCTGCTGATCGAGCGCTTCATCCAGGCCTACGAGCCTCGGCTGGTGAATGTACGCGTCAGGGTGCTGCCCCGCGTGCACGAAACGTTGGCATTGGCATTTGCCATTGACGCCGGACTGCTCATTGACGGTGGCACCCAATCTGTCGTGTTCCATGCGCGTCTGGCGGATGCAGGGCAAGTGGAGGTCTGCGCAGATGGCCTTTAACCGTTATTTTCAAAGCGAACTCAGTGCCCTGCGGCAACTCGGGCGGCGCTTTTCCGAGCGCAACCCGGCCCTGGCACCGTTTCTCGCCGAGTCCGGTCAGGACCCGGATGTGGAACGTCTGCTGGAGGGCTTTGCATTCCTGACCGCGCGCCTGCGTCAGAAGCTGGATGACGAGCTGCCTGAGCTGACGCATTCCTTGATGCATCTGTTATGGCCCAACTACATGCGGCCGATGCCTGCCATGAGCATCCTGCAATTTGACCCGTTGAAGTGCGCCGGCCCCAGTGTTCGAGTGGCACGGGATACCGCCGTGGAAAGCCTGCCGATCAACGGCGAACGTTGCCGTTTCAAAACCTGCTATGCCACCGAGGTCATGCCGTTGCAACTGCGTAGCCTGGACTACACCTGCCAGGGCGCAGTGGACTGGTTGGACCTGCGCCTGACCATGAGCGCAGCGGGCAATTTCAGTGCGTTGGCATTCGATTCGTTGCGCCTGCACCTGGCCGGAGACCGCTCTGTCAGCCAAGGCCTGTACCTGGGCCTGTTGCGCCATCTGCACAGCATTGAGCTGCAGTTGTTGGACCAGGACGGTTCGCCGGTCAACGGAATCGATGATCAGCCTGCCACGCTACGGCTCAGCGCCGGCCAGGTCCGGCCGGTGGGTTTCGCAGAGGAACACGCGCTGATTCCCTACCCGCAAAACACCTTTTGTGGTTATCGCCACCTGCAGGAGTATTTCACGTTTCCCGAGAAGTACCTGTTTGTCGATATCGAAGGGTTGGCTGCCCTCCATCGATTTCCCCATGAGGTGCTCAAGCGGGCGCACGGCATGCTGTTGCGCTTCGAGCTACGCGGCCAGGGCCGTGCGCTTGGGCGTCCCACCCTGGACAACGTGAAGCTGTACTGCACGCCGATCGTCAACCTGTTCAATCACGATGCGATACCCATTCGGCTGGACGGAAAACAGGACGAATACCTCCTGTTGCCCGGGGAATACTCCCCGGCGAATGCCGGTGTGTTTTCGGTTGATCGTGTTACAGGATGGCGCCCGGGTGGCCTGGGGCATCAGACGTACGTGCCCTTTGAGTCGTTCGAGCATGACGGCGACCTGCAGACTACGGGTGCGCCCCCCAGCTTCAGCATTCGTCAACGACCTTCGGTACAGCATGACGGGCCGGCTACCTGGATAAGGTTTGACGGCCGCCGCGAGCAGGGCCCGGAAACCCTGTCAATCGAGCTGACATGTACCAATGCCGGGCTGCCGCGACAGTTGCGGGCCGGTGAAATCAACCAGCCCGGCGAGCACACCCCGGAGTCGTTGACGTTTGGCAATATCTGCGCGCCGACCGCGAGTTTTGCGCCGCCGCTGGACCAGGATTATCTCTGGAAGCTGATCAGCAACATGTCGCTCAACTATCTGTCGTTGACCGATATCAACGCGCTGAAGGTGATTCTCGAAACCTACGACCTGCCGCGCTATCACGATCGACAGGCGCTGAACATCAGCCGGAAAAAGCTGGGCGCGCTGCGCTCGGTCCAGCATGAAGCGGTTGACCGCTTGCACCGTGGCCTGCCGATTCGCGGATTGCGGGTGGACCTGACGGTGGACCCCCTGGGGTTTGCCGGCCAGGGCGATCTGTTTGTGTTCGCTTCGGTTCTCAATCAGTTCTTTGCGCTGTACGCCAGCCTCAATTCCTATCACGAGTTGCGAGTTATCAGCACACAAGGAGACGTGTACCTATGGCCGTTCCAGATGGGCCAGCAACCCCTGCTTTGACTCGGCTTTGCCGTGTTATCCGCGAATACACGCTGTTCCAGGCGGTGGTGCAGGTGGTCGCACGCTTGCGCCAAGCCCATCCAGGGCTGGATGAGGAGGCGCTGTACGACCTGCTGGAGTTCCAGGCCAATCCGGGCCTGGGGTTTGCGGGACACGATATTGACCGCGTGGAGTTTTTCATGGACCACGAGACGTTGCGGGCGCGCCTGCGCATCAATGTGCTGGGGTTGTTCGGCGCCGGTTCACCATTGCCCGCGTTTTACGCTGAGCAGGCATTGGCGGAACGCGCGGGTGGCAATCCCACACGGGATTTCCTCGACATGTTCCACCACCGACTGCACCGCCTGATGTTACCGATCTGGCGCAAATACCGTTACCCGGCCTGTTTCCAACAGGGCGCCAGTGATGGGTTTTCGCAGCAGATGTTTGCGCTGATCGGCCTCGGCAGCCACGCGATACGGGGGGCCTCGCGTCTCGATTGCAAGCGCTTGCTGCCTTACCTAGGGCTTCTGAGCCTGCGAACGCACTCGGCTGCGCTGATCGAGACCGTCCTGCGGTATTACTTCAAACATGCCTCGGTGTTCATCGAACAGTGGGTCGAGCGCACCGTGGACGTTGCGCCGTTGCAGTGCAATGACTTGGGCCGCGCCAACTGTGAGCTTGGCCAGGACCTGGTGCTGGGGCGCCGGATCGCTGACCGCAGCGGCAAGTTCAGGGTGCATATCACGGCGTTGGGTTGGCAGCGCTTTCACGATTTTCTCCCCACGGGAACGGCGCATGCCCCGGCGTGTTCGCTGGTGCGTCTGACCGCCCCGGACGCGCTGCAATTTGACCTGCGTCTGGTGCTGGCGCCCGGCGAAATCCGGGCGCTGCACATCGGCGCTGACAATGTGTGCCGCCTGGGTTGGACCAGTTGGCTGGAGCATGAACGAGCCGAGGGTGCGATCACACTCGCCGGGCATTTTCATTAAGGATCGATGAGCATGATTAATGTGGACCTGCAACAACTGATCCGCACGTTGACGGACCAGGCCCGCCGTGACCTGACGCGTGCCGCCGAGCGCTGCATGACGAGAGGCGGCCATGAAGTGTTAGTGGAGGATCTGCTCCTGGCCTTGCTCGAGCATCCCGCCGGGCTGATGGCCAAGGCATTGTCCGATGCCGGCGTTGCCGTGGGCGAACTGCAGGCGGCCTTGCAGCCCAGGAGTGAGCAGAGTGCTACACGCAACCCGGTATTCGCCCAGGCCTTGGTGCTGTGGTTACAACAAGCGCTGGTCATTGCTCACGCGCAATTGGGTCAACGTTTCGTCGATCACGGCGCGCTGTTGCTGGCACTTTTACAGCACCCGCTGGAACATGCGGGCAGCGGGTATTACGCCGTGCTCAGCCGCCTGGACACGGGCAGGCTGCAGGATTTCCTGAAGAGCCGGCCCTGCGAGAATCAGCCGATTGCCAACGAGTCGCTGTTGCAGCGCTTTACCCAGGACCTCACCCGGCAGGCTCGTGAGGGCCGGATAGACCCCGTGCTGTGTCGTGAGCGTGAAATACGCCAGTTGATCGATATTCTGCTGCGGCGGCGCAAGAACAACCCGATTCTGGTGGGGGAGGCCGGGGTGGGGAAAACGGCGATCGTCGAAGGACTTGCGTTGCAGATTGTCGCTTTGCAAGTGCCCGAGGCCCTTAAAGCGGTGCGCGTGCTGGCCCTCGATATGGGCCTGCTGCAAGCAGGGGCCGGCCTCAAGGGCGAGTTCGAGCGGCGTCTCAAAGGGGTAATCGATGAAGTGAACGCATCGCCGCAGCCGGTGATCCTGTTTATCGACGAAGCCCATACCCTGATTGGCGCCGGCGGCCAGCCGGGAGGCCTGGACGCGGCCAACCTGCTCAAGCCGGCGCTGGCTCGCGGCGCGCTGCGTACGATTGCCGCCACCACCTGGTCGGAATACAAGCGCTACATCGAAAAGGACCCGGCCCTGGCGCGGCGCTTCCAGCCGGTACTGGCCGAGGAACCCGGTGTCGAGCAGGCGGTGACGATTCTGCGGGGACTGGTGCCTGTCTATGAAGCGAGTCATGGCGTGTATGTGCGTGATGATGCCGTGGAGGCGGCCGCTCGCATGAGCGCACGCTATCTTGCAGGCCGACAGCTGCCGGACAAGGCAGTGGACGTGCTGGATACCGCCTGTGCCAGTGTTCGCGCGCGTCAGGCCATGCCGCCACAGGCATTGCAGGCGGTACGCGCCGAACTGATCGAGGGTCAGCGGCACGCGCGGGCGCTGGGTCGAGACGCCGAACTCGGTTTGCCGGTGGACGCACAGGCCTTGCAGGCGTTGAAGCTGCGCCTGGAAACCCTCGAGCACGAGTGCCTGGCACTTGAGCGGCGCTGGCTTGAGTTGGGTGAGCAACCGTTGGCCAAACCTGAGGTGTGCCCGCGTGGCATAGCGCACGTCATCAGCGCGTGGACCGGTATTCCCACTGAGCAGCTGGCTTTCGAACCCAATGAAAAAGTCCTGGGTTTTGCCGAGGCTTTGCGCGCGCGCGTGCTCGGGCAGGAACACGCCGTGCAGGCCCTGGATCGTGCCTTGCGTGCGGTCGCCGCCGGGATCGACAAGGTCGATGCGCCTGTCGGGGTGTTTCTGCTGGTGGGGCCAAGCGGCGTCGGCAAGACCGAAACGGCACTGGCGCTGGCCGATCTCCTGTACGGCGGTGAGCAGTTCGTCACCACGATCAATATGTCGGAATACCAGGAGAAACACGCGCTTTCCCGACTGATCGGCGCGCCACCGGGATATATCGGTTATGGCGAGGGCGGCGTATTGACCGAAGCCGTACGCCAGCGTCCCTATTCGGTGGTGCTGCTCGACGAGGTGGAGAAAGCCGACCCGCAGGTTTTGAACCTGTTTTACCAGGTCTTCGACAAAGGCCGTGCCAATGATGGCGAAGGGCGGGAAATCGACTTTCGCAATACCGTGCTGCTGATGACGTCCAACCTGGCAAGCGACTGTATCAACGCGCTTTGCGCAGACGGTCAACGACCTGATCCCCAGGTGCTGCAAGACGCGATTTACCCGGTACTGCGTGCCCACTTCAAGCCCGCCTTGCTCGCCCGCATGCGTGTCGTACCGTATTACCCGATTGGGGAAAAGGTGCTGCACGAGGTGGCCGCACTCAAACTGGCGAGCCTTGGCCAACGGCTGCAGCAACGCCAACTGGCGTTCACCTGGTCGCCGGGATTGGTTGCGCACATGGCCGAGCGTTGCGCTGATGGTGACAGCGGTGCGCGGTACATCGACCAGTGGATCGAGCGGCATTTGTTGCCGCAGATGGTGGACGGCCTGCTCGGCGCCATGGCCGCGGACGCACCGCTTGCCTCGGTGCATGCCCGATTGGATGGCAACGGCCAGCCCGTCTGTGAGTTCAGCCAATGACCGAAAAAAGCCTTGAGCAACTGCCTGACCCGCTTGCCCATGCCAGCGCCATGCTCGACTGGTTCACACGAATCGGCCTGGACACTGACGTCGCTTCATTGCCCGGTGTGTGCGTTTCGGCTGCGGCCCACATGAGCGGCTGTGAACTGAGCCAGTTGTACCGGCTCGATGAAGAAACCGGCCGGCTCGATCTGATCGCCCAGCACCTGAGCGCGACACCCTCGCTGGTGGTTGCGGCTGCAGCTATCGATCTGCGGCAGGTGCCGTTGCTGCGCGACACCGTGAACCAGGGCGTTGCCGTCCAGGTGAATGACGGGCAGCACAGCCCCTACGACACGACTTTCTTGCCAGTGCTCGCGTCACCCTGGCGCGCCCTGTTGAGTGTGCCGCTGTTCAACCGCCTCAACGCAGTCGCGGGCGTGCTGCTATGCGCCGCTCAACGCCCGGCGCCGTTACAGGGGTACGGGTGCTCGCTGGGGCGGTTCGGCAGCTTCGCCTTGCACCAATTGGCCCTGTTGCGCAGCCTGCGGTGGGTGCCGGATGTTGCACCGCAAGGGCCCGAAAAGTCGCTGGCCGACACTTATGGCCTGATTGGCGGCAGCACAGCGATGGCGCAGACCTGCCAATTGATTGGCAAGGTGCTGCATACCCCTTATACCGTCCTGCTGCGGGGCGAAACCGGTACCGGCAAGGAAGTGGTGGCTCGGGCCATCCACCTGGCAGGGCCGCGCGCGGCCAAGGCATTTGTGGTGCAGAACTGCGCAGCGTTCCCGGAAGGCTTGCTGGAGAGTGAGCTGTTCGGCTACCGAAAAGGCGCGTTCACCGGTGCCGAGCGCAACTATGCCGGGCTGTTCGACGCCGCGCATGGCGGCACGTTACTGCTGGATGAAATCGGCGACATGCCGCTGTCCCTGCAAGCAAAGCTATTGCGGGTATTGCAGGAAGGCGAGGTTCGCCCATTGGGCGCCAGTGCCGCGCACAAGGTTGATGTGCGCATCATCGCGGCCACCCACCGCGACCTGGCTGCAATGGTCGCCGCAGGCAGCTTTCGCGAAGACCTTTATTACCGGCTTGCCCAGTTCCCCATCCAGTTGCCGGCCTTGCGTGAGCGGGATGGAGATGTGCTGCAACTGGCACGGCATTTCGCCGCCAAAGCGTGCGCAAGCCTGGGGAGGACGCCTGTGCAATGGTCCAATATCGCCCTTGATCAACTGTCGAGTCATCCCTTTCCCGGCAACGTGCGTGAACTCAAATGCCTGGTGGAGCGAGCCGTGCTGTTGTGTGACGACAACGTGATTCTGCCGGTGCACCTGTCGCTGCCCCAGGCGGTGGCGAGCGCCGTTGATGATGTAACGCTGCGCCAGCGTATGGAGCGGGTAGAGCGGGTGTTCCTGCTCGATTGCCTGCACAAGAATCGTGGCAACCGAACCCGTACCGCACGGGAACTGGGGGTTGCACGGCGCACGCTGCTGTACCGGCTTGCGCGCTTGAACATTGCCTGCGGCGATGCCGGCGTGCCTATTCACCGAGGAGAAACCTGATGCTTGATCGTCCCCGGCACCTCGTCGTGCTTGTGCTGTGTCTGCTCGGCGGTTGTAACGCCAACTATGTATTCGATGACGCCCAATACCGGCCTTTGGGTGAGCCTCAGGCGGTCATCCGTGGCCGCTGAACAGAGGAGGGAGCCTGACCATGCAACTCGTGTTTGAAGTCAGTGAGGCCGCAGGCGCCAGTTCGGCGTCCACGGTGCGCAAGGTTTTTGACGGCGTCGGCGGCGTGATTGGCCGTGGCTCCGGCTGTGACTGGGTAATCCACGATCCCAGTCGCTTGCTCTCCAGCCACCATGCCCTGGTGGGATGCCGGGAAGGACGTTACTTTCTCACCGATATCAGCAGCAACGGTATCGGCATGCCAGGCAGTGGCGAACGACTGCGCAAGGGGCAGGCGCGCTTGATCGAGGATGGCGATGTGTTCGAACTGGGTATGTTGTCTGTACGCGCGAGGTTGATGGAACCTGCTCAACCCTTCGACGAGCAGTCGATCAGCACGGCGGCACCGATTCCCGATGACGCGTTCCTGGGGCTGGACCCGTTGCAGGCGCTGGACCTCGAGCACCAGCGGCATAATGCCTCGGATGAGCTGGCGGCGTTGAGTACAGGTGTTGGCGAACTCGGCGCGTGGGCGGATCGGTATGCCGCAGACCGTGAACATGTCGCGATACCGCGCCGGGTCGAGCCCGTCAGAGAGATACCGGCGGTTGAGCCGGTCGCGATGGCAGCCTCGCCCGACGAGGTCTTCTGGATCGCGTTCGCAGCCGCGCTTGGGCTGGACCTGGGCAGGCTTGACAGCGCTGCCCGAGAAGCGCTGGCAATCAAGGTGGCGCGCTTGTTTCGGCTGGAGGTCGAACGGCTGCAAAGCAGCCTGCGCACCTGTGAGCAATTGCAGGGCGAACTGGCAACGCTGCCTGCCGACGCGTTGCGCACCGCCCACAACCCCTTGCACAGCTGTATCGATACCGACGCGGCGTTAACCGCGATATTGGACATGGCGCAAGTGGCCCCGCAGTCTGGCGAACAGACGATCGCCCAGGCGCACCGGGCACTGCAAGTGCATCAGGTCGCGTTGTTGAGCGCCTGTCGAAGTGCGTTGCGTAACGCTCGGGCCGCTTTTGCTCCAGGCCATTTACTGGCATGCGCCGAATTTCAGGAAGCAGCCCCCCGATGGGGTTCCGACGGCGCGCGCTGGCGGGCATACCTGCGTCACTACCGGCGCCTGGTGGCGGATGGGCAGTTCGACGAGCGACCGCTGGGCAGCGACTTCGCCAGGGCCTATGAGGAACAGGTGCGCCTGATCTCAACCCTGCACAACGATTATCCAGGATGATGTTCATGTATCGAGCCGCGCTCACATCACTGTCGCTCATGCTCGGCCTGTTGGCTGGCTGCAGCGCCCTATCGCCGTTCTCGACGTTGACCAAACTGGACCTGGTACTGAGCGCCAATGAGCGCGTCAACCCGGATCTTCAGGGTCGACCCTCGCCGGTCGTGCTGCAGTTGATTGAACTGCGCCATGGCGTTGCCTTTGAGAATGCCGACTTCTTCAGCCTGTATGACAACGCCGAGCAGGTTTTGCCGAAGGACTGGGTGAGCAGTGAGGAAGTTGAACTGCGCCCGGGCGATCGACTGGCACTCAAGTTGAGGGTCGAGCAAAACAGTCATTTTGTCGGCGTTCTGGCGGCCTATCGCGACTTGCCGCACGTTCAATGGCGACTGCTCGTTCCGCTCACCGCCCGGCAATTGAACCGTGCCGAGCTGGTGCTGGACCAGGACGGAATCCGGCTTGCCGACCCGCGTTCCGACAAGGAGGTGCAGTGATATGCACGCACATAAAGTCATATGGCAGGAAGGCATGCTGTTGCGGCCACAGCACTTGCAGCACAACGACCGGCATTACCAGCAACAGCTCAACCAGACGCGTCTGCTGGGCCCTGATGCCTGGGGATTCCTCACGCTGGAGTTCGATGTGCAGTACCTCAACCTGGGCAAGCTGGTGGTTACTCAAGCCAGCGGTGTGTTGCCGGACGGCACTCTGTTCGACCACGGTACCGCCATGGAACCGCTGGTATTACAGGTGCCCGCCAATGCCGGGGAACAGACCGTTTACCTGGCGCTGTTACTGGCGACCGACAATCAGATTGAAGCCCGTCAACCGGAGCAGGGCGATGTCCTGGCGCGCTACCTCAGCTGTGCAGTGGAGGTGGGCGACTCGAATGCCGGGACCGGCTCGCGTTGTCTGATTCACTGCGCGCGGCCTGATCTGCGCCTCCTGCTGGGTGAGCGGCAGCGGGAACAGGGTTACGTCACACTCAAGGTCGCACAGGTGCTGGAGTCTACCGACGCGGGGGGCGTGCGCCTGGACGCGGAGTTCGTGCCTACGTTCATGTTTATGCAGGACCGCGGGTATGTCGCTTCTTGTCTCAAGGAGGTGATCGGTTTGCTGGCGTCGCGGGGCGATGCCATCGCCGCGCGGATCAGGGGGGAGAGCACCGCCGCCGGCACTCAGGTGGGCGATTTTCTGATGCTGCAAGTCATCAATCGTACCGAGCTTGCGCTGCGTCACTGCTTGAGCCAGGCCCGGGTTCGCCCTGAAACGGTGTTTGCTGCACTGCTGGCCCTGCTCGGCGAGTTATCAACGTTCGCCAGCGATAGCAGGCGCGCTGAGCTGGACTTGCAGTACCGGCACGCCGACCAGGGGGCAAGCTTCCGTGGGCTGATGGACGCGGTGCGTGGCGTGCTGTCGGTCGTGCTGGAACAACACTCTATCGAGTTGACGTTGCAACAACGTCAGTACGGCGTACTGGTTTGCCCGGTAAGCGACTTGAAATTGCTGGGCACTGCGACGTTCATCCTGGCGGCCTCCGCGCAGTCTGATTCGGAGCAATTACGCCAACGCCTGCCAGCGCATCTGAAAATCGGCCCCGTTGAGCGCATACGCGAGCTGGTCAACCTGCATCTGGCGGGGATCAAGGTCAAGCCACTGCCCGTAGCGCCGCGCCAGATTCCGTTTCACGCCGGCAAGACGTATTTCATGCTGGACATGAGCGCCCGCGACATCGCACAGCTGCAGCAGTCGGGTGGGTTCGCCTTCCACGTGGGGGGCGAATTCTCCGGGCTTGAGTTGACCTTCTGGGCCATCAGGAATTGAACGCTATGGACAGTGAATATTCGCAGGATGAAAAGACCGTCCTGCTCGACCGCGACGGCCTTGGGCCCGCACAAGGGCCGCTCACGCAGTTCCCTTCGCCGCCACGCTACGAACAGTTACAGGATCGGATGATCTATGCGAGCCAGGCATTGGACGCACACAGCTTCACGACAACGCTCAACCCGTTGGTAGTCGCGGCTTGGGAGGTATTGTCGCAAGTGGTCCGGCTCAAGGGCTGCTCCGGTCGTGAAAACCTCGTCACGGTCAACGATCGATTGTCATCGGCGGTGACTCAATTCGAAACCCGTGCGCTGCAGGGAGGTGTTGAAAACACTCAGGTCATGTCTGCGCGCTACGTGTTGTGCAGCCTGATTGACGAAGCCGTCGTCACCACGGCGTGGGGCGCTCGAAGCGACTGGTCGAAGATGAGTCTGTTGAGCCGCTTTCACCACGAGACATTTGGCGGCGAAAAGGTCTTCCAGTTGCTCGAACGCCTGGCGCGTGACCCGATAAAAAACGTGGCGATGCTTGAGTTGGGGTACCTGTGCCTGTCCCTGGGGTTCGAAGGAAAGTTTCGCGTGATGGAGCGGGGGATGCTGCATCTGGAGGCCGTTCGCGATGGCCTGTATCGACAGATCCGGCAGGTGCGTGGCAACCCGTCGTCGGCGCCGGTCTTGCCGGCCGGGCAGGGGCGCGCGCGAAGCAGGCGCATATGCGTCATCCCTGCCCGCTGGTGTGTTGCCTTCACGCTGTGCTGTTTGCTCGCTATGTACGCGGGCTTCTGCTGGGTGTTGGCGCGAGAAAGGGCGAACGCGCTGCAGCCTCTTCAACTTTCGGCGTCGGAGCTTACCCGGACGCCCTTGTAAAAAACGCAGGGAGCAATGAATGAACGCATTTTTCAAGGGCGTGGGCGCCGTGCTGGGCAGAGTCTGGGTTTGGAGCCTGATACTGGTGCTTTGCTGCGCTGTGCTGGTGTGGTGTGTCGGGCCGCTGCTGGCTGTGGACGACCATCGGTTCTGGCAGGGCGCGACTGCCCGCCTGGTCACCATCAGCGTTTTGTTTCTGCTGTGGGGGTTGGCGATGGTCATGGCGGATGGGCGACGCGCCGCCGCACGCGAAACGCCGGATTCGCCCGCGAGTCAACCTGCGCTGGCGGCGGTGGAGGAGGAGCGCAAGTACGTCCATGGCCGTTTCAGGGAAGCGCTGCACCGGTTGAAAACCTCCCCTCGCTATGCAGAGCGTAATGCGCGCTGGCGCCATGACTTGCCCTGGTATTTGGTGATCGGTGAACCGCGCAGTGGCAAGACCCGGCTGTTGGAAGCCGCCGGGTTGCGGTCACCGCTCGATCAGATGGACACGGGCAGCAGCGCACAGTGTGACTGGTACTTTGCCGACGACGCTGTGCTCATCGACACGCCAGGGCGCTATCTGCTTCAACCCGACCGTTCGGTGGATGTCGCCGGCTGGACCACACTGTTGAACCGGCTGAAGTGGCGGCACCGAGTGCGTCCGCTCAACGGCGTGGTGGTGACGCTTTCGGCGGACAGCCTTCTGAGCGCTAACGAGCACGATCTGGAGCAATCGGCACGCCACGTGCGTTCACGCCTGCAGGAAATCCAGCAGGTGCTGCATGTGGATGTACCCGTCTACCTGGTGTTGACCCAGGCTGATCGACTGTCGGGGTTCACCGAGTACTTCGACTCACCCTCGGCGGACGATGTCGACGCGGTGCTGGGCCAGCCGCTGGAGGCTGACAAGGCGGGCAATGACATGACCCGGGTTCGCCAGGCGTTCGAGCAGTTGCTGCAACGTTTGCACACCGAATTGATCGAGCGATTGCACCAGGAACGCGATGTCGAGCGTCGCAGGCAGATGCTTGAGCTTCCCCGGCAGGCGGCGCGAATGGGCGAGCAGTTGTGCCTGTTCATCGAGTGGGTGTTCGGTGCCCATCGCGACCAGCGCAGCAACGGTTTACGCGGGTTCTACCTGACCAGTGCCAGTGACAGGCGCGGCTATTTCGTGCAGGGGCTGTTCAGCCGGGTGATTTTTGCCGAGGCGGATCTGGCCGCGTTGCAGAGCCGCGAGCGACAGCGCATCTGGCGGCGCAACGGCTTGCTGGGGAGTGCCGCTGCGCTGGTTCTGGCGTGTGCCGGTGGGCTGTGGATGCACAGTTACGCGATCAACCAGCAGCGTTTGGCTCGGATCGCTGCACTCAGCGCACCCGTTGCCCCAGGTAGCGATGAAACCTTGACGACCCTGGCGCTGCTGGACGCGCGCTGGGCGGCAACCCGGGTGTTTTCCCCCGCAGGCGACACTGCGCTGATTGAGCGTGCCGGCCTGTATCAAGGCGAGGTCAGCCGTCCATGGGTGACGCGCGCCTATGAGCAGGCGTTGCAGCAGCGACTGCTGGGCCGCACCGCGGCCCTGCTGGAAGAGCAGGTACGCGCCAGCCTTGGCGACAGGGAACGCCTGCTCGACAACCTGCGTGCGTACCTGATGCTCAATCTGCGCGAGCGGCGTGAGACCGCGTGGCTGGCGCAGCATATGGCGAGCTATTGGTCGCTGCGGTTTGCCGGTGATATGCCGGTACAGACGCGCCTGAATGAACATTGGGCGCGACTGCTCGAACAGCCATTTTCAGCACCGCTCAATGACGAGTTGGTGGCCCAGGCGCGTGCCGCGCTGCGGGGAGAGTCATTGGCCGATGTGGTGTATCGAGTACTGCGCGAACAATCGCGCGACCTGGAGCCGTTGCGCCTGGCCGAGGGCAAGGTATTTGCGGCCATCGAGCCCTCTGTTCCCGGTTTCTACACCAAAAGGTATGTGCAGTATTTCGAGACTCAGGGTCCCAGGCTGGTGAACGCCATCGCCCAGGATAATTGGGTCCTGGGGGAAGGCACTGACTTGAGCGCCGAAGATTTGCAGCGTCTGATGACCGAACTGCAACAGCGCTACTTCAGCGAATACGCCCAGGCCTGGAGCGACGTGCTCGGGCGTGTCAGGCTGTTGCCAACCGACAGCCTTCGCGGGGATGCCGAACGGCTCGCGGGGCTGACCTCGGCGCAGTCGCCGGTACTGCTGTTATTGCAGCAGCTTCGTGAGAACACCCGTTTACTGCCTGGCCTGGAGTTGCCGACCACGGCGGCCCAGCCGGCAGGTGCGTTGGGCTCCATTGCCAAGGCCGCGTTGGCGCAGGGGCAGGCAAGCCTGGGCGACTCGGCGCGCCGGGCGTTGCAGCGGCGGTTTGAACCGCTGCATCAATTGCTGGACGAGCAGCAGAATCCCGGCGCCGAGCTGGCCCGGGGGTTGGGCCTGCTCGACCAATTGCACCTGCAATTGGCGGCGCTGAACCGTGAGGGTTCGCCTGAGCAGGCGGCTTTTTTACGGGCAAAGCGGCGCATGGACGGCCAGCAGGACGTGCTGGGCGACCTGCGTGAAACGGCTGCCCGTCTGCCGCTTCCGCTGGCCGGTTGGGTCGAAGGGATTGCCGAAGAAACCTGGCGCCACGTGCTGGACCAGGCCTACGCCCACGTCAATCAGCACTACCAGAGCGAGGTGCAGGGTCTTTACGCCAGGACGATTCGCCAACGGTATCCGTTCACTGCCCACGCCACGAGTGATGTGGCCCTTGAGGATTTTCGCGAGTTTTTCAAACCCCAGGGTGTCCTGGCGCGTTTTTACGAGGCGTACCTGCGTTCTTTTGTCAGCGCCGATGGCACGCGCTACCGGTTACGCGGACTGGACGGGCAGGGTTTACCCATCTCGCGCTCGCTGCTGGATCAACTGACGAAAGCCCAGCTTATCCGGCGTGGCTTCTTCACCGAGGAGCAGGGCGAGCTGGCCGTGCGTTTTACCCTGGCGCCCTACAGTCTGGATCAGTCGGTCAACCGCGCGACTTTGCGCTTGGGTGGACAGCAGCTGGAATACCGGCACGGCCCGATCATCCCCATGGCGTTTCGCTGGCCCATCGAAGCGGACAACGGTCGTGCCAGCCTCGTGCTGGAGAGAGGCGCCGAACTGCGGCCCCTGGGTATCGAGAAGAACACCGGCGCCTGGTCGTTGTTCCGGTTTTTCGACCTGCTGCACCGAGAGCCGGCCACCGGCGGCAACGCGCAGATCGTCAAGGCCGACCTGGCCGGGCTGCGCGTCCATTACCTGCTGGCGAGCCAGCGAACACCCAGCCCATTTGAAATGGACACGTGGCGCACCTTTCGCCTGCCGGAACAACTGTGAGCCCCACATGGCGCAGTGCCGGGCGTACACAGCGCGGGCAATCACGGCCGCGTAATGAGGATGCCTTGCTCGATTGCCCTCAGCTGGGCTGTTGGGCCGTGGCGGACGGCATGGGCGGGCACCGGCACGGCGATGTCGCCAGCCAGTGGGTGATCGGCAGCCTGGCTGCGTTGCCCGCGCGGGGCAGTCTTGATCAGCGGGTCGATGCGGTCCGGCAGAGCTTGCAGGGTGTCAATCAGCGGCTGGCGAATGCGCGGCAGGCGCCAGGGGCATCCGGCAATGCCATGACAGGCAGCACGGTGGTGACGCTATTGCTGGAGCACGGGCGTGCGGCGTGTGTGTGGGCGGGGGACAGCCGCTGTTATCTGTGGCGCGAGCAGACCCTGTACCAGCTGTCCCGGGATCATTCGCTGTTGCAGCGTCTTATGGACGAGCGTCGGCTGAGTGCAACCCAGGCTCGCGCTCACCCTGATGCCAGAGCCTTGACCCGTGCGGTTGGCGGGCACTCGCCCTTGCGGCTGGAGGTGCTGGAGCTCAGGACCCGCCCCGGCGATGTATTTTTACTGTGCAGCGATGGTCTCTACCAGGCCCTCAGCCATGCCGAACTGGGCCGGGCGTTGAGCGCGGGCGGGCCGCGACAGGTCGTGGACAGATTGTTCGCCAGCGCGCTGCACACTCCGGCGCGCGACGACCTGACCGCCGTGGTGGTGCAGTCATGAAGACAGGATCGACTCCGGTGTTGCTGGTCGGGCGCTACCATCTTGAGCACGTCTTGGGCCGGGGTGGAATGGGCGTGGTGTACCGCGCGCGCGATCTGTTGCAGGAGCAGTTCGGCGAACCTTGTTCGGGTGTGGCGCTCAAGCTGCTGGACGAGTCTTTATCGGCGTGCCCGGATGCCCATGTATTGCTGCACAGCGAGTTTGCGTTGTCTCGTCGCCTGCGCCACGAACACGTAGTGAGGATGTATTCGTTTGAGGTCGATACCTGCAGCCAGATCGCTTTTTTCACCATGGAGCTGCTGCATGGCATGACGCTTGACCGGTTGCTGCTGGAATGTCCCGACGGACTGCCCTGGTCCGAACTGCAACCGATTGCCCTGCAACTGCTGGATGCGTTGGCTTACGCCCATCAACACAACGTGCTGCATGGCGATATCAAACCGGCCAATGTCATCGTGGGAGAAGAGGGCGTGCGCCTGTTCGATTTCGGCCTGGGGCAGTCCATTGTGCAAACCACGGCGGACTTGCCGAGTGTGAGTCGCAGCCGCTTGAATGCCTGGACTCGCGCCTATGCAGCGCCTGAGTTACTCGCCGGTGGCACGTTGACGCCCGCGGCCGACCTGTATGGTGTGGCGTGTGTTCTGTATGAGCTGGCCCAGGGGCGTCGCCGTGACGATTACCCGCCGGGCCACAGACTGTCACGGCCCACGCAGTTGCCCCGGCGTTGCTGGCCGGCACTGCACACCGCGTTGGCAGCGGACCCGCAACGGCGGACCCTGACGGTGGCCGAATTGCGCGAGGCCATCGGTTGCAAGCGGCCTCGCTGGTACGGCTGGCCGCCGCGTCAGCCGCTCAAGTCATGCAGTTGGCAGTAGTCGGCCCAGCTCATGCCGGCCATCTGCGCGACTTCCTTATGCACCTCAAGGCGCTGGGCTTCGAAGGCTTCGCTGTTTTCGGTCGTCAGCTTGAGGGTCAGCTCCCAGGCGAACATGCCTTCGCGCTCGGCCTGCGCCTCGAATGCTTCGTATAGACGTTCGGTACGATACTGCGCCACGCTTTCCCCCCTGGCTTGGGCGGCCAGGGGGTTGAGGCTGTCCAGCTCGGCGGCCACGTCCGGGTGTTCGCGCAGGAACCGGTCCAGTGCGCGTTGATAGTTATCGCCAGGTGCCGACAACGCCAGGCCCTCAGTGAGAGGGATGGGTGTCGACGTCGGGCGCGTGCCTGCCGACGTGACGCCGAGCGCGCTTGCGCGACCTGCGCTGAATCCAGCGCTGCACCGGCGCCAATAAAAAGAACATCAGGTAGGCGACGAGCACCAACGCCAGGTCTATCCAGGTTTCGGCGACGGGCCCGGTAAACAGTTCGATGACATTCTTGATCACAAATAACAGCACCACACTGCACAACCACAACAGGATGGTGACGAACAGGGGACGCATGGGGCTGGACTGCTTATCGTGCATGGTAAAGCTCTCTCCTTTGTGCCTGCTTTCATCCAGGCCGTATTCCCTGAGTAGACACCCGGCGTTAGCCAGGTTGTAACATCCTTCGACACACGGAAAGCTGCGGATGATACCGACTCAGGCAGGATTAGGGAGCGGTACACGTCAGAAAGTTCGATTTTTTATGTGGGTATTTTCCTGTGCCTCCGAGTTTTTCGCCGAAAGCGCCAGTGGCGATGGCAAAAAGCTTTCGCTCCGTGCATAAGGGCGTGTAGCGTTGACGCGTATTCCGGCGCTGATCTCCAGAACCCGTGAATACGGGCAGAGGGAGGCTCATGGCGCAAACGCCGTTCAAACTTTTCCTTACCCAGCGCCTGGCGGCCCTGGCCAGTATCGAGTCGTTGCGTGCGATTCGCGAGGGATTGTTGTGGATCCTGCCTTGCCTGCTGGTCTCCGCCGGTTTCCTTATCCTGTCCGAATGCGCCAGGATGCTTGGGTTCAGCCCTCAGACCGTCAGCTTCCTGGCAGGTCTGCATGACCGCATCAGCGCGGTCATCCCGCTGCTGGTCGCCGCCTCCATCGGTTACATGCTAGCCATTCAGCACCGCTTGCCACAGCTGCCGATCGCCTTCTTGTGCCTTACCCATGTGGTGGTGGCCACGTTTCTGTTGAGTGAATACCCTCGGGCGTCGGCCACCTTTCTGTTGTTCATTGCCATCGCGTCGCCGCTGATCAATGTGCCCGCCGTTGCCTGGCTGCACCGTTTTCGCTGGACACGCCTGGTCCATGAAGACCTGATCGGACACAACCTCAAAGGCACCATCAACATGGTGCTGCCCGGCGCGATCAGCGTGTTGGCATGGGTGGTGGTGCTGTCGTTGCTGCTGCAGATCCCCTACGTGGCGCAGTGGCAGGGGCCGCAGGTGCTCAATGCGTTACAGGCGCCCTATGGCAGCGGTTTGTTCGTGACCTTGATGAACTCGCTGTTGTGGTTTTTTGGCATTCACGGTGTGTACGCCCTGCAGCCGCTGTTCGATGTGCTGGATCAGGCCGTGACGCTCAACGCTGCGGCGCTGGCTGCGGGGGAGCCGGTGCGGTATCTGCTCAACAGTGGCCTGTTGGGCAGCTTCGCGTTTATCGGCGGGTCGGGCAGCGCATTGTGCCTGCTCCTGGCTATCCTGCTGTTTTCCAGGAGCCGGTCCATGCGGTTGCTGGCGATGGCCAGCTTGCCGCTGTCGTTATTCAATGTCAGCGAAGTGCTGTTGTTCGGTTTGCCGATCATCCTCAACCCGCGCTTGTTCATCCCGTTTCTGTTGGTGCCGGCGTTGAACGCGATGGTGGCGTTGGCAGTGGTGCAATTGGGCTGGGTGTCGCCGGCAGTGGCCAGCGTGCCGTTTACCGCGCCGGTGTTGCTCAATGCCTACCTCAGTACCCATGGCGACGTCGCCGCCGTGGTGCTGCAGATCGTGCTGACGGGCCTGGGCACGCTGGTGTATGCGCCTTATGTACGGGCGATTCATCGCCAGGCCAGTGAGGGCGGCACGGTGTACCTCAAGTCACTGGACATGACCTTTCGCGGCCTTGAGGAGAAAGGCCGGTTGCTGGAGTTCGACCCGATCCTGGCTTCCCATCGCACCCTGGCCCGCCAGGCCATTGAGCTGAGCCGCATCCAGCAGATCAGCGATTACGATTTCTATCTTGAGTTTCAGCCCCAAGTCTCCACCCGTACCGGCCTGTGCACCGGCTGCGAGGCCTTGATGCGGGCTCGGGACGCCCAGGGCACGGTGCATTCGCCCTGGGAGTTCCTGCAATGGCTGGCGCAGGCGCGGTTGATGCCCGACGTGGACGTGTGGGTGGCGTCCCAGGCCGTGCGTCAACATCAAAAGTGGAAGAAGGCCGGGTTTGAATTGCCCATCACCATTAATGTGTCCAGCTTCACGCTCAAGGACGCGGCCTATGGTGATCGCCTGGTGGAGATTCTCGCCCAGGCCCACGGCTGGGTGTCGGTGGAGATCACTGAAGACGCGCTGGTCAGCGATATCCAGGCCGCCCGTCAGACCATTGGCAAACTGCAGGCGTTGGGGGCGAAGGTGTATATCGATGATTTTGGCACCGGGTTTTCGGCGTTGAGTTACCTGCACCAGTTTCCGGTCGATTTCATCAAGATCGATCGCAGCTTCGTGGTCGCCCAGCACGATCCCAAGGGCGCGCAGGTACTGACGGGCATGCTGCGTTTCTGCGAGGCATTGAACCTGGGCGTGGTGGTGGAAGGGGTCGAGACCGCCGAGCAACTGGCGTTCCTGAATACGGGAGCCGAGTTGTTTATTCAGGGATGGTATTTCAGCAGGGCGTTGCCGGGGGATGAGGTGCCGCAGTTTGTGCGCGAGCGCGCCGCGTTGGCTTGATCAGGTGGGCAAGGCGCCCGGTTTGAATGTGGGAGCGGGTGGGCTCCCACATTTTCACGCCGTCTAGGCGGCCTCGTAGGCCCGATTGGTCTGTTCAATCTCCTCGACCAGCCCATCGATCCCCTGCAGCCGGGCACGATTGTCATGATCCCATGGGTGAAAACCCGGTTTGAAATAGTGCAGCCATGGCCGCAGCATGCGGGGAAACACGCCCTTGGGGCCATACAGAAACTTGAGCATGCGCCAGCACCCCTTCACCAGCCCTCCCGACTTGCGGTCGGCAATCAGCAGGCGCACGTGGAAGTCGAACACCACCAGCCAAAAAAGCACCGTGGTGAACAGCATGGTGCCGGTGCGCAGCAAGTAGCGCCCGGGCCCAGGCTTGATCACCGTGTTCCATACATCAAAGGCCACTGCCTTATGTTCGGTTTCTTCCAGGGCGTGCCAATACCACATCTGCCGGTAGCCCTTGAGTGAATCGCCAAACCGCGACGGGTCGCTCAGCAGGATCTCCGCGAGCATCGCGGTGTAGTGCTCAAGGGCGATGGTCACCGCCAGATTGAATGACGGTGGCAGGTGTTTCTTCTGCAAATCCAGGAAAAATTTCAGGCGCCGGTCGAGGCGGTGCGCAGGCAGGCCCGCTGCTTGCAGCAGCTCGTTGTAGGCCACGTGTTCACGGCTGTGCATGGCCTCCTGGCCGATGAAGCCCTGGATTTCCTTCTTCAGGTCCGGATCGTCGATGCGGGTGCGGTAATGGCGCACGCTGTCCATGAAAAACAGCTCGCCCTGGGGAAACAGCAGCGACAGGGCATTGAAAAAGTGCGTCACGAACGGGCCTTGCTCATGCCAGTTGGTGATGCGCCCGGCGGGCAGGGCAAAGCGGATATCACGGCGAATGGGCAACATGGGGCGTACTCCTGTTCAGAGGCGAGGCTCGTCGTTGGTTTCAAACACGGGCGTGCGCGGTTTGGGGGCCATGCGCTTGCTGGCAAACACCACCAGCGCTTGATAGGCCGCCGGCAGGCAACGGGCGAGCAGGTCGAGGAAATAGGCATCGCGGCCGATCAGTACGCGGCGCTTGTTTTTGCGCACGCCGTGCAGGATGACTTTGGCGGCCTGGTCGGCGTCGGTGATAAACAGTTTTTCGAAATCGGCGCGCGCCTGTTGTTCGCTGTGGATCAGAAAGCCGGTCATGTTCGCGTCGATACGGCTGCTGCGGCAGATATCGGTGCGAATCCCGCCGGGATGCACGCATGTGGCCGAGACGCCGCAGCGTTGCAGGTCCAGCTCCTGGCGCAGCGCTTCGGTAAAGCCGCGCACCGCGAATTTGCTGGCGTTGTAGCCGCTCATGCCTGGCTGGGCGAACAGGCCGAATACGCTCGAGGTGTTGACGATATGCCCGTCGCCGCTGGCCTTCAGGTAAGGCAGGAACGCCTTGGTGCCATGCACCACCCCCCAGAAATTGATGCCGACGATCCACTCAAGGTCGGCATAGTCCACGCCTTCCACGGTGCTCGACAGCGCCACGCCGGCATTGTTGAAGACCAGGTTGACCTGGCCGTGCTCGGCCGCACAGCGCGCCGCCCACTCCAGCATGGCTTGGCGGTCTGCTACATCCAGCACCTGGGTGGTGACGGTCACCGGCGACAGGGTCGAGGTCCTGATCAAGTCCAGGGTCTGCTCAAGCCCCTGGCTGTTCTTGTCGGCCAGGGCCAGGTGGCAGCCTTCCCGTGCCAGGGCCAGGGCCAATGCGCGGCCCATGCCGGAGGCCGCTCCCGTGATCGCCGCCACGCGGCCGTTGAATGACTTCATGACAGGCTGCCTTCTGTGGCGCAATGAGGGGTTGGCTGCGCACGCGGCACCGATGCCGCCGGCGCCTGGCTGACCAGGTAGTCCTTGAGCGCAAAATGCCGGGTGATCTGCTTGAAGCGCCACGTCGAGCCGGGCCACAGCGTGGTGTTCCTGCCGGTGCGCGGGTCGAGGTACCAGCTGCGGCAGCCGCCGGTGTTCCAGATAGTGCGCTTGAGCTTGCCTTGCAATTGCTCGTTGTAGGCCTGCTCCACGGCAGGTTTGACGTCCACCACGCTGATGCGCTGGCGCTGCATCTGTTGCAACGCGCCAAGGATGTAAGTGACCTGGGCCTCGATCATCAGGATCATCGAGTTGTGCCCCAGGCCCGTGTTGGGCCCGACGATCAGGAACAGGTTGGGATAGCCCGGCACCGTGGTGCCCTTGTAGGCGTGGGCACCGTCCTGCCAGGTGTCCATCAGGTCGACGCCGTTGCGCCCTATGATGCAGTCACGGGGCAGGGGATCGGCGGCCTGGAACCCGGTGCCAAAGATCAGGCAATCGGCGGGGTGCTTGATGCCGTCGGCGGTGATCACGCCATCGGCTTCGACGCGCAGCACGTTGTCGGTCACCACCTCGACGTTACTGCGTGACAACGCCGGGTAGTAGTCGTTGGAGATCAGCACACGCTTGCAGCCGATGGTGTAGTCCGGTGTCAGGACTTTGCGCAGGGAAGGGCGGGCCACCTGGTTGCGCAGGTGGCGCAGGGCGATTTTCTGCACCATCTTCATCAAGCGCGGGTGCAGGGCAAAGCCCACCACGCGGCCTTCCAGTGCCCAATAAAAGGCGCCGCGCACCAGCCGTTGGGTAAACGGCAGATGCTTGAACAGCCAGCGTTCGGTACGGGTGATCGGCCGGTCGGGCTTGGGCATGATCCAGGGCGGTGTGCGCTGGAACAGGTCCAGGTGCGCCACGTGCGGTGCAATCTGCGGCACGAACTGAATGGCGCTGGCGCCGGTGCCGATCACCGCGACGCGTTTGCCTTTCAGGCTGTAGTCATGGTCCCACTGCTGCGAATGGAAACGCTTGCCCTTGAAACTGTCCAGCCCGGGGATGTCCGGCAGTGCCGGGCGCGACAGCCCGCCCATGCCCGACACCAGCACGCGCGCACTGACCTGGCGGCCGTCGCTGAACGTCAGTTGCCAGCGCTGTTGCTGCTCATCGAACACCGCCCGCTGCAAACCCATGCCGAAGCGCAGGTACGGCGCCAGCTCGAAACGCTGCGCGCAGTGCTCCAGGTAAGCGCGAATCTCCGCCTGCGGAGCAAATTGGCGCGTCCAGTGCGGGTTGGGTGCGAACGAAAACGAATAGACGTGGGACTGCACATCACAGGCACAGCCGGGGTAGTGATTGTCACGCCATGTGCCGCCCAGGCTGTCGGCCTGCTCGGCGACAAAGAAATCGGTGAACCCGGCTTCCTTGAGTTTGATCGCCATGCACAGGCCGGCGAAGCCTGAGCCGATGATCGCGATGTCGACGTTGTCACTGTGGGCATTCATAGGTTGTCCTTTGTGGGCATCGGATGTGCTCCCGTTTTTGTTGTGTGTTTTAGATAGAACACCATTGCAAAGAAAAATTGAATTAATTATTTTAAAAAAAGATTTTAAATAATCTACCTGAAAATTTCGCCGCCGCCAGGGTCTTGTTCGATACATGCGACTTGTCCGACAGACGCGCATAGAGGTTGGCCCCAAGGTAGGGACGAAAGTTGAGGCCTCGATCAATCCCGGTCAGGTCGCCAGCAGCAGGGAAGCAGAGGACCGAGCTATGGCTGTCGAGTGGGTTGTCGCTGCGGGTGTGGTCATGGGCGCAAGCGCTGCGTTGTGGGCGTTCAGTGCGTGGATGACACGGCGCATTGAAACGGCTGTTCCGATCAATGGGCGCTTTGTCGAAGTGGATGGCGAGCGCTTTCACTATGTAGAAGAAGGCGCAGGCCCGGCGCTGGTGATGATCCACGGGCTGATGGGCAGCAGCCGCAACCTGACCTATGCGTTATCCGGTCAGTTGCGTGAGCATTTTCGCGTTATCAGCGTAGATCGGCCAGGCTCGGGCTACTCCACCCGGCAGCGCGGCACGGCGGCGGATCTTCCGGCCCAGGCGCGCCAGATGGCCGCCTTCATCAACACCCTCAAGCTGGACAAGCCGCTGGTGCTTGGGCATTCCCTGGGCGGAGCGATTGCCCTGGCCCTGGCCCTCGATCATCCCCACGCGGTATCGGGCTTGATTCTGGTGGCGCCCTTGACCCATCCCCAGCGCATGTTGCCGTTGGTGTTCCTGTCATTGGCGGTGCGCCCCGCCTGGCTGTGTCGCTGGATGTCGCGCACCTTGACCATGCCTATAGGCCTGCTGACCCAGGGCACGGTGGTCAAGGGCGTGTTCGCCCCCGATGCCGCCCCGCCGGACTTCGCCACGCGCGGCGGTGGCCTGCTGGGGATGCGTCCCGACAACTTCTACGCGGCGTCCACCGAGATCAATCGGGTCAACGATCACTTACCGGACATGGTCACGCGCTACCCGCAGCTGACGCTGCCCATCGGCCTCATCTACGGCACGCGTGACAAGGTGCTCGACTTTCAAAAGCATGGCCAGGGCCTGGCCAGCAGGGTGCCTGGGCTGAAGCTGCAGGTCGTGGAAGACCGTGGGCACATGCTGCCGATTACCGCCACCGAGCGCGTGGTGGCACTGGTCGAGCAGGTCGCCAAGCGGGTTCGACCGGTACAAACCGCCACCGTGTTGCATCCTTCGTTCGCCGTGGCGAGCAAATAATCGTGCCATTTCATTCGCGGTTCCAGCGCGTCAATGCTTGCCCTAGACACCTGGCCGACGGTCTGAAAAAGCGACTGTACGGTCACGGAAAAAAGGTCTGGATAAACTAGTTGACGACCTAACGATTCCGCGCTATTTATTTAAAAAATTATTTCAATGTGTAATTTGAAACAGTTTTTGAAATGCCTAAGAGCGAATAAAATAATGAAAAGAACGCCTTTTATCGCATGGTTGATGTCTTGCAGCGTTCAGCGCTGCGCCACTGCCTTTTCTGCCTTCGGATGCCTTCGGAGGTTGCCATGAACCCTGCTCTGAGTGTTCCAGGCGTGTGGGCCGACGGCAAGCGCTACCTCTGGTGGCTCGGTATCATGCCGCTGGCAACCCCATTGCTCTCGGGTGCCCTGGCGATCGGCACCGGCATCCAGCAACTGTGGTGGGTCGGTGTGCTGGTCATCTTCGGCGTGATCCCCTTGATCGACGGCCTGCTGGGTGAGGATGTCAGCAACCCGCCCGAATCCGCCGTCAGCCACCTCGAATCCCAAACCTATTACCGTTGGATCGTCTACACCGGCGTGCTGTTTGTGATCGCCTCGGTGGTCATCACCGGTTGGCTCGCCGCCGGCGGCATTGACTGGATCATCGGCGGCGGTTTGCTGCGGGCCACCGCGATGCTCGACCCGTCGAGCGGGTGGGCGAAAGCCGTAGCGTTCATCACCTCTCGCACCGAGTTGCACGGCCAGGTCAGTGGCTTCACTTATCTGGGCATGGCGATGTCTACCGGCGCGGCCACCGGTATCGCGATCAACACCGCCCACGAACTGGGCCACAAGCCCAAGCCACTGGAAGTGTTCCTGGCCAAGGTAACCCTGGCGCCGACCTTCTACGGCCACTTCTACACCGAACACAACCGCGGCCACCACGTGCGCGTCGCTACCCCGGAAGACCCGGCCAGCTCGCGCCTGGGTGAAAGTTTCTGGGCTTTCCTGCCGCGTTCGGTGTGGTTCAGCGCACGCTCGGCGTGGAACCTGGAGCGTGAACGCCTGCGCAAACTCGGGCTGCCGGCCTGGCACTGGAAGAACGCCGTGCTCAGCGCCTGGATGTACAGCGTGCTGCTCTGGGGCGCAATGATTGCCTGGCTGGGCACGGCAGTGATCCCGTTTCTGATTATCCAGGGCATCTACGGTTTCTCGTTGCTTGAAGTGGTCAATTACGTCGAGCACTACGGCCTCAAACGGCAGAAATTGCCCAACGGTCGTTATGAGCGCTGTTCGCCGCGTCACTCCTGGAACAGCAACCGAATTGTGACCAATATCTTTTTGTTCCAGTTACAACGGCATTCCGATCACCATGCCAATCCAACCCGTAGTTATCAGTCGCTGCGCCACTTTGATGAATCACCGCAACTTCCGTACGGCTACGCAAGCATGATTGTCTGGGCGTACGTGCCTTACTTGTGGCGCCGACGGATGGACCACCGGGTATTGAATCATTATGCCGGCGATATAACCTTGACCAATCTTCAGCCGTCAAAGCGTTTGAAGTATCTGGAGAAATACAGCGGCGAAGCCAAGCCGTTTTAATTTGAAATAAAAAACGCGTTTTCAAAGGATATTTCGATAAGGATTTCTACGTCGATGGTTTGTTAGTTTAGTTGCAAGGCGGTTGTTTACCCGAACGAAAAATAATTTCAAGGGAAGGGCGTAAACATGCAAGTAACTCCTATAACTATAAAGTTCACCGTTAACTTCGTATTGGCTGCGCTGGGCCTGATCGGCTGTCACCAGGCACAGGCCGCCCGTATCGAACCTGCCGGTAGTGCGTTTACAGCCCAGGGCCCGATCAGCTTTTCCAAAGGCGCGTTGATCAGTGCCGACTGCACCATCAAGGTGGCCGGCAAGGTGGCGGCCGATGGGACATCCGTCAATATCGACAAGGTGGCGTTCGATGGCGGGCTCAAGTGCAGCCGGGTCGAAGCTATTAACTTGCCCTGGATCTTGATTGCAAAGGATACAAAAAGCGGCTCGATGTCGAAGATCAGCGTGGATGTGCATGCCTTCGGCCTGGGCGGCAAGTGCGGTCCTTCTACCGCAGTCGGTACGTGGGATAACGCCACCGGCAAGTTACAGGCTGCCAATGTACCGATTGGTGATGACTGCATCATTAAAACGGTGTCAATCAAGATGCCGCCTGATTTCAAAGTTGTTGAATAAGGTTGTCGGACTTAACTGAATTTGGCTGGAATACGAAGCTCTGCAGTTTTACCCGTGGCTTCGTGTTCATGGTCATTACCCCAGGCGAATAACTCGCCATTACATGTGAGGCAAAATAATGAAAAGCTTGAAAACCCTCGTTTGTGCAACTTCGTTCGCCCTGAGCCTTGGTGCAGTGTCGGTGGCCAACGCTGCCACTATCGCGCCTGCCGGCACGGCGTTCTCCACATCGGGCTCGATTACCGTTACCTCGCCCGCGTCCCTGAACCTGCCGGTGACCTGCAACATCGCCTTCACCGGTTCCGTCGCGGCGGATGGCTCGAGCGCTTCGATCACCGGCGCAACGGTCAACGGTTCCAACTCGCTGTGTGGCGTACCCAAGTTGTTGGGCCTGCCGTGGACATTGAACGTGGCAAGCGGTGGCCCTGATGCCTTCAACGGTACGGTGTCGGGCGTGAATTTCCAGATTCTCAACAATTGCTCCGCTTCGCCTGTGACCATCAATGTCGGCTTCAATAACTCCACCAACCAGCTGAAGGTGCCAAGCACACAAACCGTTGGCAACTGCAAAATTACCGCTCTGACCGCTACACCAAGCCCGGCCTTTACCGTTACCCCATAAAGGCCGTGAGCGTTTGACGTGATGATCACACGTTGAAACACGCCAGTGCCTCGTAAGGGGCACTGGCTGCGGGAGGCCAGGTCGGGACAACCGATCTCGGAGGATAAAAACAATAAGGAGTGGAGCATGAATAATAAAAAGCAACAGGCACGTACGTTGTTGAGCCTGGCAATTCTCGGCGGCCTTATCACGGCAACGGGATCCGCACACGCCGGCGGTTTCAGCACGCCGACCTTCGGTGCTCCCGGGTGGGGGCGCGCCTTCGGGGGTGGCTCACTGTTCCAGAATGATCCTTCCGCGGCCTACAACAACCCGGCCGGCATGGCGTTCATCGACCATACGATTTCTCAATTTACCGTTGATTACGCGCGCATCAACGTTAAATACAAGGGCACGGCCACGGACTACGCGGGCAACGCACCTGCGGCGGTCGACCCTACGGATTTGAGTTCCACGCCGCGCACCGGCGATGGTGGGCAAGGCGGGTTTACCGCCTGGTTGCCAACCGGTTTCATGGTGATACCGATCAACGACCGTTTTGCATTCGGGCTGAGTCAGGTGGTGCCGATGGGTGCGCGCACCACGTGGGATCAAGACTGGATCGGCCGCGACTTTGCCGTCGATACGCGCATTGAAACGGTGGGTGTCACAGGCTCCCTGTCGTTCAAGGTCAATGACCAGTTCTCGGTGGGTGGCGGTGCCATCGTCCAGCACACCAAAGGTTTTGTAAGCCAGAATCTGGACCTGTATTCCGCAGCCGCCCTGTCGCCGGCGATCGGTCTCCCGTTCCCTTCCGGAGTCGGCTCCTCGCTGATGCGGGTCAAGGTGGACAACACCTCGGTCGGCTGGTTTGCCGGTGTGGTCTGGAAGCCTACCCAATTCGACACCCTGGGCCTGAATTACCACGCGAAAATCAAGAATAAACTCGAAGGCAAGTACAGCCTGTATGCCGACGAGGCGAACAAGTCACTGATCGAAGGCGGCCTGCCGGCGCTGGCTTATCCGGGACTGGACCTCAACGTCAACGGCGCCAAGGCTTCGACACAACTGGACGTGCCCGCCAACGCCTCCATCGACTGGGTGCACCAGTTCAATGATCGCCTCACCCTGGGCGCCAGCGTCACCTGGACCCAATGGTCGTCGTTCAAGGCGCTGACATTGAAATCCGAGGGCACGCAGCTCGTGTCGATTCCCTATAACTACAAGGATGCCTGGATGGTGTCGCTGGGTGGCGATTACAAGTTTACCGACGACTTCACCTTCCGCGCCGGTGTCGCCACCGACCAGACGCCCACCCGCAACTCTACGCGTGACCCGCGTATCCCCGACGGAGACCGGATATTCGCCTCCCTGGGCTTTGGCTACAACATCCGCGCGATTCCCGGTTTGAGCATCGACGGCGCCTACTCGCGGCAATTCGTCGAAAAGGCCAAGCTCAGGACGCACAACCAGGATCGCCTGGGCGGTGCAACCCTTGACGGTAAAGCCGACGCCAAGGGTGAGGTGGTCAGCCTTTCGGCGACCTACGCGTTTTGATCGGTTGATGGCGCGCGACCTGTGCTGGACAGGTCGCGCAGGCAGTGCTGATACAACCCGTTGATGACTTGACAGGCTGACCCGCTCAGCCCGTTATTTCTTCGCCAACGCATTAAATAAAAATTTCAAAACAAAATTTGAATTTGTCTTTCCAAGTTTGTAGTGTGGACCTGAGCCGTCGCTCAATCCGAGCGGCCGCAGGTGTCACGCCCTGGATCAAGTAGAGGTATCCCATGGTTATCTGGTTATTGGTGGGTTTCGCCGCAGCGATTGCCCTGGCGTATCGACAAGCCGCCGCCACCCTGTGGCTGGGCGCTGGCCTGGTATGGCTGGCGGCCGGTTATCTGTTTAACGCAGTAGCCGCATTCGGCATCACCGTCGCGGCGGTGCTGGTGCTGCTCCCGGCCCTGGTGCTGGCGATCAAACCCCTGCGCCGTGTGCTGTTGACCAACAAGGCCCTGGGGCTGTTTCGTACGATCATGCCGGCGATGTCCGATACCGAACGTGCGGCGATTGAATCCGGCACCGTGTGGTGGGACGCCGAACTGTTCAGCGGCAAGCCTGACTGGCAGCGCCTGTTGCAAGCCGCACCGGCCAGCCTGAGTGCCGAAGAGCAGGCGTTCCTCGACAACGAAGTGGAAACCCTGTGCGACATCGCCAATGACTGGGAAACCACGCAAGTGTGGCAGGACATGTCCCCGGAGGGCTGGCAGTACACCAAGGACGCGGGCTTTCTCGGCATGATCATTCCCAAGCAGTACGGCGGCAAGGGCTTCTCCCACTATGCGCACTCCCAGGTGGTGATGAAGTTGTCGACCCGCTGCTCGGCGGCGGCCATTTCGGTGATGGTGCCCAACTCCCTGGGCCCCGCCGAACTGTTGCTGCATTACGGCACTGACGCCCAGCGCAACTACTACCTGCCGCGTCTGGCGCGGGGCGAGGACATCCCGTGCTTTGCGCTGACCAGCCCGTATGCCGGCTCCGACGCCGGCGCAATTCCCGACGTGGGCATCGTGTGCAAAGGCCTGCACGAAGGTGAGCAGGTGCTGGGGTTCAAGGTGACCTGGGACAAGCGCTACATCACCCTCGGCCCGATTGCCACGGTGCTGGGCCTGGCATTTCGCGCCGAAGACCCGGACGGTCTGCTCGGTGCCGCCGGTTCCCTGGGCATTACCTGCGCGTTGATTCCCACCTCCCATCCGGGCGTGAACAGCGGACGGCGCCATTGGCCGTTGAATGCGGTGTTCCAGAACGGGCCGACCACCGGCAAGGATGTGTTCATTCCGCTGGAGTGGGTGATCGGCGGCCGCGAACAAGTCGGCAACGGCTGGCGCATGCTGATGGAATGCCTGGCGGCGGGCAGGGCGATTTCGCTGCCGTCGGCCAACGTCGGCCTGGGCAAAGTCGCCGTCCGTGGCACCACCGCCTACGCGGCGATGCGCAAGCAGTTCGGCCTGCCCATCGGCAAGTTCGAAGGGGTGCAGGCGCCCCTGGCGCGCATGGCCGGGCACCTGTATGCCTGTGACGCGGTGCGCAAGGTGTCGGTGGCATCCCTGGATGCCGGTGAGAAACCTTCGGTGATCTCGGCCATTGCCAAATACCACGTCACCGAGCGCGCCCGCATGATCGTCAACGATGGCATGGACATCGTCGCCGGCAAGGGCATCTGCATGGGGCCCAACAACTTCCTGGCCCGTGCCTATCAGCAAAGCCCCATCGCCATCACGGTGGAAGGCGCGAACATCATGACCCGCTGCCTGATCATCTACGGCCAGGGCCTGATCCGCTGCCATCCCTATGTGTTCCGCGAGATGGAAGCGGCGCGCCAGCCGGATCGGCGCAAGGCACTGGAGGCGTTCGACAGCGCGATGTTCGGCCATGTGAGCTTTGTATTGGCCAACACCGTGCGTGCGGCGGTGCATGCATTGACCGGTGGCCGGTTGCTGTCTGCCCCGGCCAAGACCGACCCGGCGCTGGCGTCCTACTATCGTCAGGCCAATCGCCTGTCGGTGGTGCTGGCGCTGGTCTCGGACATTTCCATGGGCGTGCTGGGCGGTGCCCTCAAGCGCAAGGAAAGCATCACCGGGCGCCTGGGCGATATTCTTTCGCAGCTCTACATCCTGTCCTGCGTGCTCAAGCGCTTCGAGGATGACGGTCGGCCCCAGGCGGACCTGCCGCTGGTGCATTGGGCGGCCCAGGATGCCTTGCTGCGCGCCCATGAAGCCCTGGCTGAAGTGCTCGACAATTACCCCTCGAAAGTCGCTGCCGGGGTGCTGCGCGGTTTGAGTTTTCCGTTCGGCATTCCCTTGCATAAGCCGTCGGATCGCCTGCTGGCCCAGGTCGCCGATGTGGTGCAGGTCCCCGGCGAGACCCGCGACCGGCTGCTGGCCAATTCCTACATCCCCCGGCCGGAAATCGACAAGCTGGCCTATGGCGAGCTGGGACTGCGCCTGTTGCCCCAGGTTGAGCTGATCGAGGCACGGCTCAAGCCCGCCATCAAGCAAGGCCTGCTCGAGCCGATGCCGATTTCCGCCGTGGCCTTTACCGACTGGCGCGTCAAGGCGCGGGCGCTGGATTTGATCAGCGACGACGAAGAGGCCTTGCTCGCACGTTATGTGGAATACGCCGACCACGCTATCCAGGTCGACGATTTCCCGCAGGACTTCGGTTTGCTGGAGGCCCTGCAGCAGCGCAAGCAAGCACTGGAGCCCGCCGCCAAGCGTCGCGCCAGCCAAAGCGAAAATGCGTCGGTCAATTAACCCGAACGCGGCCCCAATGTGGAAGGGGGCTTGCCCCCGATGGCGGCCTACCTGGGGCATCTGTGGGGGCAGACACACCGCTATCGGGGGCAAGCCCCCTCCCACAGGTGACCGGGTTTCCACGGCAGGATTGTGTTGTGAATGGATCTATCTATGAGTGACAGCTACCTTTCTTTCGTCAATTCCCCCTGGGGTCGTCGTCTGGCCCAGGCCGTCGGCTTGCCGCAACCTCTGCCTCTGCAACGCCACCGCAGTGGCCAGCAGGGGCTGGCCAACCCGGTGATCCTCGCCGGGGCAGGGCGCCTGGCGGAGCAGGTGCAACGCATCTTCACCAGCACCGATACCGTCGCCGCCACCCCGGCCACTCTCAGGGCGCCGTCCACGGTGAAGGTGCAGGGCGCGGTTTTCGATGCCACCGGCGTGACCGACCCGCAGCACCTGGACGAGCTTTACCGGTTCTTTCACGCCAATGCCAAGCGCCTGGGCCAACACGCGCGCGTGGTGGTACTCGGCACTGCGCCGGAACACTGCCAGGACTTGCCCCAGGCCGTCGCCCAGCGCGCGCTCGAAGGGTTGGCGCGCTCGCTGGCCAAGGAGCTGCGCCGGGCAATTACCGTGCAATTGATCTACGTGGCGCCCGGCGCCGAAGACGCGCTGGACAGCAGCCTGCGCTTCTTTCTGTCGCGTCGTTCGGCCTATGTGTCGGGGCAAGTGGTACGCCTGGAAAAGCCGCTGGACGACGCGCTGAGTGTTAATTGGGACAGGCCGTTCGCCGGCCGGCGCGCCCTGGTCACGGGTGCCTCGCGGGGCATCGGCCTGGCCATTGCCCAGGTGTTGGCGCGCGACGGTGCCCATGTGGTGTGTGTCGACGTGCCCCAGGCCCAGCTGGCGCTGCAACAGGCCGCCGACAGCGTGAACGGCTCGGCGCTGCCCCTGGACATTACCGCCGCGGATGCCGCTGCGTTATTGCAGGCGCATGTCGGCCAGTACGGCGCCTTCGATGTGGTGGTGCACAACGCCGGGATTACCCGCGACAAGACCATCGCCAAAATGACCGAAGTTGCCTGGCGCAGTGTGCTGGCGGTCAACCTTGAAGCGCCGTTGCAGCTCAGTCAGGCGCTGCTGGATAACCAGGGCCTGAACCCTGGCGGGCGCATCGTGTGCGTGTCGTCGATTTCCGGGATTGCCGGCAACCTCGGGCAGAGCAACTACGCCACCTCCAAGGCCGGCGTGATCGGCCTGGTGCAGGGCCTGGCCCCGCAGGCGGCGGCGCGGCAGGTAACGGTGAATGCCGTGGCGCCAGGCTTTATCGAAACGCAGATGACCGCGAAAATCCCGCTGATGATCCGCGAAGCCGGGCGGCGCATGAATTCCCTGTCCCAGGGCGGGCAACCGATCGACGTGGCCGAGACCATCGCCTGGCTGGCTCATCCCGCTTCGGGTGGAATCACTGGCCAGGTAGTGCGGGTGTGCGGCCAAAGCCTGCTGGGAGCCTGAGCCATGGACTATGTAACGCAGATTATCGACCCGCCGCCCTCGCGCACTCGACTGTTGCTCGACGGCGTGCGCGGTTTGCGCAAACCCAAGCCCGACGCCGCGCCGCCATTGCCCAGGGAGCGCCTGGTGCGGCCGGCGGTGGAACTGTCGGGCGCCGCCATCACCGCCTATGGCCGCGCCTGTGGCTTTCGCCGCGAGCAGGGCGTGCCGCTGTCCTATCCCCATGTGCTGGCGTTCCCGCTGCACTTGATGCTGCTGACCCGCCCCAGCTTTCCGTACCCGGCCAGCGGCATGGTGCACCTGGCCAATCGCATTCGCCAGCATCAACGCTTGCACGAAGGTCAGGCGCTGCGCCTGGAAGTGTTTTGCGAGCGTTGGGTCGCCCATCCCAAGGGGCAGGCGTTGAGCATCGCCACCCGTGCCTACGCTGAAGAAGCCCTGGTGTGGGAAAGCGACAGCCTGTACCTGCGCCGCGAGGTGAAAAATCCCGTCGGGGAGCTGTGGGCGGATGCACTGCCGTTGCAGGAAGAGGGCTTGCTGCGCACCCAGCGCTGGGTCTTGCCCGCCGACCTGGGGCGCCGCTTTGCCAAGGTCTCGGGAGACTTCAATCCGATTCATACATCGGTCATGGGCGCGAAGATTTTCGGCTTTCGCCGCGCCATCGCCCACGGCATGTGGACCCTGGGTCGGGCACTGGCCGCCCAGCAGCCACCGGGTGGCCTGGACCGCGCCGAGGCCCATTGCGATTTCAAGTTGCCGATCTTCCTGCCCGGCCAGGTCGCCCTGTGGAGTCACCCTGTGACCGGCCCGCTGCGCGAGTTCGAAGTGCGCAGTGTCGCCGGCGACAAACCGCATATGCGCGGGTTGTTTATGTGGGATCAATCGCCTGGAATGAGAGCCTTGCATGAGTGAATACAGCTTCAATCCGCCCCCGAGCCGACGCGTGGCGATCATCGGCGGCAATCGCCTGCCGTTCGCCCGTTCCAACACCGTCTATGCCCATGAGACCAATCAGGACTTGCTGGTGGCCGCACTGCAGGGCCTGGTCGACCGCTACAACCTGCACGGCCAGTGCCTGGGTGAGTTCGCCGCCGGGGCGGTGATCAAGCATTCGCGCGATTTCAACCTGGCCCGTGAGTCACTGCTGTCGACCACATTGTCCGCGCAGACGCCCGCCTACGATGTGCAGCAAGCCTGCGGCACGGGCCTGGAGGCCGCGTTGCTGGTGGCCAATAAAATCGCCCTCGGCCAGATCGAAGTGGGCATCGCCGGGGGCGCCGATACCACCTCCGACGCGCCCATCGGCATCAATGAATCCCTGCGCCACACCTTGCTCGCGGCCAATCGGGCCAAGGGCCTGGGCGATAAACTCAAGACCCTGTTGAAGGTGCGCCCGTCGATGTTGTTCAAGCCGTTGCTGCCGCGCAATGGCGAGCCACGCACCGGCCTGTCCATGGGTGAGCACTGCGAAGAAATGGCCAAGCGTTGGCAGATCAAGCGCCTGGCCCAGGATGAGTTGACCCTTGCCAGTCATCAACGCCTCGACGCGGCCTATCAGCGCGGTTTCTTCGACGACCTGATCAGCCCCCATCGGGGCCTCGCACGGGACAACAACCTGCGTGCCGACATCAGCCTGGAAAAACTCGCCGGTCTGGCACCGGCCTTCGACCGCCACAACGGCACGCTCACCGCCGGCAACTCGACGCCCCTGACCGACGGCGCCTCGGTGGTGCTGCTCGCCAGTGAAGACTGGGCCGCGGCCAATGGCTGGCCGGTGCTGGCCTACCTGCGCACCGGCGAAACGGCGGCGGTGAATTTCGTCGACGGCACCGAAGGCCTGTTGATGGCCCCGGCCTACGCCGTACCGCGCATGCTCAAGCGCGAAGGCCTGGGCTTTGCCGACTTTGATTTCTTCGAGATCCACGAAGCCTTCGCCGCCCAGGTGCTGTGCACGCTCAAGGCCTGGGAAGACCCGGACTACTGCCGCGAGCGTCTGGGCCTGGACACGCCGCTGGGCGCTATCGACCGCAGCAAAATGAACGTCAACGGCGGCTCGCTGGGCTGCGGCCATCCGTTTGCCGCCACCGGCGGCCGGCAACTGGCGGCGCTGGCCAAGGCCATCCATGAACGCGGCGGCGGTCGTGGGTTGATCTCGATCTGTGCGGCGGGCGGGTTGGGTATCACCGCCATCGTCGAAAAGTAGCCTCATCCACAACAACAATAAGGACACTGCCATGAACGCCATCAGCCTGGAACAGACCGAACGCATCTGGTTGAACGCCTACCTGCCCGGCGTGCCGGCGGACATCGATGCGGCCATCGAGGATTACCCCTCGCTGCGCGAAGTGTTCCTGGAGCACCTGGAAAAATTCCGCGAGCGGGTAGCCTATGTCAGCATCGGCACGCCAATGACCTACGCCGATTGGAACACCCAGGGCCACGCCTTCGCCGCCTGGCTGCAGGGACAGGGGGTGAAGAAGGGCGACCGTGTCGCGCTGATGATGCCCAATTGCTTGCAGTACCCGATCTGCCTGCTGGGCACGATCCTGGCCGGCGCGGTGGTGGTCAACGTCAATCCGTTGTACACCGCCCATGAACTCAAGCACCTGCTCAAGGACAGCGGCGCCGAGACCGTGGTGATCTTCGAAAACTTCGCCCACACCCTGGAAAAAGTCGTGTCCGGCAGCAGCGTCAAGCGCGTGGTGGTGGCGGCCATCGGCGACTTGCTCGGCACCTTCAAGGGCGCGGCGATGAACTTCATCCTGCGCAGCGTGCAAAAGCAGGTGCCGGCCTTCAGGTTGCAAGGTTCGCTGCGTTTCAATCAGGTGCTCAAGCAGGGGCGGGCACTGACGTACCTGCCGGTCAGCCTGGACCGCGATGAGCTGGCCTTCCTGCAATACACCGGCGGCACCACCGGCGATGCCAAGGGCGTGATGCTCAGCCATCGCAATATCATCGCCAACCTGTTGCAAGCCAAGGCCTGGGTCGGCGACCAACTGGACCAGGACAAGCAGGAAACCAACGTGACCCTGCTGCCGCTGTACCACATCTTTTCCCTGACGGTGAACTGCCTGATGTTCATGTGCCTGGGCGGGCGCAATATCCTCATCGCCAATCCCCGGGACGTGAAACGGGTGCAGATGATCCTGCGCAAGGAGCGCTTCAACGGGATTGCCGGGGTCAACACGCTGTTTAACGGTTTGCTGGAGAACAAGGAATTCTGTGCGCGGGACTTTTCCGACTTGCGCCTGGTGATCGCCGGGGGCATGGCCACCCACACGGCCGTGGCCAAGCGTTGGAAAGAGGTCACCGGGCTGCCGATCGTTGAGGGCTACGGGCTGACCGAGTGTTCACCGGTGGTGAGCATCAGCCCCATCGACATTAACCGTATGCGCGAAATGGCGTTCACCGGCAGCATCGGCGTGCCGTTGCCGTCGACCTGGGTGCGCTTCATGCGTGAAGACGGTGAACTGGCCGAAGTCGGCGAGCCGGGCGAATTGCAGGTGCGCGGGCCGCAAGTGATGCAGGGCTACTGGAAGCGCCCGAAGGAAACCGCCGAAGTGCTGGACGCCGATGGCTGGTTGTCCACCGGTGATATCGGGGTGATGGATGAACGCGGTTACATTCGCCTGGTGGACCGCAAGAAGGACATGATCCTGGTCTCGGGCTTCAACGTGTACCCCAATGAAATCGAAGACGTGGTGGCGATGCACCCAGGGGTGGCGGAAGTAGCGGCGATTGGCGTGGAAGATGGCGTGACCGGCGAGCGGGTCAAGATCATCGTGGTACGCAAGGACCCGAACCTGACCCAGGAGCAGATCCTCGCCCACTGCCGGGAATACCTGACCGGGTACAAAGTGCCCAGGTATGTGGAATTTCGCACCACGGAGTTACCCAAAACCACCGTCGGCAAGGTGCTACGCCGAGCCCTGCGCTGATAGTGAAGGTAACGCAGACCAAATGTGGGAGGAGGCTTGCCCTGATGCCTGTAGGAGCGAGCTTGCTCGCGAAAAACGTCAACGATAACGCGTGCTTTCTGAATGAACGCGGTGCCTGTGCGTTTTTCGCGAGCAAGCTCGCTCCTACAGTATTAGGGCTTGCCCCCTCCCACATTTAGATCGAGTTCACTTGGACCCAGCGTTCTTCTTTGGACGCCATCCGAATCGCCGTCGCCAACCGCTCCACCGCCCACGCCGCTTCAAAATCAGTGCCATCGCCACCTTGCCCCGCCAGTGACATGATCAGCTCCTGTACCTCCAGCGTCTTAAGCTCGTTGTAACCCAACTGATGCCCCGCTGCCGGGCTGAACGCGGCATAACCGGGCAGGGCGGGGCCGGCGAGCAGACGCTGGAAACCGTCCTGGCCGACGCGGCACAGGCGCAGTTCGTTCAAGCGCTCCTGGTCGAATGCGAGCGTGCCCAGGGTGCCGCTGATTTCGAAACTCAGGTGGTTTTTGTAGCCGTGCTTGAGCCAACTGCTGCTGACCGTGCCGCGCGCGCCGTTGGCAAAGCGCAGCAGGGCGTGCACCTGGTCATCCACGGCGATGGATTTCAGCTCGAGGCTGCCTTTGACGGCCGGCCGTTGCGCGTGGACGGTCTGGGTATCGGCGCACACGCTGACCACTTCGCCCACCAGATAATGGGCCATCGACAGCAAATGGCTGCCGAGGTCCGCCAGCGCGCCGCCCGCGTGTTCCACCTCACAGCGCCATGACCAGGGCGAGGCCGGATCGGCCATGAAGTCTTCGCTGAACTCGCCCTGGAAACTGATGATCTCGCCCAGTTCGCCGCTGGCAATCATCTGTCGCGCCAGCACGATCATCGGGTTGTGCTGGTAGTTGTAGCCGACGCGCGTCACCACCCCGGCCGCGCTGGCCGCGCGACGCATCGCATCGGCCTGCTCCAGGCTGACCGCCAGCGGCTTCTCGCAATACACCGCCTTGCCCGCCGCAATCGCGGCCATGGCCATGGGGTAGTGCAGGTGGTTGGGCGTGGTGATGGCCACCACATCGACCCTGGGGTCGTCGATCAGCGCCTGCCAGTCGGCATGGGCCTGGGCAAACCCCCAGGCACTGGCGCAGCGTTGCGCGCGCTCAGCGTCGGCATCGGCCAGCGCCGCCAGTGCAAGCGTGACCGGCAGTTCGAAGACCGCCCGGGCGTTGTTGAACGCCAGCGCGTGGGCGCGCCCCATGAAGCCTGTGCCGATCAAGCCGATTCCGAGTTCACGCATCGCAGTGGTCCTTTGGATTATTGTTTTCAGGAGGCGTATTAATGGAATAAATATTCTCAAAACTCAATAGATGGAATAAAAATTCATTTGATGTGCGAATCATCATTTCAGCTGATGCAGGGATATTCAGCTTGTGGCCAAATGCCGTCAGTTAACAAAAGATAACGTAGCGTCGATTGTCAGACGATTCGAAAGCCCGCTAGGATGGCCCGTGCTTGCCCCAGGCGCTCTAGATTGCAGGTTTCAGAGCCCTGCGCCAGGCAACGCGACCTAACAATAATAAATGGGAGAAAGGTCTATGAGTGAGCCTGTCATGGGTTGGGTTGTTTGCCGCCCACGCGCCGCACGCAAGCTTGCGTTGCTGGCCACAGCGCTCTCGCTGTTTGGGGCCGTCGCATTGCCGACGGTCGTCCAGGCCGCCAGCGATACCACTTTTGCGATTGAATCCCCCAAGGCCGCCAAAGGCCTGATGATCGACGTTGTGCATGCCGGCCAGCGCCTGGTGGCGGTGGGTGATCGCGGGCACATCCTCTATTCCGATGACCAGGGCAGCACCTGGGCCCAGGCCAAAGTCCCCACCCGGCAACTGCTCACGGCGGTGTTTTTCGTCGATGCCAAGCACGGCTGGGCGGTTGGCCATGATGCGCAGATCCTGGTCAGCAGCGACGGTGGCGCCAACTGGACCCAGCAATACCAGGACCTCAAGCGCGAAGCACCGCTGCTCGACGTATGGTTCAACGATGCCAATCACGGTCTGGCCGTAGGCGCCTACGGCGCGCTGATCGAGACCTCCGATGGCGGCAAGACCTGGGAAGACGTCAGCGACCGCCTCGACAACGAAGACCAGTTCCACCTCAATGCGATTGCCTCGATCAAGGACGCCGGCCTGTTTATCGTCGGTGAGCAGGGCAGCATGTTCCGCTCCAGCGATGACGGCCAGACCTGGGAAAAACTCGAAGGCCCCTACGAGGGCTCGTTGTTTGGCGTGATCGCCACCGCTCAGCCGCGCACCCTGCTGGCCTACGGCCTGCGCGGCAACCTTTACCGTTCCACCGACTTTGGCGGCACCTGGGAGCCGGTCGAATTGAATGCTGCCCGTGGTGCCCTCGAATTCGGGCTGTCGGGGGCGACCTTGCTCGATGATGGTTCCATCGTCGTGGTGGGCAATGGCGGCAGCGTGGTGGTCAGCCACGACGATGGCCAGACCTTCAGCGTATTCAACCGCCCGGACCGGATTTCGCTTTCAGCGGTGACGGCGGCAGGCAATGGCAACTTGATTCTGGTCGGGCAGGGCGGCGTTCGCGTCGCGACAGCTGCTGGCGCCGAACCGACGAAACAATAAGAAAAAGGCGGGAAGCATGAGCAGTCATCACAACGATAAAGCGACCTTTCTTGAGCGCCTGATTTTCAACAATCGCCCGGCAGTGATCCTCATCTGCCTGCTGGTGAGTGTCTTCCTGTTCTGGCAGGCGACGTTGATTCGCCCCTCCACCAGCTTTGAAAAGATGATCCCGCTCAAGCACCCCTTCATCGAAAAGATGATGGAGCACCGCAATGACCTGGCCAACCTGGGCAATACCGTGCGCATTTCGGTCGAGGCCAGGGACGGCGACATCTTCACCAGGGAGTACATGGAGACCCTGCGGCAGATCAACGACGAGGTGTTCTACATCTCCGGCGTCGACCGCTCGGGCCTCAAGTCACTGTGGAGCCCCAGCGTACGCTGGACCGAAGTGACCGAGGAAGGCTTCGCCGGCGGTGAAGTGATCCCGCAGAGCTACAACGGCTCGCCGCAAAGTCTCGATCAACTGCGCAACAACGTGCTCAAGTCAGGCCAGGTCGGGCGCCTGGTCGCTAACGATTTCAAGTCGAGCATCGTCGATATCCCGCTGCTGGAGTCCTACCCGGACCCGCAGGACCAGGGCAAGTTGCTGGCCCTGGACTATCGCAAGTTCTCCCATGAGCTCGAAGACAAGATCCGCGACAAGTTCGAAGCCCAGAACCCCAACGTCAAGATCCACATTGTCGGCTTTGCGAAAAAGGTCGGCGACCTGATCGATGGCCTGGTGATGGTGGTGCTGTTCTTCGGTGTTGCGTTCGTCATCACCCTGATTCTGCTGCTGTGGTTCACCAATTGCCTGCGCAGCACCATTGCGGTGTTGAGCACGACACTGGTGGCGGTGGTCTGGCAACTGGGGCTGATGCACTTCTTCGGTTTCGGGCTGGACCCGTACTCGATGCTGGTGCCGTTCCTGATCTTCGCCATCGGCATCTCCCATGGCGTGCAGAAGATCAACGGCATCGCCCTGCAATCCAGCGAGGCGGACAACGCCTTGACTGCCGCGCGGCGCACCTTCCGGCAACTGTTCCTGCCGGGGATGATCGCGATCCTCGCTGACGCCGTGGGCTTTATCACGCTGCTGATCATCGACATCGGCGTGATCCGCGAACTGGCCATCGGCGCGTCCATTGGCGTGGCGGTGATCGTATTCACCAATCTGATCCTGTTGCCGGTGGCGATTTCCTACGCCGGCATCAGCAACCGCGCCATTGAGCGCAGTAAAAAGGATGCGCACCGCGATCATCCGTTCTGGCGCCTGCTGTCGAAATTCGCCAGCGCCAAAGTCGCCCCTGTGTCGATCCTGCTGGCCCTGGTCGCCTTTGGCGGCGGCCTCTGGTACAGCCAGAACCTGAAAATCGGCGACCTCGACCAGGGCGCGCCGGAACTGCGCCCGGATTCGCGCTACAACAAAGACAACAACTTCATCATCAGCAACTACTCCACCAGTTCCGACGTGCTGGTGGTGATGGTCAAGACCAAGGCTGAAGGCTGCTCGCGCTATGAAGCCATGGCGCCCATCGACCAGTTGATGTGGAAGATGCAGAACACCGAGGGCGTGCAGTCGGCGATCTCACTGGTGACCGTGTCCAAGCAGATGATCAAGGGCATGAACGAGGGCAACCTGAAATGGGAAACCCTGTCGCGCAACCCGGACGTGCTGAACAACTCCATCGCCCGCGCCGATGGCCTGTACAACAACAATTGCTCGCTGGCGCCGGTGCTGGTGTTCCTCAACGACCACAAGGCCGAGACCCTGGACCGTGCGGTGCATGCGGTGCAGGACTTTGCCAGGGAGAACAACAAGGACGGCCTGGAATTCATCCTCGCCGCCGGTAATGCCGGGATCGAGGCGGCCACCAACGAGGTGATCAAGGAGTCCGAGCTGATCATCCTGATCCTGGTGTACCTGTGCGTGGCGACCATGTGCATGATCACCTTCCGCTCCTGGGCGGCGACCTTGTGCATCGTGCTGCCGCTGGTACTGACCTCGGTGCTGGGCAACGCGCTGATGGCGTTCATGGGCATCGGCGTCAAGGTCGCAACCTTGCCGGTGGTGGCCCTGGGTGTCGGCATCGGCGTGGATTACGGCATCTACATCTACAGCCGCCTGGAAAGCTTCCTGCGCGCCGGCCTGCCGCTGCAAGAGGCGTATTACCAGACGCTCAAGTCCACCGGTAAAGCCGTGCTGTTCACCGGCCTGTGCCTGGCCATCGGCGTGTGCACCTGGATCTTCTCGGCGATCAAGTTCCAGGCCGACATGGGCCTGATGCTGACCTTCATGCTGCTGTGGAACATGTTCGGCGCGTTGTGGCTGTTGCCGGCACTGGCGCGGTTCCTGATCAAACCGGAAAAGCTGGCGGGGCAGAAGGGCAACTCGTTGTTTGCGCACTGAACTGTAGGAGCGAGGGGGACGCCTAGTTCTTGCTCGCGAAAAACGTCAACGATAACGCGTGCATCTGGATAAATGCGCTGTCTGTGAGTTCTTCGCGAGCAAGCTCGCTCCTACATTGGTTTGGGCTATCATTGCGACCTTCCTCGTAAATGATTGACTGCCATGACTGCCGACACACTGACCACCGCCCTTGCCACCAGCGACATGCTCATCATCAACGGGCTGCACGCTTTCGACTTCACGCTGGACCGGCAGTTGCTGATCGAAAGCATGGACGGTCGGGAACTCAAGCGGTGGACCTTCAGTCCAGAACAACTGGAGGCGGCGACCTTTGATGACAGCCTGCAAAGCTGGGTGCTGTGTAACGACGACGGTGAACACCGTCTGGTCTGCCTGAGCGCCATCCAGGGCGACAACAATAACGATGAGGACGAAGCAGATGATGCGTAAATTCTGGCCCCTGTTGATGGCCGGCAGTGTCGGCGCGATGTCGGTGCAGGCCGCACCGGCCGACACCTATGAACTGCTGGTCGGCAGCTATACCGCCGGCAGCAGCGAGGGGATCTACCGCCTGCAATTCGACAGCCGTACCGGGCAGTTCAGCGGCAAGCCGGTGCTGGCGGCCAAAACCGCCAACCCGTCCTGGCTGACGCTCTCCAAAGACCAGAAGCAGCTGTTTGTGGTCAACGAAAACGGCCCGGGCCAGGACGATGTGGTCGGTCGCGTCAGCAGCTACCACATCGATCCGCAGAATTATCAGCTTACCCTGATCAACCAGGTGCAGAGCCTGGGCAATGAGCCGACTCATTCCAGTGTGGCCGCCGACGGGCGTTATCTGTTTGTCGCCAATTATTCGGTGGTGGAAGACCCGGGCGGCAGCCTGGCGATTTTGCCGCTGGACACCGATGGCAAGCTGTCGCCCCCGGTGCAGTTGAGCGGGCACCCGGCCAGCGGTGTGAACCCTGAACGCCAGGCTTCCAACCACGTGCATTCGGTGGTGTCGTCGCCGGACGGCAAGTATGTATTCGTGCAGGACCTGGGTGCGGACAAAGTGTTTGCCTACCGCTACGACCCCAAGGCCAACCACGAACTGCCGCTGACCCCGGCCAAGCCGGCCGCCGTGCAACTGCCACCGGGCAGCGGCCCGCGCCACTTGCTGTTCAGCGCCGATGGCAAGCATGCCTGGCTGACCACCGAGATGAGCGCCCAGGTGGCGGTCTTCGACTACAACGATGGCAAGCTTGCGCAGACCCAGTTGGTGGATTTCGCCGCCGGCCAGCCGGCGTCCGATAAAGCCGGCGCTGCGCTGCATGCCTCCAGCGACGGCAAGTTCCTCTACGTCAGCAACCGTGGCACGGCCAATCAGCTTGTGGTGTTCAGCATCGACCCGGCCACCGCGCACCTCAAGGAAATCCAGCGCCGCTCGGTCGAAGGCGACCACCCGCGCGAGTTCAGCCTGGACCCGAGCGGCAAGTTCCTGCTGATCGCCAACCAGAAAAGCAATGAAATCGTGGTGGTTGAACGCGACCCCAAGACCGGCCTGCTGGGTAAAACCGTGCAGAAATTGCCGATCGATGCGCCCAGCGACCTCAAGTTCCTGGTGCGTCAATAAGCCACAGGCCCCGAAAGCCGGGGCCTGACCTTCACTATTAATTTTATTGATGACGGCTACTGTTTCAAAGCATTTCTAAGCTTCAACCCTCGGGCGTAAGTTGGCTTCCAAGGCCTCCCGGCCACCGAAACCAACGCACACGAGGGTTACCGTCATGAACTTCAATCTCTTCTCGATCATCGCCGCTTCCGCCGTTTCCGCGACCGTAGCCCTGCCTGCGGCAGCCAGCGTGGACGTCACCGGCAAAAAATCCGCTACCACCGCCTATACCCAGAAGTACCTGCAACAGAGCGCCAACTTCTATGCAGCGCTGGATCACAAGATCCGGGGCTGACACAGATCAACCTGTGGGAGGGGGCTTGCCCCCGATGGCAATGTGTCAGTCTGCTTATCTGTAGCTGACCCACCGCAATCGGGGGCAAGCCCCCTCCCACAGGTTGATTGATGTTGGTTTCAGGGTTTTGCCATCACTGCCATAAACAGCTGCGACTCCAGAATCCGCTGCAGCCACGCCTGAAGCCGTGGATACGGCGCTCCCGCAAACCATTCGCGATCCACATGAGCGAACTGCCGTACGAACGGCACAACGGCGGCGTCCGCCAGGCTCATGTGCCCGGCGAGCAAGTAGTCATGGTCCGCCAGCACGTCCTCCAGCCTTTGCAGGAACACCTCACCCTCGGCCCGATAATGTTCCATCGCGCGTTCGGGGTAGCGCTCGGCGTACTTGTATCGATTCAAGTGATGTCTGAACACCTGGTCATTCTCGGCGATCAACGCCAGCACCGCAGGATTGCCTTGCAGCAGCCAATCCTCGGGGTCGTGCTGCGCCAGGGCCCATTGCATGATCTGCAGGCTCTCCTCGATCACCCGGCCGTCAAGGCTCAACACCGGCACCGTGCCCTTGGGCGACAACGCCAGCATGTCGGCCGGTTTGGCCTTGAGGCTCACCTCAATGATCTCCACCGGTACGCCTGAATAGCGCAACGCCAACCGCGCGCGCATGGCATAGGGGCAGCGCCGGAACGAGTACAGCAGCGCCGTGCTCACTTGACCTCCAGGGTGCTCAAGCCATTGCCCTGGCGCTTGACCTGGATCTGCACCGGGATGCGTTCGTGCATTTCCTGCACGTGGGAGATTACCGCCACCTTGCGCCCCTGGGCCTGCAAACCGTCCAGTGCGTCCATCGCCAGTTGCAGGGATTCGGGGTCGAGGCTGCCGAAACCTTCGTCGATAAACAGCGACTCGATCTTCAAGGTACTGGACGCCATCGACGCCAGACCCAGGGCGAGCGCCAGGGAGACGAGGAAGGTTTCACCGCCCGACAGTGAGTGCACCGAGCGCAGTTCGTCGCCCATCTCGGTGTCCATCACCAGCAGGCCAAGCATGCTGCCGCCGCGTTTAAGGCGGTAGCGGCGCACCAGCTGGCGCAATTGCACGTTGGCGTGGTGCACCAGCAGGTCGAGGTTGTAGGCCTGGGCGATTTTGCGGAACGTGTCGCCGGTGGCCGAGCCGATCAGCGCATTCAGGCGGGCCCAACGCTGCCATTGGTCATAGGCCTTGGCGATCTGTTCGGCCAGGGCGTGATTGGCGTCCTGGCGCCGCTGGTCTTCGGCCTGGCGGGCGCGCAGTTCGGCGCAGTGTTTCTCGCCCTCGGCCAGTTGCTGGTTGAGCGCGGCAAGGCTGTTGTCCAGATGCTCGGTGTCCAGGTTGCCGTTATGCAAGGCCTGATGTTCGGCCAGGCGCTGTTCGCGCTCCTGCAGCAAGACACCGGCTTGTTCAACGGCTTTTTCGCGGGTGTGCAACTGCTGGCGCAGGTCCGTGACCTGGGCCTCGTCGAAGGCCAGCAGGCGGGTCAGGCCTTGGTCATCCAGCTCGGGGTGCGCGGCGCGCCACGCAGTGATACGTGTGTCCAGGGCCTGCTGCTCCGCCTCGAGCGCTTGCTGACGTTCAAGCAGGGCCTTGAGATCGGCGACCAGTTGCACCAGCGCCGTGTGCACCGCGTGCAGTTCCTGGCTGGCGTCGGCTTCGCTTTGGCGCGCCTGGCTGACGGCCTGGTCCAACTGCTGTTGCCACTGTTCGGCGCTCTCGTGCGCACCGAGCAAATCGCTGAGTTTTGCCTGGGCGTCGTGTTGCTGGGTGCAGAGCTGCGCGACCTGCAGATTCAGGGCTTCTGACTGCTGCTGGCGATGCTGCTGATGGGTCTGTTGTTTTTCAATGGCCTGCTGGCGCTCTTGCTGCTCGGCCAGTTCATCGCGCTGATGGCCCAGTTGCTCGAGACGCTGGCTGACCTGCTGGTCGAGTTGCAGGAAGGTCGCCGCCGGCTCACTGCGCAAGCCTTCCAGGGTGGCGGCGGGCAACAGGCTGGCGAAGCTGGCAAGCTCCGTATCGAGGCGCTCGCGGTCACTGGCCAGTGCGCGCTGCTGGTCGAGCAACAATTGTCGGGCCTGCTGGCTCGCGTCCTGGGCGGCCTGCAATTGCTGCTGCAAACGCCCGGCGTTTTGTTGCAGGTTGAGCAGGGCGCCCTGGCGCTGTTCGTCCTGGGCGATGCTTTGCGTCAGTTGCGCCAGTTGCTGGGCCAGCCAGTCGGTGCGCTTGACCGCATCCTGATGCAACAGCGTCGCGTACAGTGGGTGTGCTTCAAGGCTTGGCGCCAACGCCTGCTGCTGCAGCGCCAGCTGTTCCTGTTGCGCCAAAAATTCCTTTTGCTGGGCGATCAGCCCACCGACTTCGCCGCGTAGTTCGGTGAGTTTTTCCTTGAGGCGGTCGACGGCTTGCTGCGCTGTGGCCTCTTCGCTTTCATCGTGGCGACCCAGGCTCTGCAACAGCGCTTCGGGCTGGTGATAGGGATGTTCGTGGCTGCCGCAGACCGGGCAGGGCTGGCCATCCTGCAACTGTTCGCGCATTTCCTCGACGCTGGCACTGCGGGCCAGGCGCTGGCGCTCCAGCAGTTGCCTGGTCACCGTCAGGGTTTGCTCGGCCACCGTCAGTTCGGCTTTGGTTTGCAGGCCGGCCTGGTTCAGTTGCTCGCGCTGCTGCGCCGCATCGGCGAGTTTTTGCGCCAGGGTGCCGGCCTGTGCGTCGAGCTGCTGTTGACTGCCCCACAAGCGCGCGAGGTCTTCGAAAGCGCGTTGTTGCTTGCGATTGTCCTGCAGGAGGCTGGCGAGCAATTGAATTTGTTCGGCCACCGCGTGGGGTTCGGCGCCGGCCTCCTGGTACAGCAGGTCCAGGGCCTCGCGTTGCTGGGTAAATTGCTCGACGGCGGCGTTGACGCGCTGTTCAAGCTGCGGCAGTTCAGCCTCGCCCTGGTTCAGGCGATTGCCGATCATCATCAGTTGTTGCAGGCGGTCGCGGTAGGCCGTCCAGGCGTCGCTCAGTGGCGCGAGGGTGGCGCTGCGCTCAAGTTCGGTGGCCAGGCTTTGCAGGCGCTCGGCGACCTGGGCCTGTTTGTCCTGCAAGCCTGTGAGCAAGACGTGGCCTTCGTGGCAGGCGCTTTCGTGCTGCTGCTTTTCCTCGGTGCGCTTGGCCAGCTCTTTGGTCAAGTGGGTGAGGGTGGTCTGTTCTTCGAAGGCCTGGCGCAGCAAAGGCGCGGCGCTTGCCTGGTTCTGTTGGGCTTGGGCCAGGGCCGATTGGGCGGCGGCCTGCTGTTGTTGCGCCTGTTCCTGACGGCTGTGCAGCGCGGTTTGTTGCTCAAGGTGCTGTTGAATCTGCGCGGCGAGCGGGGCCAGCAATGCGTCGAGTTCAGCGCGACGCACGAAGTGATGGCGTTGCGGCGCGAGTTGGTCCAGGCGCGTCAGGTCCTGGCGCTGCTGGCCTTGGCTGTCCCACAGTTGTTGGGCTTGCTGCAGCTGCTCGGCGGCGCTTTGCCGGCGCTCCTGCCACTCGCGCAATTCCTTGAGCCAGGTGTGCTGCAACTCCAATTGCTTGAGTTGGGCCTGGTGGGTTTTGAGTTGCTGTTGCGCCTGGCTCAGTTGTTGATCCAGCTCGGCGCGGGCTTCGGCAGCCAGAGGCACCACGCCGCTGGCCTGGTCCTGCAACTGTTTGTGCACGTCCCTGGCATCCTTGGCCTTGTCGAACGCACGGCGGCCCAGTTGGGTATACAGCGCGGTGTCGGTGAGCTTTTCCAGCAGTTCGCTGCGCTCGTTGTCGTTGGCCTTGAGAAAGGCGCTGAACTCGCTTTGCGCCAGCAGCACTGCGCGGGTGAATTGTTCGAAGTTCAGGCCCAGGGCCAGTTCCAGCTGGGTCTTGTATTCGGTTTTCTGACTGGCCAGCAGTTGCTCGCTGTCGAGGTCGATCAGGCTCTGGCGGCTGTTCTGCAACTTGCCGCTGGCCTTGTCGCGCGCGCGATTGGCTTCCCAGCGTGCACGGTAGCGGCGGCCGCTGACGCCGACGAAATCCACCTCGGCATAACCACCGCCGGTGCCCCGTCTGAGCAGGGTGCGCGGGTCGCCGATGGAAATGTCGCTGTCGGCATCCGGCATCTTGGCCTGGCCGGTATCGCCCAGGCGCGGCACCGCGCCAAACAGCGCCAGGCACAGCGCATCGAGCAGGGTGCTCTTGCCGGCGCCGGTCGGCCCGGTGATGGCGAACAGACCGGCGCTGGCCAGCGGCTCGGCGGTGAAGTCGATCTCGAACGGCCCGGCCAGGGACGCGAGGTTTTTCAGGCGGATGGCGAGGATCTTCATGGCTGTTCGCCCTCCTGTTGCACTTCCTGGAGCAGCACGGCGAAGTCCTTCAAGGTCTGTTCATCCACTTCGCTGCCATAGCTGTCCTGCCAGGCGCGGCTGAACAATTCCTGGGGGGTGAGTTGGTCGAGTTCGACCAGGCGCTCTTCATCACTGCCTTCGCGCGGGCCATTGCCTGCGTATTCGGCGGCGATGCGCACCAGGCGCACGGCCTTGCCTTGCAGGGCATTTTCGATCTGCTGGCGCAGGTCCGGCTGCGGTTCGTCAAGGCGTACCCGCACTTCCAGCCATGGGTGACGTTGGGTTTCGGCCAGCAAATCCACATCGGGCAAGTCGGCCAGCTGTTTGAGGATATCTGCCAGAGGCGCGGCGTCCAGGCGTTGCAGGTTGACCGAGCGCGGAATCGGCAGCGGTTCGACGCTGACCAGTCTTTCGCCCTGGAACGTCACGTCGAGCACCTGGTGCTTGTAGCCGATTTCGGAAAAAGACAGCGGAATCGGCGAACCGCTGTAGCGGATACGCTCTTCGCCATTCACCTTCTGCGGCTTGTGCAAGTGGCCGAGGGCGACGTAGCCGACACTTCTATCGAAGAGTTTGGCCGGCAGCGCCTCGGCATTACCGATGATCAGGCTGCGCTCGGACTCTTCCGACACCGAACCCCCGGCCATGTGCGCATGGCTGATGGCAATCAGCGCCTGGCCTTTTTTGCGTTTGGCGTTGGCGGCGGCGATCAGCCATTCATGCACCTGGCCGATGCCCTGCAGGTAATCATCGCCCAACTGCGCCCCCGTGACCTCCGCCGGGCGCAGGAACGGCAGCGCCAGGCACCAGGCGGCGATCTTGCCTTTGGCATCCGGCAACGGGATCAACAGGCGTTCGGCATCCAACTGGCCATCATCGAGCCACAACACCCGGCCCAGGGCGTGGGTGCGCAGGCGGCGCATCAACGGTGCGGGCAGTTCGATGCGCGACCCGGAGTCATGATTGCCGGCAATCATCACGATCGTCAGTGTCGGGTTTTGTTCGTGGGCGCTGATGATGAAGTCATACAAGCGCTCCTGTGCCTTGAGCGGCGGGTTAACCGTGTCGAAAATATCGCCGGCGATCAACAGCGCCTCCGGGCGGTGGGCCTTTAACTGGTCCAGCAGCCATTCGAGGAAACAGGCGTGTTCGAAGTCGCGTTCCTGGCCGTGCAGGTTTTGCCCAAGGTGCCAGTCGGAGGTGTGGAACAGACGCAAGGCGAACTCCGTGCAGAAGAGGAAAAGGAGGGGAGTTTACCTGTAAAAGCACACGGGGTGCCTGCGGGTAGACCCGGATCTAGTGTGGGAGCGAGCTTGCCTCTTCCCACAGGGGAACGCGTTGTTTTATTGGATATCCGTGCCCCAACAAAAAATGCGCCCCTGAGGGCGCATTTCTTTGTTCGGTCAGCGATCGCCTGTCAGGCAGGCGCATTCCAGGCCCGATCACCGTGCTCGTCCTTGATGCGAGTCGGCAAGCCCATCACGTCCAGCGCTTTCAGGAACGGCTCGGCCGGCAGTTCCTCGACGTTGGCCATGTGTTTCACATCCCACTCACCACGCGCTACCAGCAGCGCGGCGGCGACCGGTGGCACGCCGGCGGTGTAGGAGATGCCCTGGCTGTCGGTCTCGGCGAAGGCTTCCTCGTGGTCGGCCACGTTGTAGATGAACATCTCGCGCGGCTGGCCATCCTTGGTGCCTTTGACCAGGTCACCGATGCAGGTCTTGCCGGTGTAGCCGGGGGCGAGCGAAGACGGGTCGGGCAGGACGGCCTTGACCACTTTCAACGGCACCACTTCCAGGCCTTCGGCGGTCTTGACCGGTTTCTCGGAGAGCAGGCCGAGGTTTTTCAGCACGGTGAACACATTGATGTAGTGTTCGCCGAAGCTCATCCAGAAGCGCACGTTGGGCACGTCGAGGTTTTTCGACAGCGAGTGCACTTCATCGTGGCCGGTGAGGTAGAGGTTCTGCGAGCCGACGACCGGCAGGTCGTCGGTGCGTTTGACTTCGAACATGGTGTTGCTGGTCCACTGGCTGTTCTGCCAGCTCCACACCTGTCCGGTGAACTCGCGGAAGTTGATTTCCGGGTCGAAATTGGTGGCGAAGTATTTGCCATGGGAGCCGGCATTGACGTCGAGGATGTCGATCGAATCAATGCGGTCGAAATGCTGTTGCTGCGCCAGCGCGGCGTACGCGTTGACGACACCCGGGTCGAAGCCCACGCCCAGGATGGCGGTGATGTTCTTCTGTTTGCATTCTTCCAGGTGGTTCCATTCGTAGTTGCCGTACCACGGCGGGGTCTCGCAGACCTTGCCCGGCTCTTCGTGAATGGCGGTATCGAGGTACGCCACGCCCGTGTCGATGCAGGCGCGCAGCACCGACATGTTGAGGAACGCGGAACCCACGTTGATGACGATCTGCGATTCGGTCTCGCGGATCAGGGCCTTGGTCGCTTCCACGTCCAGGGCGTTCAGCGCGAAGGCCTGGATGTCGGCGGGAACCTTGAGGCTACCCTTGGCCTTGACGCTGTCGATGATGGCCTGGCATTTGGAGATGTTGCGCGACGCGATAGCAATACGACCGAGTTCGTCGTTGTGCTGCGCGCACTTGTGGGCCACCACCTTGGCGACACCTCCTGCACCAATGATAAGAACGTTCTTTTTCAATTGCTTTATCTCTCCTTTATCCGCCAGCTTACGAAAGGCTGGACAGGTAGTCGTCGTAACCAAATTCACGAACCACTTCGACTGTACCGTCGAGTTGTTTCACTACGATGGACGGCATTTTCAGGCCGTTGAACCAGTTTTTCTTGACCATGGTGTAGCCTGCGGTGTCGATGAACGACAGCCGATCGCCGATGGCCAGCGGACGATCAAATTGATACTCGCCGAAAATGTCCCCGGCCAGGCAGGATTTGCCGCACACCATCACGGTGTGTTCGCCCTCGCTTGGCGCCAGCTTGGCGTTGAGGCGGTAGATCAGCAGGTCCAGCAAGTGGGCTTCGATGGAGCTGTCGACCACGGCCAGGTTCTTGCCGTTGTAGAGCGTGTCGAGCACGGTGACTTCGAGCGACGCGCTGTTGGTGATCGCCGCTTCCCCCGGTTCCAGGTACACCTGCACGCCGTACTTTTCGGAGAATGCTTTCAAGCGCGCGCAAAACGCGTCCAGCGCATAGCCTTCACCGGTGAAATGGATGCCGCCGCCGAGGCTGACCCACTGGACCTTGTGCAGCAGCGCGCCGAAGCGCTCTTCGATGGTGCCGAGCATTTTGTCGAACAGACTGAAATCGCCGTTCTCGCAGTTGTTGTGGAACATGAAACCGGAGATCTGCTCGATCACGCCTTCGATCTTCACCGGGTCCCATTCGCCCAGGCGGCTGAACGGACGCGCCGGGTCGGCCAGCAGGTAATCGGAACTGCTCACTTGCGGGTTGACCCGCAGGCCGCGGGTCTTGCCTTCGCTGCGCTCGGCAAAGCGCTGCAGCTGGCTGATGGAGTTGAAGATGATCTTGTCGCAGTTGTCCAGCATCTCTTCGATTTCATCATCGGCCCAGGCCACGCTGTAGGCGTGCGCCTCACCTTCGAACTTCTGGCGGCCGAGCTTCAGCTCATACAGCGACGACGAGGTGGTGCCGTCCATGTATTGCTGCATCAGGTCGAACACCGACCAGGTGGCAAAGCACTTGAGTGCCAGCAGAGCCTTGGCGCCGGACTGCTCGCGCACGTAGGCAATCTTCTGCATGTTGACCAGAAGCTTCTGTTTATCGATGAGGTAGTACGGCGTTTTGATCATTTTTGAGAGCCTGCGGCGGTGCCTGCCAAAAAAGGACACGCATTGTGCCCGCACTTGGAACAGATCGAAAGGTTAGTGGGCGGAATTTGCTGCGCCGGGTTTCGAGCATAGGCCCTGAGTATGACCGTCCATGGTTATACACCGACCTGATGTGGGAGGGGCGGTGCGACGATTCGACTTGCCCCCGATGGCGGCCTCAGGATTGGCCAGTATTTTGGATCAGACCGAGTACATACCCGTTTCTGCGGTAACGGCTGCTAATGGTTCCGCTTTTACAGCGGCTCACTTTTGAAAAGCGCAAAAGTAAGCAAAACGCTCTTGCCCCACCAC
>NZ_CVTK01000053.1:52923-90652 GCF_900004785.1 Pseudomonas sp. 28 E 9 | reverse complement strand
CTCGCTGCGCATCGTGGTTACGGGTGGGCGCGGCTGCTTTATGTAGGAGCGAGCTTGCTCGCGAAAAACTCACAGGCGCCGCGTTGATTCAGGAAGCACGCGTTATCGTTGACGTTTTTCGCGAGCAAGAGCTAGGCGCCCCCCTCGCTCCTACAGACGGCGGTGTACGCCACGATGCGAAGCGAGCCGCTCTTGCTCTTGCTTTTGATCTTAGGCGCCCCGTTAAACCACGCTGGCCGCAATTCGATATTGATGTGGGGGGTAAACCGGCAGGACGCCGGTTTAGCCGCCCCGCGCCATGGATGGCGCGTGGCGGCGGCCCCCCACATCAATGTCGGATTGCGGGCACACCGAGCCTGGGCGAGGTGCCGAGTGGTGGGGCAAGAGCCCTTTTGGTTACTTTTGGGGCTCTTTTCCAAAAGTGACCCGCTGTAAAAGCGGAACCCTAAGCAGCCGTGACCGCAGCAATGGATATGTACTCAATCCAAACCACTATCCTGGTCGGCCCAGAGGCCGCCATCGGGGGCAAGCCCCCTCCCACATTGAGCGCGATGTGCAGTCGGGGCACTGACATCAAACCGTCATCTATCCACCACCTTCCTGCCACATTCCCTCGCTAATGTCCTCGCCAATGAGATCGATCTCAAGCGAGCCCCAATGACTGACCTGAAAGACGTAGCACGCCTGGCCGGCGTGTCCCGCGCCACCGCCGCCCGCACTTTTGCTTCCCCGGACCAGGTGCGCCCGGTCACCCGTGAGCAGGTGTTCGCCGCCGCCCGTGAGTTGGGTTTCCGGCCGAACCTGCTGGGCCGCCAGTTGCGCCTGCAGACCACCCAACTGATCGGCGTCGTGGTGCCCAACCTGCTCAACCCGGTGTTCGCCGAGCAGTTCCAGGCCATGGAGCGCGCCGCGCGGTCTCGGGGCTACAGCCTGGTGCTGGCCACCACCGATTACAGCAGCGAGCGCGAAAGCACGGTGGTGGAAGAACTGTTGCGCCAGCGCGTCGACGGTCTGGTGCTGACGGTCACCGATGCCGAAAGCAATGCCGTGCTCAGCAGCCTGAACACCGAAAAGACACCCTTCGTGCTGGCCTACCATCAGCCGAGCAACCCCAACTACAGCGCCGTGTCGGTCGACAACCGCGCGGGCATGGCCCTGGCCACGCGTTATCTGCTGGACGTCGGGCACCGCGGGATCAGCATGGTCGCCGGCCCCGCGTTGCAGTCCGACCGTGCCCGTCTGCGGCATGCGGGGTATTGCGAGGCGATGGAAGCGTACGGTCTCAAGAGCCGCCCGGTGATCGAAATGCCGGCCCACACCCAGGCCGAGTTCACGGCTATCGCGCCGTTTCTCAAGAGCCCCGACGCGCCCACGGCGTTGGTGTGTTCCAACGACTTCCTGGCGATCAGCCTGATTGCCGAATTGCGCCGCAACGCCTGGAACGTTCCTGGGCAACTGTCTGTGATGGGCTTCGATGGCATCAGCCTCGGCACCCAGATGCACCCGACCCTGTGCAGCGTGGTGCAGCCCATTGCGCTGCTGGCCAGCACCGTGATTGACCAACTGCTGGCGCAAATCGCCGGCAACGCCCCGACGTCCCATTGCCTGCCTTGCCATATCCGGCCAGGCGAAAGTACCCAGCCCCATGAGGAGACCCTTGATGCGCGCACTCAGTAAAACCCTGGCAGCCCTGCTGCTGTGCGGTGCGGCCAGCCTGGCCCAGGCCGCCGACACTGCGATTTGCTACAACTGCCCGCCGGACTGGGCCGATTGGGGCACCCAGCTCAAGGCCATCGCCGCCAGCACCGGCGTGCAGGTGCCGCTGGACAACAAAAACTCCGGCCAGTCCCTGGCGCAGTTGGTGGCGGAAAAAGCCGCGCCGGTGGCCGACGTCGTTTACTACGGCGTCACCTTCGGCCTGCAGGCGCAAAAAGCCGAGGTGGTCGACACCTACAAACCCAAGGCCTGGGACCAGATTCCCGCCGGCCTGAAAGACCCGGCCGGCCATTGGTTCGCGATCCATTCCGGGACCCTGGGCATCATGGTCAACGTCGACGCGCTCGGCGGTCTGCCGGTGCCGCAAAGCTGGGCCGACCTGCTCAAGCCTGAGTACAAAGGCATGGTCGGTTACCTCGATCCGTCCAGCGCCTTTGTCGGCTACGTGTCGGCGGTGGCGATCAACCGCGCCATGGGCGGTGACCTGGACAACTTCGCCCCGGCCATCGACTACTTTCGCAAACTGGCAAAAAACAGCCCCATCGTGCCCAAGCAGACCGCCTACGCACGGGTACTGTCCGGCGAGTTGCCGATCCTGGTCGACTACGACTTCAACGCCTACCGCGCCCGCTACAAAGACCAGGCCAATGTCGCCTTCGTGATTCCGCAGGAAGGCAGCATCAGCGTGCCCTACGTCATGAGCCTGGTCGCCAACGCGCCACACCGTGTGAACGCGGAAAAAGTCCTCGACTTCGTGCTCTCGGACGAGGGCCAGGCACTGTGGGCCAAAGCCTACCTGCGCCCGGTGCGGCCGATGAAAATGCCGGCGGACGTCGCCGCACAGTTCCTCCCGGACAGCGACTATGCCCGCGCCGGTGTCGTGGACTACGAAAAAATGGCCGCTGTGCAGGAAGCCTTCGCCGCCCGTTACCTGAACGAGGTCAAGTAAGTGGCGACATCGGCAAAACACGCCGCCTGGGCACTGGCCCCGGCCTTCGCGGTGCTGCTCGCGTTCTGGCTGTTGCCGCTGGCGCACCTGATGGTGCTCGGCGCCGCGAGCCGCGATGGCAGCGGCAGCGGTTACTGGCAGGTGCTCAGCAGTGCGCAGTATTTGGGCAGCCTGGGACAAACCCTGATCCTGGCAGGGGTGGTGACGCTGGTCGCGCTGGTGATCGGCGGTATCAGCGGTGTCTTCCTCGCCCGGCAACAGTTCTTCGGGCGCTCGGCGCTGGTGGCATTGCTCACGTTCCCGCTGGCGTTTCCCGGGGTGGTGGTGGGGTTCCTGGTGATCCTGCTGGCGGGGCGCCAGGGACTGTTTGCCGCGCTGGGCCTGCAACTGGCCGGTGAGCGCTGGATCTTTGCCTACTCGTTGGCGGGGCTGTTCGTGGGCTACCTGTACTTCTCGATTCCCCGGGTAATTCTGACGGTGATGGCTGCCTGCGAAAGCCTCGACCGCAGCCTGGAGGAGGCCGCGCATTCACTGGGGGCAGGGCACTGGCGGGTGGTCTGCGATGTGATCGTGCCGGGCCTGGCGCCGGCGCTGGCGTCGTGCGGGGCGATCTGTTTTGCCACGTCCATGGGCGCGTTCGGCACGGCGTTCACCCTGGGCACACGCCTTAACGTCACGCCCGTGGCGATCTATAACGTGTTCACCAATTACGCCAACTTTGCCGTCGCCGCTGCGCTGTCGGTGGTGCTTGGCGCGGTGACCTGGGCCGTGCTGCTGCTCACGCGGCGCCTGGTGAAAAATTCGGGGACTGTGCTGTGAAGCGCTCATCGCTGTTTGTGCTGCAACTGCTGTTTACCCTGCTGGTGTGCGCCTTCATGTTGGTACCGGTGCTGCTGTCGTTGCTGGCCGGGCTGACACGCAACTTCTTTGTCGGCATTTCCAGCGGCTTGACCTTCGACTGGTTGATCCAGGTGTGGCAAGCCTATTCGCCCACCGTGTGGCTCTCGCTGCAACTGGCCCTGGCCTGCGCGGTGTGCGTCTGCGTGATCGGCGTGCCGGCGGCCTATGCCCTGGTGCGCATGAACAACCGTTTCAGCCGCGCCTTCGAAGAACTGATGGTGCTGCCGGTAGCGATGCCAGGGTTGGCCAGTGCGTTGGCGCTGCTGCTGACGTACGGCCAGTTCGGCAGCTTTCGCAGCAGTTGGCTGTTCATCCTCGTCGGCCATGTGTTGTTCACCTTGCCGTTCCTGGTGCGCCCGGTGATGGCGGTGATGCAGCGCCAGCAACTGCCGGTATTGGAAGAAGCTGCCGCCAGCCTCGGTGCAGGTCCGATCAAGCGCTTTTTCAGCGTGGTGGTGCCCAATTGCCGGGCGGGGATTCTGGCCGGCGTACTGATGGTGGTCACCCTGAGCCTGGGTGAATTCAACCTGACCTGGATGCTCCACACGCCGATGACCAAGACCCTGCCGGTGGGCCTCGCCGACAGCTACGCCTCGGCGCGCCTGGAAATCGCCAGTGCCTACACCCTTATCTTCTTGCTGATGATCGTGCCGCTGCTGATTGCGCTGCAGGCCATCAGTGCCCGTTTGTCCCGTGGAGAGCGTCGATGACCGCTATTACTATTGGCCTGCAAGGCTGTCGCAAGGCGTTCGCCGACGGCACCGTGGCCGTGCATGACCTGCACCTGACCGTCGAAGGCGGCGAAACCCTGGCGATCCTCGGCCCGTCCGGCTGCGGCAAAACCACCACGTTGCGCTTGATCGCCGGCCTGGAACGCCCGGACGTGGGCCAGGTGTTTTTCGGTGATCAGGACGTGACCCGCCTGCCCATCGAGCGCCGCGATGTGGGCATGGTGTTTCAGAATTACGCGCTGTTTCCCAACCTGAATGTGGCCGGCAACATTGTCTACGGCTTGAAGATTCGAGGGATGGCGCCGCGAGAGCGCAACAAGCGCTGCGAAGAACTGCTTGAGTTGGTGGGCTTGCAGCAGCACGGCAAGCGCAGCATCCATGAACTCTCCGGCGGCCAGCGCCAGCGCGTCGCCCTGGCTCGCGCCCTGGCGCCACGCCCGAAAGTATTGCTGCTGGACGAACCGCTGGCGGCCCTCGACGCACAACTGCGCGAGCGCCTGCGCAGTGAGCTGAGCGAACTGCTGCGCGGCCTTGGCATCACCTCGGTGTTCGTCACCCACGACCAGGGCGAGGCCATGGCCCTGGGCGACCGCATCCTGGTGATGGAGCACGGACGCATCGCACAACTGGCCAGCCCACGGGACATTTACCAGAAGCCGGCCAACGCGTTTGTCGCAGGCTTTGTCGGCAACCTCAACGCCTTCGCCGTGAGCGGGTCGTCGCCCAAGGGCTTGAAAGTCTGCGGCGGCGAACTGCCGTGGCATGGCACCGACCAGCCCGACACCTTGTATTGCCGCCCCGAACATCTGCGGGTGATGGAGAGCGAAGGGCACTTGCACGGGCGTCTGCTGGCGCAGTTCTTCCAGGGCGCGCAGAGCCGTTTGCTGGTGGACGTGGGCGGCCCGCAACCGTTGCTGGTCGACAGCAGCGACAACCAGCTGTACGTCGTCGGCGCGCCGATTGCCCTGGCGATTGCGCCGCACATGTTGTTCACCCTGAATGCGTGAGAATCCACTGTGAATCGTCCGTTTATCGTTGCACAGATCAGCGACCTGCACCTCAAGGCCGGCCAGCGCCTCACCTATGGCGTGGTTGACACCCTGGGCGCGCTGCGCCGCGCCGTCGATCACCTGAACGCCAGCCAACCACGGCCTGACATCGTGGTGATCAGCGGCGACCTCGTGGACTTCGGCCGCGCCGATGAATACGCCGTGCTGCACCCTGAACTCGCGCGCCTGCACATGCCGTGCTACCTGGTACCCGGCAATCACGACGCGCGCGGGCCGTTGCTCGATGCGTTCGGCGATCATGCCTACTTGCCGTTATCGGCAGAGGGCCCGCTGGACTGGGTCGTAGACACGCATCCGCTGCGCCTGATCGGCCTCGACTCCACCATTCCCGGCAGCCATGGCGGCCAGTTGCTGGACAGCCAATTGCACTGGCTCGATGAGCAACTGGCGCTGCGCCCGCAGGCGCCGACCTTGCTGATCCTGCATCACCCGCCGTTTATCAGCGGCATCGGTCATATGGACCGCGAACCCTTCATCAACGCCGCCGCCCTGGAGCGCGTGGTGGCACGCCACCCGCAGGTGGAGCGCCTGTTGTGCGGGCATCTGCATCGGCCGATGCAGCGCCGTTTCGGTGCCAGCCTCAGTTGTGTATGCCCCGGCACGTCCCACCAGATCGTGCTGGATTTGCAGGACGCGGCGCCCGCGCATTTCAACCTGGAGCCGGCGGGCTATCTGTTGCATCGCTGGGATGCGCAACAGGGTTTGATCAGCCATAACGGCGTGTTCGGGGATTATCCGGGGCCGTATCCGTTCTATGACGCGCATGGGTTGATTGACTGAGGTTTTGATTCGGCTGATGTAATCACTGTGGGGGCATAGGTATCTCCACAGCTAGGGTACGGCGCCGGACCTTTGGCGGGGGAGCTTGCTCGTCACAGGTCCAAATGTGGGAGGGGGCTTGCCCCCGATGGCGGCCTCCGAGCCGACCAGGGCGTTGGATCAGATCGAGTACATATCCGTTTTCTGCAGTCACGGCTGCTTTTACCGGCGTTACGGGCGGGCGCTGCGTTGCTGTCTGTATGAATGAATTTTGTATTCATCTAAAGAAAAATGAGTTTGTCTCATTATCGCCATCTCCCGACAATGACCGCCATAGATACCGACATTGGAGATAAAAAGTCATGGCAGTCGCTCATTCCCTCGGATTTCCGCGCATTGGACGCGATCGTGAACTGAAAAAAGCGCAGGAAGCGTTCTGGAAGGGCGAGCTCGATGAGGCCGGCCTGCGCGCCGTGGGGCGTGACTTGCGCAAGGCCCATTGGGACCTGCAGAAACAGGCCGGCATCGAGTTGCTGCCCGCCGGTGATTTCGCCTGGTACGACCAGGTGCTGACCCACTCGCTGATGTTTGGCGTGATCCCGGAGCGTTTCCGTCCGGCCGATGGCCAGGCCACGTTGCACACGTTATTCGGCATGGCCCGTGGCGTCAGCGATGCGTGCTGCGCCGGTGCTCACGCCCAGGAGATGACCAAGTGGTTCGATACCAACTATCACTACCTGGTGCCGGAGTTCAGCGTCGATCAGCAATTCCACCTCGGATGGGACCAGCTGTTCGAAGAAGTCCAGGAAGCCCGCGACCTCGGGCACGCCGTCAAGCCGGTGGTGATTGGCCCGCTGACGTACCTGTGGCTGGGCAAGGCCAAGGGCGGCGACTTCGACAAGCTTGATCTGCTCGACCGCCTGCTGCCGCTGTACGGCCAGATCTTCCAGCGCCTGGCGGAGCAGGGTGTCGAGTGGGTGCAGATCGACGAGCCGATCCTGGTGCTCGATCTGCCGCAGGAGTGGAAGAATGCCTTTGAGCGTGCCTACAACCTGATCCAGCGTGATCCGTTGAAGAAACTGGTGGCCACCTACTTTGGCGGGCTGGAAGAAAACCTCGGCCTGGCCGCCAATCTGCCGGTCGACGGGCTGCACATCGACCTGGTACGGGCGCCGGAGCAATACCCGACGATTCTTGATCGCCTGCCGGCTTATAAGGTGCTGTCCCTAGGCGTGGTCAACGGCCGTAACGTGTGGCGCTGTGACCTGGAAAAAGCCCTGGCGACGTTGCAACACGCCCAGGACAAACTTGGTGAGCGCTTGTGGGTCGCGCCGTCCTGTTCACTGCTGCACAGCCCGGTGGATCTGGCGCGTGAGGACCAGTTGGACGCCGAGTTGAAGAGCTGGCTGGCCTTCGCCTTGCAAAAGTGCGCGGAAGTCGCGGTACTGACCCAGGCCCTCGACCAGCCCGAGGCGCCGCAGGTGCTGGCCGCGCTGGCTGAGAGTCGCGCGGTACAGGCTGCGCGCGCCGCTTCGCCGCGTATTCACAAGCCCGCTGTGCAAGCGCGCGTTGCCGCGATCAGCGCCAGGGACAGCCAGCGCCAATCGCCGTTTGCCCAGCGTATCGAGAAGCAGCGGGCCGGCCTCGACCTGCCGCTGTTTCCCACCACTACCATCGGTTCGTTCCCGCAAACTGCGTCGATCCGCCTGGCGCGCCAGTCGTACAAGGCCGGCAAGTTGAGCGAAGCCGAATACGTCGAAGCGATGCACAGCGAGATCAGGCACGCGGTTGAGGTGCAGGAGAACCTCGGGCTGGATGTGCTGGTGCACGGTGAGGCCGAACGTAACGACATGGTCGAATACTTCGCCGAGCAATTGGACGGCTACGCGTTCAGCCGTTTCGGCTGGGTGCAGAGCTACGGTTCGCGCTGTGTGAAACCGGCGCTGATCTACGGCGACCTGAGCCGTCCGAAAGCCATGACGGTGGAGTGGATTCGTTATGCCCAGGGCCTCACGCGCAAGGTGCTCAAGGGCATGTTGACGGGCCCGGTGACCATGCTGATGTGGTCATTCCCACGGGAAGACGTGAGCCGTGAAGTGCAGGCCCGGCAGTTGGCCCTGGCGCTGCGTGACGAGGTGGTGGACCTGGAAGCCGCCGGTATCCGGATCGTGCAGATCGACGAGGCCGCGTTCCGCGAAGGCTTGCCGTTGCGTCAGGCGCAATGGCCGCACTACCTGGACTGGGCCACCGAAGTGTTCCGCCTGTGCGCCTGCGGCGTGCGTGACGAGACCCAGATCCACACCCACATGTGCTACAGCGAATTCAACGATGTGATCGAGTCCATCGCGGCGATGGATGCCGACGTCATCACCATTGAAACCTCGCGCTCGGACATGGCGTTGCTCGATGCGTTCGAAGCCTTCGACTACCCCAACGACATCGGCCCCGGCGTCTACGACATCCACTCGCCGCGGGTGCCGGAGGTGGCGCAGATGGTTGACTTGCTGCGCAAGGCGGCCAAGCGGATTCCGGCTCAGCGATTGTGGGTGAACCCCGATTGCGGCCTGAAAACCCGTGGCTGGCCGGAGACGGAAGCGGCGTTGGTTCACATGGTGACGGCGGCGCGCCAGCTGCGTGCGGAACTGGGCTGAGGGCGAAGATTGCGCGGTAGACGTTTGCGTTGTACGGCATACTGCGCCAATGACTTTCGACTCGCCGCTCGCCGCTTATCAACACGCTATCGCCCGGCAGGGCTTCGTGCCCGACGACGCTCAACGCCGGGCGGTGCAGGCCTTGCAAGCCTGTCACCAGGCGTTGCATCAGGGCGGTTCGCCGATTACCGGCGTTTACCTGTGGGGGCCGGTGGGGCGCGGCAAGACCTGGCTGATGGACCAGTTCCATCAAAGCCTGCGCGTGCCCGCGCGCCGCCAGCATTTTCATCACTTCATGGGCTGGGTGCACCAGCGCTCGTTCCAGCTCACCGGCACCCGTGACCCGCTGCAGGCGTTGGCGCGGGAACTGAGCCGGGACGTGCGCGTACTGTGCTTCGACGAGTTGTTCGTCAATGACATCGGTGACGCAATCATTCTCGGCCGTCTGTTTCAGGTGATGTTCGAGGAGGGCGTGGTGATGGTTTGCACCTCCAATCAACCCCCTGAGCATCTGTACGCCGAAGGTTTCAACCGTGAGCGGTTCTTGCCGGGTATCGCGGCGATCAATCGGCATATGCAGGTGCTGGCCGTGGACGGCGGCGAGGATCATCGCCTGCATCCCGGCGTGGGTCTGCAGCGCTACTGGGTCAATCGGCCCGATGCACTGGCCACGCTGTTCCGGCAGATGAGCGACGGGCAAATCCTCAGCGACGAGAAGGAAGTGAACGTGGGGCATCGCACGATAGCGGCGGTGCAGGCCGGTGACGCGGTGCTGTGGTGCCGTTACGCCGAGCTCTGCGAACAACCTCTGGCGGCGATGGATTTCATGCTGCTGTGTGATCGCTTCAAGGCCATCCTGCTGGGAGAGGTGCCCAACCTCAGCGCACAGCAACGCCCTGGTCGCATTGCCCGGGGTACCGAAGACGGCGCCGAGCGCGTGGTCGCGGGGGATCGGCAATTGCCGGAGTTGTCCAGGCATGATGACAGCGTGCGACGCTTCATCGCGCTGGTGGATGAGTGTTACGACCGCAAAGTGCCGTTGTTCATCGAGGCCCGGGTGCCGCTGGAGCGTCTCTATACCGAAGGCTACCTGGCGTTTCCTTTTCGGCGCACCTTGAGCCGCTTGCGCGAAATGCAGCTGCAGCGCTTCGGCGCCTGAGAACCCCGCGTTCATTGCGCTTGAGGCGTTGGATACGTGCAATCTACGCGCTTTCTGTCAGACATTTGTCGTTAATCTCCTTCATCTACTGCCGACTCCATGCTTACAATCAACCTTCTCAAAGGGAATCGGTTCCCTGGTTGTCGTTATCGAGGAAGGAAATGGACACCCCAGACATCCTGGTGCTGCAAGCCAGCTACACCAACGCCGTACACGCCGATGCCATCGGCTCGCTGCTCAACCACTATGCTGAAGACCCGATGGGCGGCGGCCACAGTTTGCCGGCCGACCTGTTGCAGCAACTGCCTGCGGAGCTGGCCAAGCGCCCTCATGCGTTCAGTGTGCTGGCGTTCGTTGGGGGTGTCCCGGCCGGGCTGGTCAATTGCTTCGAAGGGTTTTCGACCTTCGCCTGTCGGCCCTTGGTCAACGTCCACGATGTGATGGTGGCGCAACAGTTTCGGGGCTTGGGGTTAAGTCAGAAGATGCTGCAGAAGGTCGAGGAAATCGCCCGGCAGCGCGGTTGCTGCAAGATCACCCTGGAAGTGCTAGAAGGCAATGCGCTGGCCCAGTCGGCGTATCGCAAGTTCGGTTTCGACGATTCGGTATTTGATCCCGCCCATGGCCGCATGTTGTTCTGGAACAAGGCACTTTAATAAGCACAGCAAAAAAAGGCGCCATTGAATGGCGCCCAATAAAACCTTTGCCAAAGGAGCGGGTTGGCACAGGGTACTTGCGGATTAACTCAGTATTAAATCAACTTTTGGGGTGGGCGGGTTCGGCAGTAGTTGCTTTAACCGGTTTGCCATCGGCGGACGCAACTTGCTGCTCGGCCTTGCCGTGGGTTGTTTCCTGACTCAGGCTGAAGTTCTTGTAGAACTCCTTGGAGCGCTCTGAACCGCCCTCTGCAAAGGCGGCGGCGGAGGTCAGGGTCATCAGGCTGGCAAGCATCAGTGTCGAGAGTTTCATTTCAGTATTCCCATTAAGAGTGATAGGTGTCCGGTCACTCCGTGATCAGATCGTGGGGCGACTATGGCGCTATCTTATTAAGTGGGAATTAACGAAATTGCCCCGCGAAGTTAATAGTTTTTAACTTCGCGGGGCAGGGTGCTACAGCCTCCAGTCCAATGCCAGGGTAATCGAGCGCGGATCGCCCCAATACACGCCATTGTAAAAACCGACGCGCTCGTAATATTTTTTGTCAAACAGATTATTGACGTTGATCGATGCCGTCAGCTGCTCGTCGAACTCGTAGCGCGACATCAGGTTGACCACGGTGTAGCCCGCTTGCTCGATCTTTGCCCGCGTGGTGATCAAGTTGCCTTTGTCATTGCGTTCGCCCGTGGGCCGGTTGCCGAACTCATGGATGTCGCTCTGCCAATTCACCGCGCCGCCCACGGTCAGGTTGCGCCAGGCCCCCGGCAGGCGATAAGCGCTGGATATTTTCAGCAGGTTCAACGGCTGGCCGGTGTTGTTGCGCTGGCCGGTACCATTTACCGAATGGGTGTAGGTGTAGCCGGCGGTCAGGTTCCAGTCCGGTGTGATTTCGCCGGCCGCCTCCAGCTCGAAACCCTTCACCTTGTTACCCTTGCCGCCGGATTTGTAGTATTCCTCGCCGGTGACCGGGTTGGGCGGCACCGCGTCATCGCGCTCGGCGACGTTGTCCTGGGTGCTCCAGAAATACGCCGCCGCCAGGTTCAGACGCTCGTTGAGCACGCTGCCCTTGAGGCCAACTTCATAGTTGCTGCCCACCACCGGCTCCAGGTATTTCTTGTTCACGTCTTTCGCGCTTTGCGGCTTGAAGATGTCGGTGTAGCTCGCGTAGACGGTGTACTGCGGCGTGATGTCGTACAGCAACCCGGCGTAGGGCGTGAACATATCGTTATGGGTCTGGCCGGTTTTGCCGGAAGCGGTCAGTTGATTGTTGGCGTTGTATTCGGGGGTGGCGCTTTCCAGCTCCCAACTGCCGTAGCGGCTGCCGAGTACGGCGTGCAGGCGGTCGGTCAGGCTCAGGCGAGTGGCGAGGTAGCCGGCTTTCTGTTGTTTCTTGCTGTGCTCGCCCTTGAGGTCGGTGACCTCATCGGTGAACTTGCCGATACCGCCCATGTGCTTCCAGTCCGCGATGGGGTAATAGCTGGCAGGCAGGTTGCTGCGCATGAAGGGCGAAGTGTCCCGTTGCGCGGCCTCGCCATAGCCCATCATCAGCGCATGTTCGCGGCCCAGCAGCGCGTAGCTGCCGGCCAGGTTGAGGTCGATGGCCTCCATTCTCGACGTGCCGCGCATATGGCTGGCCCAGGCGGTCATGCCGCTGCGGTCGGCATTGGGGAAACCCGCGCCGCCGTAGTACACCTTGCCATCGGTATCGCTCTGGCGATGGGTGTAGGCGGCCTTCAGGTGCCAGTCGCCGCCGAGGCGATGGTCGAGGGTGGCGAAGGTGGTCTTGTCGGTCAGTGGCCAGGAGCTCCAGTGCGCGGCCATATTGGTGGAGCGCGACAGCCCGGCCTTGCCGCCCTGGCTGTTCCAGTAGGGCACGGTGCCCCAGGACGTGCCTTGTACCTGTTTGTCCTGGTAATCAAAACCTACGGCCAGCACGGTGTCGTCGGACAGGTCGCCCTCGAGAATGCCGTAGCCGACCGCGCGCTGCAGTGCATAGTTATCGCGCAAGGATTTGCTGTCTCGGTACGCCAGTACGCTGCGCCCGCGCAACTTGCCGTCGAAGGCCAGCGGGCCGCCGACGTCGAGGTAGCTGTAATAGTTGTCATGGGTGGCGCCACTGACCCCGGTTTTCGCCTGCCATTGGGCGGTCGGGCGCTTGCGTACCATATTGACGGTGGCCGAAGGATCGCCCGCGCCGGTCGTCAGGCCGGTGGCGCCGCGCACCACTTCGATACGGTCATAGATGATGGTGTCGGCGTCGCTCTTCATGTAGCCGAAGGTGTTGAGCATCCCGTCAATCTGGAAGTTGTTGATGCCGTAGCCACGGGAGGTATAGGACACGCGGTCCGAGTCATTGTGCTGGACGTTGATGCCGGTGGTCTGGCGTAACACATCGGTCAGGGTGTTGAGGTTGAAATCATCCATCTGCTGGCGCGTGATCACCGAGATAGATTGCGGGGTTTCCTTGACGGACAGGTTCAGGCGCGTGGCGGTGCTCATCGAGCCCGTGGTGTAGGCGCCGGTGTGCTCGGTGGTCGCGCCCAGGCTGTCGGCGGTGACGCGGGTGGCGCCCAGTTCGAGGGCTCTGGCGGGGGCGTGTTCGGGGTCGGTTTCGGCCAGCAGTTCAGCGCTTGGCGCAAGGCTGAACAGGCCCAGGGTAAGGGTGATGGAACGGGTGAAAGGCGCGAGCATCGCGGCGAACTCCTTGTCGTCTTTGAGGCCGCCCCGGAAAGGGCGGGTATGGCTCAAAGACGAAAGGAGGCGCGGAACTTTAGGCTTTAACGAGAATGATTATTATCTTTCGTTTATAAACCTCTCGGTTACTTGACCACCACCTCGGTGCTGTCGGCCTTTTTCGGTTTGATCAGGCTGAAGTCGATCAAGGCTTTCTGCTTGGTCTCGTAAGGGTTACCGATCAGCAGGGGACGCGGCTTGAAGCTGTCACTGACCAGGCTTTTGCTGCGGTCCAGTTCATCGAAGCTCAAACCGGCCAGGTCCGCCCACGTGTGGATCAACTGCGAGCTGCTGTAAGGCCGCTGCAGGTCGCCGGCGAAGCTCCAGTCGTGGCTTTCGCGCCACTTGGGCGAGGCGTAGGCCATAAAGGGAATGGTGTACATCGGCGCGGTCGGCTTGCCTTCGTTGCGGCCCAGGGTGTCATGGCCGACAGAGTCGAACACGTCTTCGCCGTGGTCCGACAGGTACAGCAAAAAGCCGTTGGGGTCGGTCTTGGCGTAGTCCTTGATCAGGCTCGAGACCACGAAGTCGTTGTACAGCACCGCGTTGTCATAGCTGTTGTACGTCGGCAACTGGGCGTCGCTGACGCCCGGCGGCACGCCCTGGCGATCGGTGAATTTGTCGAACGTCGGCGGATAGCGGTACTGGTAGCTCATGTGCGTGCCCAACAGGTGCACTACGATGAACTTGCGCTCGGCGGTATCGGCCAGGGCCTTGGAAAACGGCGCGAGTACATCGCCGTCGTATTGGCGGGCGTTCTGATTGCGATTGTTGTTCAGGTACACCTGCTCGTCGGCCTGTTCGGAAAAGGTCGTGAGCATGGTGTTGCGCTTGGTCATGGTCTGCTGGTTGGTGATCCAGAACGTCTTGTAGCCGGCCTGTTTCATCACGCTGACGATCGACGGCGTCTTGAGGTACAGGTCCGGGTTTTCTTCGTCGGCGAAGGTCAGTACCTGTTGCAACGCTTCGATGGTGTAGGGGCGCGGGGTGATGACATTGTCGAACACCGCCAGTTGGTCGCGCAGCTTGTCCAGTTCCGGCGTGGTATTGCGCGGGTAGCCATAGAGGCTCATGCGCTGGCGGTTGGTGGACTCGCCGATTACCAGCACCAGCGTGGACGGCTGGCCGGCCATGCTGTCCTTGAGGTTTTTCAAGGGTGGAATCTGGCTGGCGCTGGTCAGCATGCCTTGCATGTTGTCCAGTTGTTCGGTGTAGCGGCGGTAGGCGACGATCATCTGCCAGGGCACAGCCGGTTCGATCCGGGTTTCAAAGCGGTCGATGGCCTGTTCCATGGTGTCGCTGGTGGCGATCTGCTTGACCAGCGGGTAGCCGACAATCGCCAATACGATGGCGATGGCCGCCACGATCGACTGGCCGCGCGGCAAGTACACCGGGCGCAAGCGTGTCCACAGGAACACCGCGAAGGCGGTGTGGGCGATGAACGCCAGCACGATCCACCAGGCAAAATACTGGGTAGCGTATTCGCCCGCTTCAGAAATGTTCGACTCGAACATGATGAAGATCACGCTCTGGGAAAATTCCTGCTGGTAAATAAAGAAGTAACCCAGGCTGGCCATGGAGCAGGCCCACAGCACCACGCCGATCACGGCGGCCAGTACCCGCGTTTGCCGGGGGAACAGCAGCATCGGTGCCAGCCACAGTGCACTCATGAAGAATGCCTGGCGGAAACCACTGAAGCCGGACGTACCGGTCAGTTGGATAAGCAGCTGGGTAATACCCGAGAAGTACCAGAAAAACAGGAATAACCAGCCAAGGCCGGCCCAATCAAAACCTTTCGCAGTCGTCGTGCTGCGTTTGAACATCGCCATCCAGCGCCCCATCAGAAAATGATCGTCGCGCACACGCGCGCAACATCGGGCCGCTCAGAACATGAGCGGCATCGCGGGCGGGAGTATCGGGACAGGCGTGTGAAAACTTTGTGAGTTTTCTGTAGGTATTGCCTTACAAACTAACCAAAGGCGTTCAGCAGAGTGCGGGCTTGGCGCCGGACGGCAGCTCCAGCTGGGCCTGGAGGTGCGAACGCAGGCGCAGGACTTCCTGTTGCAACTGATCGCGCTCGTCCTTCAACTGACGCAATTCATCGCGGCGGATGCTGACGTAGAGGGTCTGTGGCGGTCGGGTCATCTGTGCTGTGCTCATTGCTTGCCTCGCAAATAGCCGGGTAGATCGCGCCGCCGAAACAGGTGAGCGGCAGCAGTCGTGGCAAGTTTGAATTCTTTTTCACATCAAGGGAACTTTTTTATTTTTGGTGGTCGTGTGACTTTTGCCGCCGTGATGGTGAAATGCTGGCAACTTTTTTAGCATGAAACTACGCGGATCCGCTCTGGACTAACCCTCATTAGCCTCATTGCGCTATAAACTATGTCACACATTTTTTAGCAGTTAGGAGCATCAGCACATGCAACTGGGGATTATCGGACTAGGCCGCATGGGCGGTAACATTGCGCGGCGCCTGATGCTCAATGGGCATACCACCGTTGTATATGACCGTAACGAAGCCTTTGTCAAAGGCCTGAGCGAGGAGGGCGCCACTGGCGTCGCCGACTTGAAAGCCCTGGTGGCCGGCCTGCAAAAGCCTCGCGCTGTGTGGGTAATGTTACCGGCGGGCGCTCCCACCGAAGACACCATCAACGAACTGAGCGGGCTGCTGGAAAGCGGTGACGTGATCATTGATGGCGGCAACACCAATTACAAGGACGACGTACGTCGCGGCAAGGCCCTGGCGGAAAAAGGCCTGCATTACGTCGATGTCGGCACCTCCGGCGGCGTGTGGGGGCTGGAACGCGGCTACTGCATGATGATCGGTGGCGACGTCGAAACCGTGCAGCGCCTTGATCCGATCTTCAAGAGCCTGGCGCCTGGCATCGGCAGCATCCCACGCACCAGGGACCGTTCGGCCTCCGCCGACCCGCGTGCCGAGCACGGCTACATTCATGCCGGCCCGGCGGGCTCCGGCCACTTCGTCAAGATGATCCACAACGGCATTGAATACGGCATGATGCAGGCGTTTGCCGAAGGTTTTGACATTCTCAAGACCAAGAACTCGGACAACCTGCCCGAAGACCAACGCTTCGACCTGAACGTGGCCGACATTGCCGAAGTCTGGCGTCGTGGCAGCGTAGTGTCGTCGTGGCTGCTGGACCTGACCGCCGATGCCCTGGCGACCGATCCGAAGCTGGACGGCTATTCCGGTTCCGTGGCCGACAGCGGCGAAGGCCGTTGGACCATCGAAGCGGCCATGGAGCAAGCTGTGCCGGTACCGGTGCTGTCGACGTCGCTGTTCGCCCGTTTCCGTTCGCGCCAGCAGAGCACCTACGGTGACAAAATGCTCTCGGCCATGCGCTTCGGCTTTGGCGGCCACGTGGAGACTTCCAAAAAATGACCGCCAACGGCAAGAAACCCAAGGCCGAACCCGCTCCACCCACTACCTTGTTTCTGTTTGGCGCCCATGGCGACCTGGTCAAGCGCCTGCTGATGCCGGCGCTGTACAACCTGAGTCGCGACGGGCTGCTGGGCGATGGCCTGCGCATTGTGGGCGTTGATCACAACGCCATCAGCGACGCTGACTTCGCCAAGAAACTCGAGGACTTCATTCGCACCGAAGCCGCCGGCAAGGTCCGGGGCAATGCCGACAATGGGCTGGACCCACAGCTGTGGGCCCAGTTGGCCAAAGGCATCAGCTACGTCGAGGGTGACTTCCTCGACGACAGCACCTACGCCGATATCGCGCAGAAAATTGCCGACAGCGGCAGCGCCAATGCGGTGTTCTACCTCGCGACAGCACCGCGCTTCTTCAGTGAAGTGGTGCAGCGCCTGGGCAGTGCCGGGTTGCTCGATGAGACGCAGGAGGGGTTTCGCCGCGTGGTCATCGAGAAACCGTTCGGCTCCGACCTGGCCAGCGCCGAAGCGTTGAATGCGTGCCTGCTCAAGGTGATGAGCGAGAAGCAGATCTATCGCATCGACCATTACCTGGGCAAGGAAACGGTGCAGAACATCCTCATCAGCCGTTTCTCCAACGTGCTGTTCGAGGCGTTCTGGAACAACCATTACATCGACCACGTGCAAATCACCGCCGCAGAAACCGTCGGCGTCGAAACCCGGGGCAATTTCTTCGAAAAAACCGGCACGCTGCGGGACATGGTACCCAACCACCTGTTCCAGTTGCTGGCCATGGTCGCGATGGAGCCACCGGCAGCCTTCGGTGCCGACGCTGTGCGCGGTGAGAAGGCCAAGGTGGTCGGTGCCATCCGGCCCTGGTCCCTGGAAGATGCGCGGGCCAACTCCGTGCGCGGCCAGTACACCGCCGGTGAAATCGCCGGCAAGCAACTGCCGGGCTATCGCGAAGAAGCCAATGTCGCGCCTGACAGCAGCACCGAGACCTTCGTTGCGCTGAAGGTGATGATCGACAACTGGCGCTGGGTCGGCGTGCCGTTCTACCTGCGTACCGGCAAGCGCATGAGCATCCGCGACACCGAGATCGTGATCTGCTTCAAGCAGGCGCCTTACGCGCAGTTTCGCGACACCGACGTCGATGAGCTCAAGCCCACCTACCTGAAGATCCAGATCCAGCCGAACGAAGGCATGTGGTTCGACCTGCTGGCCAAAAAGCCCGGGCCGACCCTGGAAATGGCCAATATCGAGTTGGGATTCGACTACAAGGACTTCTTCGAGATGCAGCCGTCGACAGGTTACGAAACCCTGATCTACGACTGCATGACCGGCGACCAGACCCTGTTCCAGCGCGCCGACAATATCGAGAACGGCTGGCGCGCCGTGCAGCCGTTCCTGGATGCCTGGAAAGAAGACGATGGCATCCAGACCTACAAGGCCGGCGAAGATGGCCCGGCGGCGTCGGATGCATTGCTGGCCCGTGACGGCCGTGCCTGGCATAGCCTCGGATGAGTGATGCAGCGATTCATCCCATCCGTTTTATCCTCAGTGATGTGGACGGCACCTTGCTGCATCCGGATCACAGCCTCAGCCCGCGCACAGCCGATGCGATTCGCGCGTTGCGTGATGCCGGGGTGTTTTTCAGCCTGGCCAGCGGGCGCCCGCCCAAGGCCATGATGCACCTGATCGAGACCTTCGGTATCGACGTGCCGGTGGCGGGGTTCAACGGCGGTACGTTGATCAACCCCGATGGCAGCATCCTGGTGGCCCACCATCTGCCGGCGGAAGCGGCGTTAGTGACCCTGGCACTGTTCTCGGCCGAACCGGATGTGGAAGTCTGGGTGTTCGCCGATGGCGACTGGCTGCGCCGTGACTCGCCCGGGCCGATGGAGCAGCGCGAAGCCGACGGCCTGGGGTATGGGCCGGTGGTGGTGGAGAGTTTCGAGCCCTACCTGGACCGGGTCGACAAGATCGTCGCCGCGAGCAATAACACGCAGTTGCTGGTGGAGCTGGAAGCGCAGCTGCAGCCGAAGGTGAAGGGCCTGGCCCAGGTCTCACGTTCACAGCCGGTTTATCTGGATGTGACGGCGATGCTGGCGAATAAAGGCGAGGCCTTGAAGACCCTGGCGGCGCACCTTGAGGTGCCGCTTGCGCAAACGGCAGCCATTGGCGACGGCGGCAACGATCCGGCGATGTTTCAGGTGGCCGGTTTATCGATTGCCATGGGCCAGGCGGAAGAAACCGTCAAGCGTCAGGCCAGCGTGGTCACCGGCAGCAATGTCGAGGACGGTGCTGCCGAAGCGTTCGAGCGATTTATACTCAACGCACGATAAGTAAGTGCAACTTCCGATCACTCTAATGCAGTGATCGGAAGTTCCCGCCTCACTTACTTGGGCATTGCCCATTGCTGCAACTGGTAGCCACTTTTGTCGAGCTCGGCACGGGCCTGCAACAGCAAGTCTTCCAATTGCGCCGGGTCAGTGTAAGTGGTCGATGACAGCTGTTGGCTGCCGATACGGGTGTTGGTGCGGTCGATGACGCTCAGGCTGAGGGCGCCATGACCGTCGTGCCAGGCCACGCACTGGAAGGGCTGGAAGGCACGGTCTGCAATCAAAAGAGCTTCGTTGATGCGCAGCGGAGCGTTCATGTGTGTCGTCTCTCTCTGTGCCCATTCAAGTGAATACCGGCGGTTGGGCTGACCGTACGGTGGGTTACTTGTACTGATGCACGATGGTGGGGGGCGGGTCACATGCCAGGACAAGAAATTTTAACTTTCCCTGACTGAAGTCATCTAAGCGGCTGTTTTAAAAGCGGAACTAACGTTTGGCCGGTGGGCAACTTTTTACAGGTTGATGGCTTTTTGCTCACACTTATAGCGAAAGGGTACAAGCACAGCGTCAATATTTTGATATGTTGCTGTCTGGTCGCTACAAACTGTTGTTTCTATTAATAAAAACTGACGCCAAGGAATAGTCATGGTTGTGACTTCTGCGCAACGCCGCTTGTTGGTCGTCGACCCCTGCGAGGATTGTCACGGATTGCTGCCCGGCTTGCGCACGGTCGGATGGGAAGTCGACAGCTGTACCCTCGAAGATGTGGGTGAGCGGTCCTGCGATGTCGGCCTGTTGCGGTTGCAGCCTTGTCATCTGGAACGGCCCGAGGCGGTCAAGGAGCTGATTGGTCGTAGCGGCACCGAATGGATCGCGGTACTCAGCCAGGACGTGCTACGCCTGCAGAACGTCGGGGATTTCGTCTGCGAATGGTTTTTTGATTTCCACACCTTGCCGTTCGATGTGTCGCGGGTGCAGGTCACCCTCGGACGCGCCTTTGGCATGGCGCGCCTGCGCGGCAAGGGCAACACCCCGGTGGGTGGGCCTGAGCATGAGTTGCTGGGCGATAGCCGGCCCATTCGCGAACTGCGCAAATTGCTGTCGAAGCTGGCGCCTACTGAATCGCCGGTACTGATACGGGGAGACAGCGGCACCGGCAAGGAACTGGTGGCCAAGATGCTGCACCGGCAGTCCCAGCGACACGCCAAGCCGTTCGTGGCGATCAACTGCGGAGCGATTCCTGAACACCTGATCCAGTCGGAACTCTTCGGCCATGAAAAGGGCGCCTTCACCGGTGCGCATCAGCGCAAGGTCGGACGCATCGAGGCTGCCCACGGTGGCACGCTGTTCCTTGATGAAATCGGCGATCTGCCCATGGAGCTGCAAGCCAACCTGTTGCGCTTTCTCCAGGAGAAACAGATCGAGCGCGTCGGCGGCAGCCAGCCCATCCCGGTGGATGTGCGGGTACTGGCTGCGACCCACGTTGACCTTGAGGCCGCCGTCGAGAAGGGCGCCTTTCGCGAGGACCTGTATTACCGGCTGAACGTGCTGCAAGTCGTCACCGCGCCCCTGCGCGAACGTCATGGCGACGTGGCGATGCTGGCCAATCACTTTTCGCGTTTCTATAGCCAGGAAACCGGCCGCCGCCCGCGCAGCTTCAGCGAAGAGGCCTTGGTGGCGATGGGCCGACACCCGTGGCCGGGCAATGTGCGTGAACTGGCCAACCGTGTGCGCCGTGGCCTGGTCCTGGCTGAAGGGCGCCAGATCGAGGCGGTTGACCTGGGATTGCAAGGCCCGCAAGCCGTGTCGCCGCCGATGGCGACACTGGAAGATTACAAGCACCGCGCCGAACGCCAGGCATTGTGCGACGTACTTCACCGGCACAGCGACAACCTGAGTATCGCGGCCCGGGTGCTGGGCGTTTCCCGGCCGACGTTTTACCGGTTGCTGCACAAACACCAGATCCGCTAGGTTTTTTTCAAAGGGTGCATGCAAATCAAATGTGGGAGGGGGCTTGCCCCCGATGGCGGTGTGTCAGTCGCTGATGCATCTACTGACTACGCATCGAGGCATAGGCCACACACCGCCGTAGCCGCTAACCACGATGCGAAGCGAGCCGCCCTTGATCTTGATCTGCTTTTGATCTTAGGCGCCCCGTTAAACCACGCTGGCCGAACGCAGGCTTGAATCCGTGGGCAACCCGGCAGGACGCCGGGTTAGCCGCACTGGGCCATGGATGGCCCATTGCGGCGGCCCACGGATTCAAGCCTGCGTTCGGGCACACCGAGCCTAGGCGAGGTGCCGAGTGGTGGGGCAAGAGCGTTTTGCTTACTTTTGCGCTTTTCAAAAGTGAGCCGCTGTAAAAGCGGAACCATTAGCAGCCGTGACCGCAGAAACGGATATGTACTCGGTGTGATCCAACACCCTGGTCGGCCCAGAGGCCGCCATCGGGGGCAAGCCCCCTCCCACATTTGAGCCGGGATCGACACGAGATCCTGGTCGGGCCTGAGGCCGCCATCGGGGGCAAGCCCCCTCCCACATTTGGACCGGGATCGACACGAGATCCTGGTCGGGCCTGAGGCCGCCATCGGGGGCAAGCCCCCTCCCACATTTGGACCGGGATCGACACGAGACCCTGGTCGGGCCTAAGGCCGCCATCGGGGGCAAGCCCCCCCCACATTTGGGCCGGGATCGACACGAGATCCTGGTCGGCCCAGAGGCCGCCATCGGGGGCAAGCCCGCTCCCACATTTGGACCGGGATCGACACGAGATCCTGGTCGGGCCTGAGGCCGCCATCGGGGGCAAGTCGAATCGTCGCACCGCCCCTCCCACATTTAAAAAGTGTTTACCTCTCAATCAAAAGTAATACGGGAATTTCAGACTGAACGTGAAGTCCGGCGCGTCATCGGTCATCCCGATCGCCAGGTTCGGCACGATGGTCAGGTTATCCGAGGCCGCAATCGTCATGCCGACGTTGAAGTAGCCCGCATTCGCATCGCTGGACACCACCGACTGCCAGTCGCCGCCGTCCGGCTTGAGCTTGCTTTTGCGCTGCACCAGATCGGACACCGAGAACGACATGCTCATTTTTTCGTTCAAGGCAAAGGCTACGCCGACACCGAACTGAAAGCTGTCGCCCAGGCGCACCTTGCCCCCCACCTTCTGGTTGACCTGACTGCTGATGTCATCGAACGAGTCTTCGAAGTTGTGGGTGTACGACAGCGAGCCGAACAACACCGCAGGGTCGAAGGTCTTGACCAGGGAGATGCCCGGTGTGACCGACCACACGCCGTTGCCCGTCGGCAGGCTTTCGGGCAGGTAGAGGTTGTCGTTGCTCGGTTGCCTGACCAGTTTGATGCCAAACGGCTCTTTACCCGTAGGCGCCTTCACCCGCACCGACACCACGGCGTCCGGCAGGTTAGGGGTTTCATCGAGGAATTTGTACGCCACGCCGAAGTTGACGTCGCCAATGGTCGGGTCGCGGGTCACGGACGCTTCCGAGGTGGCCGTGGCATCGTTGCCGGCGCCGCCGGACTGGTAGGTCGACTCGCGGTAGACCACCGGCACGTTGAGGTCGAACTGCCAACGGTTATCGAGGTTGTAGCGGCCGGTCAGGTCCAGGGTCCAGCTGTCGGATTTGATCCGGTCCAGGTTGATGTTGCCGAGGAAGATCGAGTCCAGCGCCAGGAAACCATTGAGGGTCAGTTGGCGCGCGTCGTAACGGGCATAGGTGATGCCGGTCTCGAGGCTGAACTTGCCATTGCCGAAAAAGCCGCTGGCTTCGTTGTAGAGGTTACTGACACTTTGTGCAGGGGCCGAGTCGTCCTTGAGCGACTGGCCGTAGGAACTGCCGCCGCCGCCCGCGCCACCCGACGCGGCTGCCGCGCCGGTGCCTGCGACGGTCGTGCCGCCTTGCTTGAAGTCGGCGGGGGATTTGGCCAGGCGCCTGGGGGCCGGCGTGGCCGGTTGATCTTCCACCTGACGTACGCGTTGTTCCAGCACGGCCAGGGCCTTTTGCTGCACGTCGTAGCGTTGCTTGAGTTCCAGGAGTTCCCGCTTGAGGGTTTCGATATCGGCATCCGGCGCGGCATACAGCACGGATGCGGGCAAGAGCGTACTTAAACAGATCACCGCGCGGAGCGATAATGATCGATGCATGAAATAAGCCGTCCTTTTCCAATGCGTAAGTGTCGAGGGTCAGCGTAGTTCAATAACCGAGCGTGCGTAGGCCTTTGAGCTGGTCCAGATTGCAGTTCAATGCACCGTTGTTCAAACCGTTATTGTTCATCACGACGTTGAGTTGGGTCATGTTGTTGACGAAGTTGGTATTGCCGGTCAGAACCGTGCCTTGCAGCACATTTCCGCCGCCGATCTGCTGCAGGCTGTTGCCCTGGTTGTGGTTGGCCTGGATCGCCATTTGCAGGCCGCCATTGTTGGCCGATACGCTGACTTGACCGGCCTTGCTGTCGCCGGTGACGGTGCCACCGGCCACGAGTACCTGACCGGACTGCACGGCGTTGGCAGGGGCAAAGCCGTCCTGGGTGACGTTGATGCCGACATGGTTGTTGGCGGTGTTGCCATCACCGGCGGCGCGCACGCTTTGGGTCACGCCCTGGCCGCTGGTCAGGCCGGCTCCGCCGATCACGTTACCGCCGCCGGCAGTGGGCGTTCCGGAACCCGCCGCACCCGTGGTTTGCACGTAGAACTGTGGGGTGATGGTGGTCTTGTCCAACTGCATGCTGGCCTTGCCGGTAATGCTGTCGCCGACCGCATTGGTCCAGGTGCTGCTCATGACAATGCCGAAGCTGATGATTCGCCCCGGCATCACATAGCGGCCACGCAGCTCGGCCATTTCCGCGTCCTTGAGTTCGATCGGTTTGAAGCCCGATGAAGCATAAGCGGGCATCGAGGCTGCCAGACACAAAACCGTCAGCCAACGGGAAGTGTTCATCTTTTGCTCCTGGAGCGTCCTGCCCCTTATTGCGCTTCTAGAAGAAGTCGCTCTGGATAAAACCGAAATCCATCAGTTCGGCGTCGCCTACGGGCCGGAACTCGTTCAGCTGGTTCCTGGCGGTCAGGGGGGCAGGCGGGTCGAGCAGGATGTTGGCCTTGTCGTAGCCTTCACCCAATACGGCGAACACGATGCCATTCCAGCCCTTGACGAAGTCATCGCGCGAATAGCGCTTGTGCCCCAGCACCGGGTCGCCGACATACACCCAGTCCTTGTCGGCCCGTTGCATCACCACAAAGTGCTTGTAGCCACGGATCTCCAGCAGCACCACCACCGGGATTTTCACGGTGACCAGGGTGTCCGGGGCGATCTTGTAGCCCCGGGCGCGCATGCCGATGCTTTCGAGGTAGCGCTTCATGTCCAGCATGGAAAAACCCTGGGTACGCACCATGTCCTGGTCGGCATTGACCAGCATGCCCTTGATGAGGTGGTCTTCGTCGACGTCCAGCCAATAGGCCTGGCGCAGGATGGTGGCGAGTGCCGCAGCACCACAGCTGAAATCGGTTTTCTGTTCCACCAGGTTGGCGAACCGGCGTTCACGGATGCTCTCGACCTTCTTGAAAATCACCGCACCGCCGGGCATGGCGGAGATCGCCATGGTGCCCGCCCAAGTGGGGCCGGTGAGCAACATCAGGAGGGTGAGGGTCGCGAAGCGCATGATCGACTGACCTGCTGGACACTGGAATAAGAAAGGGCCTTGTTGCCAAGGCCCCGTTGGATCAGAAACGCACGCCGCTGGAGCAGACGCTGCAACCTTGACCGATCGACAGGCTGTTGCTGCCCTGGTTGCCCGCGCCCGATTGCAGGTTTACACCCACGTTGCCGGAGTTGCGGTTAACCGAGTTGTCGAGGCTGGAGTTGTTGGACACGTATTGAGGCTTGCCGTAGCCGTAGCTGCTGACGGCGGTATTGAGGTAGCTGTTGTTGAGCGAGTTCTGCTCGGTGTTGGAAGCGGCGGCGATGTTCTTGCCGTCAGCGGTGGTGATTGCCAGGTTGTTTTTACCTTCGTTGCCTTGACCGGCCTGGCCGTTGTAACCCACGTTGCCGGAGTTGCCGTTGACGGAGCCGTCCAGGGACGCGTTGTTTTGCGTGCCTTTGTTGACGAAGTTGTTATTGGTGCTGGCTTGATCCACATCGATCACGGCGAACACGGTGGCAAAGTCGCCTTTGGCACTGGAGATGGCACCGGCGTTATCCGCCTGGTTGCCGGAGCCCGACTGTACGTTGACGCCCACGTTACCGCTGTTGCCGGTCACCGAGTTGTCGGCCGAGGCGTTGTTTTCGGTGTTGCTGTCCTCGAATTTGTTGCCCTGGCTTTTTTGCACATCGGTGACCACGGAGGCGACGGTGCCAGTGGGTTGAGGGGCTGGGTGCCAGCCACCACCGGCTTGAGCAGCGGCAGCCATGAGCGCGGCGAGAGCGAAAACCAGTGGTTTGAGCGCCATTTGAGGTTTCATGGTGTTTCTCCTTGCTTCTAATTAGTTGGGTTAAGTGTTGGTACGGTCTAACTAAGGTCTATCAAGCAGTTACTTGATAGTGATGCCCAGGGTGTTAGCCACTCGGTTCCCCACCCCGGCACTCTGGTTCACCTGAATCACTCCTCGGCTGCCGGTGAAGGCCTGGTCGCTGGTGACGACCTGGCGGCTGCCAGTGGTGGAGGTGGACCCTGAGTCGCTTGCCAGCGTCGTCGTGTTCTGTTGCAACAGGACGCTGTCATCGATGCTTTGCGGGCCAGGGTTCAGGCTGATCCGCACCGCATTGATCGATTGGTTATTGGCTCCGGCCGACTGATTGATGCCCAGTACGCCGTTGCCGTTGGTAAAGGAGGTGCCCAGGATCGCCGCCTTGGCGTTCAGGGACGGGTCGACGTTGCCGTCGAGCTTCTGGATAGTGACGGTGGTGGCCTGGCCACCGAGGACAATCGCGCGGCTGTTGGACATTTGCTGTTGATTGCCGGCTGCCTGGTTGATCGACAAGACACCCTCGTACTGTTTGCCGCTGCCATTGATCACGGCGGTGTTGTCAGCCAGGGCCGTTGCGCTGCCCAGCAGGGCGAATATCAACAGGAAGTGCCTCATCACTTGCCCCCCATCATGCTGCCGAGGTTGTTCAAGGGGGCCATGCCGCGCTGGATCGAATCGCTGATCTGCCCACCCATTGCGTTGCCGGCGCCGGCGCCATGGCCGGCGGCAGCGCCGCTGCCCAGGGTCGACATGCCGGTGTGCGTGGCGCCCAGGCCGGACAGATTGCCGTTGGGCTGCACCGAGCGCGCAAGGCTCGAACCGCTGCTGATGCCGCCGATGTCACGGTCGCTGAGTTCACCGGCCATGGCACTGATCACTTCTTTGCTGGGGTTGGCGTTGGCCGTGTTGGGGTAGGGGGCCGGGAGCGAGGTGCGCCCGTACATATGCCCTTGTACGGCGCGCCCCGTCACGATCACGCCATCACCCGCCTGGCTCGGCAGGCTGGCGCCGGCACTGAGCACGCAACTGATCAGCAGTGCGTTTATCGAGGCTTGAGTGAATATGTTCACGGTGGCAATCCTTATTATTCACGCTGACCCTAAACAGCGTTGTCAGGGACAGAGCAGAAGGCGTGCCGGTTTTTGTTTTTACTTTGGATTCAGCAGGTTATGGTTTTCACCGACGGATTCGTCGGTTGTGGTGTTTCAACCCTGAAACAGTCCTCGCCCGGCGTCGCAGGCCCGGTCGCTCGCGCCAGCTGTATCAGTGATGAAACAGTGTCCATGACAAAACGATGAATCCGTCCCCGCCGGGCGATTCAAGACAGTTGGGTGTTTCAAAAATGGACAGGTCACGCGGCAGGCGCAGGCTCAGCCTTTGGGGGTTTTACGCGGAATGGAGTTGAGTACCGGGTTGCCGTCCTGATTCTGGGTCAGGTAGACCGGTAATACCTTGGGCAGGGAGGGGATGAGGTTATTGACTTCACTGAGGTTATAAATACCGCCAATGCGAATGCTCCCGGTGCCTGCGTCCGCCAGCATCACCGGTTTGTCGAGGTAGCGGTTGATCAGCGGCAGCGCATCGGCCAGGGCCAGGTTGTCGAGCACCAGTTTGCCCGTGCGCCATGCCAGGGCCGTGTCATCGGGCTTGATCGCCGCCACGCGCGGAGTGGCGTCGCCCCGTTGGTAACTGGCCTGCATCCCCGGGGTCAGCGGCACGCTGCCATGCACTGAGTCGCTGGCAATCTGCACCGAGCCTTCAAGCAACATCACTCGCACCTGGTCGGCATACGTCCAGACATTGAACTGGGTGCCCGTCACGCGCACCTGCCCCTCGCCAGCCTGCACGACAAAGGGGTGATCGCTGTCATGGGCGACCTTGAAAAACGCTTCGCCCTTTTTCAGGCTGGCCTGACGCCGGTCCTTGTAATCGCTGTAGACCAGTTCGGTGCCCAGGTTCAATTCCACCTGGCTGCCATCAGCAAGGGTGACCTTGCGCAAGCCATTGGTTGCTTCGTAGTGTTTATAGGCGCTGGGCAGCCAGCCGGCTTCCCAGCCGGTCAGGGCGGCCAGTGGCAAGGCACCCAGGCATAGGGCGGCGGCGACCGCGTAGGTGCGCCAGCGCTTGCGCGGCTTGAACGGCAACACCACCTGCATCGGTGTGTTGCGCGGCAGATGATCGGCCACGTCCCAGACTTCCAGCATCGCCGCGTATTCGAACGCATGCAACGGGTGAGCGTCGTGCCATTGTTCAAACGCCTGGCGCTCAGCGGCCGAGCAATCCTCGGCATGCAGACGCATGCACCAATGCGCGGCGGCTTCGGTAATGGCGTCGTACTCGGCTTCTGAAAGGGACTGTTCGCTCATTGACTCATCCTGATTTCCCGCATTCTAACTCTCTGAAGCACACGGCGAGAACAGCATCATGGCGATTGCACATCAATTGGAACTTATTCTTGTTTGAGCGCGCCTAAAAATTCAGGAATTAACCTGTCGTCAACCATGGAGTACTAGCATGTTGAAGAAAACCTTAGCTGCCCTGTGTGCCACCACCGCTTTGCTGAGCGCCGGCGCTGCCCTGGCCGACAAGCCGGGTGCGGGCTGGATCACCATTGAAAAAGCCATTGAAGTGGCGAAGACCAAGGCTGGGTATACCGAAGTTTATGCCGCCGAAGCCGACGACAATGGCTATTGGGAAGTCAAAGGCCGCAAATCCGACGGCACCGTCTACGAAGCTCGCATCGACGGTATGTCGGGCAATGTCCTGCGTGATCAGAAGGACTGATCAACCGCTGGGGGCCTGCTCAGGCCCCCACATCCAGCATGCGTCCCAGATGCGTAATCAGGTAAGTGACCGAATCGGCGTTGGTGAGAATGACGTCGATGCGTTTGTCGATATTGCTCATGAACACCTGACGTGCCTCATTCAGGGTCTTTGCGCCAGTAATACCCAGGACTTTGCGCTTTAGGTAGTGGGTGGTGGTGAAAACGCCGTAGTCCTCCCAGGTATTGGATATGTCATCCCATGTCTTGAACAGCATACGGGCCGGCGTCAGCGTGGACAGCGCGGTCGTTTGCAAGTCATCCTGGCGGGTTTTCACTGCCTGAGCACCAGGCTTTGCGGTATCGATCAGGTCGCGGAACGGTTCCATGCTCCGCAGGTAGGCAATGTCTTCGGTCTTGAACCGTAAATGCGTCAGTTCATGAATCAGCGTAGAAGCCCTGGCGTGAGCGAATATATCGAAGGGTGCATTCAGGATGTTGGCGTATTCAGCCAGATTCGGATCGAAGAAACGTTCGAACAAAAACACTTTGCGTTCACTGTCATCGATGAGCACCATCGCGTACTCATTCGTGGGGTCCGTCAGGCTTTCGCCGCTGACCAGGCGCATTGAGTCAGGGCCGATCAAGGTCGGGTCACTCAACTCATCGAGTATCCCGTCGATGAGGGTCTCGATTTTCCTTACCTGGTCCGGTGCCAGGTTGATGGTGCCGAACAGGTCGCATAAAAACAGACCCACTCGGCTATCAGGGGTGATCAGCTGTGCAAAATGGCGGATGTTGCGCTTGCAGTTGACGGCATAGTAAGTCGCCACATTCAACGCTTCGTCGATGGCCTGTGCTTTCCAACTGGAGACGGCGGCAATCGCCCTTATGCCTCGCGCTTCAATACTGATCTCGCGCCGCTGCGCCCGTTGCGTTTTCTGACGCGTCCAGGCCTGGCCGAAGCGGGGTTTGTGCAGGCTCAGGTCCAACACCCACTGGCCATTTGAATTGCAACCCACGTAGGGGCCCTGCTGATCGTTGTTGCCGAGGCGCCAGTGCTCCCTGGTTTTCGTCACCGCATACACTTTGCCTGCCAGCGGTACATACGTCCTGGCGCTCGCCGGGTCCTCGTAAACACGGGTGGAGGTAGTCAGCTCCAAGTCCTCCAGGGCGACGTCATGATCCTCGAAGCGCTGCAACCGTGTGCGCGAAATGGCAGTGACGTCCCGCAGGCCCGGGGCAGTGGCCGTGGGGAGGTTGTCCTGCGGCAGGTCGACGACGTCAGCGTTATCGGGCGGCGGGGTTTCGCTGCCGTCGAGCTCGCTGTACAGCGCGGCCATTTGCACCACGGCCAGGATGAAGTCCTTCATCGCGGCGCGCCACTGATGCAATTGCAGCGCCTCCATTGAGCGCTTGACCAGCGTGTAGCTGCGCCACACCACCAGCGGATAGGCGAGTTTGCCCGCCATGAAGTGCACCGCCGTTGCAATGCCCTTGCCGAACAGGCCGACCGCTTTATCCCATAGCAGTTGGCTGCCTTCCTTGAATTGGCAAGCGAACATCTTCAGCAAAACCCGCGTGTTCTCGCTGAACAGATACTGCAGCAGATTGCCGGTTATGGCAGACGAAGCAAGGCGAATATCCGAGGGGCGATGCCGGTTGTTCAGCAGCAAGTCGCGGTAAACGGCCTGGTGCGGATCGTCCAGGTGCTGGATGACCCAGTCCTGCAGTGCACCAGGTCTTTCCAGCTCGTCGAGCAGCGCTTGTTCATCGGCATACTGCTTGAGCACATGGTTTTCACTGTAGGGCGCATATAACACCACGGCGCCGGCCTCTTTATCCGCAGCGCTGATCAGGTACATGCCCAGTACCCTGGCGGCCGTGGCCCCCGCAGTCGCCACCAGTTCCACGGGCCGAAACAGCACCGACGCGCCCTCCAGCGCCGCACGCGCCATGGCATCAGGCATATCGAACGCCTGCTGGACCCAACCCAGGGCCTGGGTGGACAGGCGTTCCTGCAGATGGTGCTCGTGGGCGTATTGCAACACCTGCCAGGGTAATTGCCGGCAGAACCGGCGCCGGCGTTGGCGCGCCGCCTCTGTGCGGGTGTCCAGCTCGGTTTGCAACAGCTGCTGGTAGAACGATTTCACGTCCAACTGGCGCACCATCTGGATCACTGCCTTGGCATCCAGGGTATCTGGCAGCGGTGTGGCGGTGCGCGACCGCGGGCGAATGGCTTGCTTGTTCAGGTCTGGCCAGTGGCGCAAGGCAAAGTCGGTCAGGCTGCTGGTGTGGATGTCGAGGGCCTGGTGCACGGGAATCAGCACGTCGTCGGGGCTGATGGTGTGCTCGGGAAAGCGTGCCTGCAGCAGCTTCTCCAGGGCGGAAAAAGCGTGCTCGCGAATGGTCGGGAGGCCATGGAGGTAGTCCTCCTCTTGCGGGGCGCCGTTGCGGTATTGCTCAAGCAGTTCGGCATGGTAAATCTGCTCTTGGGCAGGGGCCATTGCCAGCCACACGGGCAACCGTTGCTGGGTGATCATTGCGTCGGCCAGCGCCCTGGCCCGTGCCAGGTTGGTAGGCGCGGGGATTTGCAGGAGCGCATCCAGGCGGTCCTGCACGGCGCGCGCGGGCAAGTCCATGGCCAGTAAATGATCGACCGTGTCCATGACACCGTCGTCGTAGGTCTTCAGGCGATTGTCCAGCAGGTTATCGTCAATGCGTTGCAGCGCCGCCAGGCGATACACCTGATGGGGCACGCGCTGGGACAAGCGCAGATTCTCCAGCAGCGTCAGCCGTTTGACCGGATGCGCCAGGCGCCGGGCAAGTGAATCGCGCAGGGCCGAGACCGATGAAAACACTTCATGGCCACGCCGTGGCGTCCATAGGAGCGCCTGGCCCGAACGCGCCGGGTCAAGGCCGCCACGCTCGGTCAGTACAAACAGATTGGCCAGCGGCAGCAGCACGTCGGACCTGCCCTGGTGCAACGCCAGCGCATAGGCATCCGGCAGAAACCCGTTGACCCCATGCCGGGTCAGGCGCACCAGGCTGTCGCTGCGCAGTACCGTATCGAGAATGGCATGGCTTTGGCCCGTCAGGGTTTTACCCAGCAACCGCAGTTCAGCCTCGCTGCGCAAACCCAGCAGCATCGAATGCGCGTGCTTGTCGCGGTTGTTGTCCAGGAACAGGCGCGGCAGGTCACGCAGCTCATGGCCGGCAAAAACCTTCAACACCCGTTCGATCGTGTCATTGAAGGTTTTGAGGGTGAGGTTATTGAGCTTCAGCGCAACCCCCTGGTTGCGCCTTTCGTAGAAGCCCGTCCTGGAGGACACGGGAAGCGGCTTGCTCGCCTGGCCCAGGCGCTCGATGAAGTGTTCAACCATGTTCAGGGACGACACGGGCAGGCGCTCTTCGCGCTGCTGGGCACTGGAGGCGTAGGTATTGATAAAGACCTCATCGGCCTTGAGGTCCAGCTGGCGGGTCTGCAGCTCCGTGTTCAGGGCCAGTAGGACCATGCCGCGCAGTGTCGGGTGGTTCAGGCGTTCGCTGTTCAAGCCTTCCTCGGCAGCTCGCAGGCGCTGCTGGTGCAGCTTGGCGCGCTCGGCCTGCACCGTGGTCGGACGGCCATTGCCGCTGCTGACGGGATGTATCGTCCAGCGCCCATGGGTGTCCAGGTCGGCCAGGCGATTGTCGAGCATGGTGCGGATGTCCAGGGCGTAATCGAGCAAGGCATCCAGGTCCACCTGGCCGGCGCTGCTGCGATACAGGCCCAGGGCGTGGTTCATATTGCTGGTCTGCTTGGCGACGATGTCTTCTAGCATGTCGCTGAACACATGCCCGGAGACGGGACGTGCGGCAACGTTGATCGAGTCCAGGCCGATAAAGGTGTTGCGCTCGTCCAGGGACAGGAAATTGAGCAGTTCGTCTTCGTGTCCGGCCGCCGTGAGCATCGTCAGCAGTGCGTCTTTAAGGTCATCCAGGTCCTGGAGCACCTGCACACCACGGGACTGGGTGTAGAGGTAGGCGTGGCTTTGATGCAGCATCAGGGTGCTGGCCAGTTCCACGTAGTGCTGGTAGGGCGCATGGATACGCACTTTTTTCACGCTCAGGTCGGCGGCGTAGGCGCTGCGAGCGCCCTGGTCGCTGAGGAACAGGGCCTGGAGCACGTGACTTTCGTCGGCACTGAGGATGCCGGCCTGGCGTTTGAGCAGCACGTCGAGGCGGAACTTGTCCGCCATTACCTGGGCGAACAGATCAAGGCGCGAGGTGCCGCTGTCGATGTCTTCGTTCCAGTAGGTCTGCAGCAGGCTCTCGAGCAGTTTGGACAGCGTGCCGGAGGTCTGCTCGATGAGCGTTTCCCAATGCTCGCGGTCTTGCTCCAAGCGGGTCGGGGTGAAGTCGGCAGTGACATGTTTGGGGTTGATGAATTCGCGGGTTTGCCCCGCAGGCCAGGCATGTTTCACATAAAACTGCAGGAGCGCTTCACGCAGCGCCAGGGAGTCAATCCAGCGGCGGTCGGTGTCCGTCGGGTTATGGATAAAGCTGTTTACCCGCGTTTCGCGTTGATCCAGGCCGGGGAAATCAGCATGCGCCATGATCCCGAGCAGTGTATCGAGCATGTCCGAGAGGGTCGGGGTTTTCTGCAAGTGCTCAAGCATCGCTCGCACGTTTGCCCGTTGGCAGGCCTGCAGGGCTTGCTCCTGATCATCCATGACCGCGCCCGGCACCGGTAAGGTGGTCAGTGTCAGGACGCTGCCTGCCGACAGGCTGTTGCGCTGCGCGATCGACAGGAAGCTGAGCAACGCCACGCGCTGCACCGAATCGGCAAGCGCCTGGGTGAGCTCTGCGAGCAGCGTGGCGTGGCTGTCGAACACCTGGATACCGCCGTAGGGCGTGTACAGCAGGGCCTTGGCTCCGTCCGGGCTCGGGCTCATCGTAAACGCGCCGGCGAGCACGATCGCCGCGTGGCCCACCCGGTTGATCAACAGCCTTTCGACGCGCATGGGGTGGCTTTGCAGGCGTGTGTCCTGGCGGCTGGCGTCACTGGCGTAATACACGCCGTGCAGCCATTCCAGGTCCTTGACGGTTAGCCCCAGGGCGCGTTCGCGTTCGCTCAGGGTCGAGCGATTGACGGGCAGCAGGAATTCGTCAAAAAAATACGGCGGGGTGACGCGGGTCATGCCTGTCTCCAGCGTGAATAGGGTCACACAGGGTAGGCGGGCAGCCGTGGCGGGCGGGGGGTAACTATTGAGTCAAGCCTGAGTCTCGCCGTCAGTTGACAGCAAGCGTCGTGGGTGGTGTTTAATCGACGGTCTGGATGTCCATTCGTTGCCCCTTCCAATCATAAAAACGGAGCTTCAAATGCCTGCGCAGTCTGCGACCGTTGTCACAGCCTTCATCAGCTTCACTGAATTGGCGGGATTGCTCCAGCGTATCTTCGTCAGGCACGGCACCTCGCCGGAAGTGGCGGCGATCCTTGCACACAACTGCGCCAGCGCCGAACGTGATGGCGCCCACAGCCACGGAATCTTTCGCATCCCGGGGTACCTGTCGACCCTGGCCAGCGGCTGGGTCAACGGCGCTGCCGTGCCCGTGGTCAGCGATGTGGCGTCAGGCTTTGTACGGGTCGATGCCTGCAATGGTTTTGCCCAGCCGGCCCTGGCGGCCGCGCGTGCGCTGCTGGTGAGCAAGGCCCGCAGCGCCGGCATTGCGTTGCTGGCGATCCATAATTCCCATCACTTTGCCGCGTTATGGCCGGACGTCGAACCGTTCGCCGAAGAAGGGCTGGTGGCGCTCAGCGTAGTCAACAGCATGACGTGCGTGGTACCCCACGGGGCCGACCGGCCGCTCTTCGGCACCAACCCCATCGCGTTCGCGGCGCCCCAGGCAGGCGGCGCGCCGATTGTGTTCGACCTGGCCACCAGCGCCATCGCCCACGGTGATGTGCAAATTGCCGCGCGCAACGGTGAACGCCTGCCGCCGGGGATGGGCGTGGACAGCCTGGGCCAGCCGACCCAGGACCCGAAAGCGATTCTCGAGGGCGGCGCACTGTTGCCATTTGGCGGGCACAAGGGGTCGGCGTTGTCGATGATGGTCGAGTTGCTGGCGGCAGCGCTGACAGGCGGCCATTTTTCTTTTGAATTCAATTGGGCCGACCATCCGGGGGCGCGTACGCCCTGGACCGGCCAGTTACTGATCGTGATCGATCCGAGCAAGACCGCCGGGCAAAGCTTTGCCGAGCGCAGCCATGAACTGGTGCGGCAGATGCATGCAGTGGGGTTGCGCCGGTTACCGGGGGATCGGCGCCATCGCGCACGGGCAAAATCGCTGGAAACAGGCATAGAACTGCCAGTGCAGGAGCTGAACCAGCTTCAGGAATGGGCGGGGGATTGAACACGGGTGCGAGGGTGCCGGCAGACATATAGGGTTCAGCAAACAATGAAACTCAATGTAGGAGGGGGCTTGCCCCCGATGGCAGTGGGTCAGCCATAAATGAACTGACTGATCCACCGCTATCGGGGGCAAGCCCCCTCCCAGATTTATACCGAGTTCCAGCTTTGAATCAGCGCAACCCGTACCGGTCAGTTACGGCGACCGAGCAGCAGGCCAACCACCAGGCCAAAGCCTGCGGAAATGGCCACGGTCTGCCATGGGTGGCCACCGATGTAAGTCTCTGTGGCATCCACGACCGGCTTGCTGCGCTCACGCACATTGGACACGGAGTCCAGGGCTTGCTTGAGTTTGATGGCAACCTGCTCACGCAGGGTTTCACCTTCCTCACCCACCAGGGACGCGCTGCTTTTGAGCAGTTTGTCGGATTCTTCGATCAGCGCAGTCAGTTCGCTGAAGGCTTGGTCCTTGATTTGATCTTCGACGGATTGGGCGGCGGTTTTGCGGGCCATGTGTGACTCCTTGCAAGTGAATGTGACAGTGAACAATGGAGTGTCGGGCGCCGGCAAAAGTTGCAGTTATTTTGCCGGCCGCCCATTTACGGCAAAATCCAAATCGGGTCCTTTGGACCTTCAGTGTAAGATGTTCCCTATTTGTGCAGCAGGTAATTCAACATGAGCTTCAATCTCGCCAACAAGACCCTCGCCGAACGCGCCGAGCTGGAAGATGAAAAGTCCCGTCTCTACGACCTGTGGCAAACCAACCTGGGCAAGGCCAAGGGCGAGGCCGCGCGGTTGTTCGGTGAGCGCGCCAAGCGCAAGGGCAAATGGGCCGAATGGGTGCGTGCCGAACTTGACGGCATGTCGCCGCCGGAGTTTTCCAATATGGTGCGCAGTGAAGTCAACAAGCTGATGGCGGCGGCTAAATAAAGCACGCCTCGATCGCTCCGCGCACCTTCAACAATAAAGGGTCAAGCTGGGCCTGGGTGCGCCAGCCCAGTTCCACCGGGTAGCGTGGCAGCGCCAGCGGGCAGGGCAATACGCGCAAGCCGGTCAGGCGGGCGATGGCCTCGGCGGCATGCCCGGGGATCGTCGCCACCGCCATACTGCCCTTGAGCAGAAACGCCAGCGCGGCAAAGTGGCTGGTGGACGCACACACCTGGCGGCGCAAGCCGTGCGCCGCCAAACCCTCATCGGTAATGCCGATAAAGCCGCCCGACGACACCAGCACATGCTCACGCGCGACGAACTCCGTCAGGTCGATCTGTTGTTGGCCGGGCGCCAGGCTGTCCGGGTCCACCAGGCAGCGGTAGTCACCTTCGCCGAGCACTTGCCGACTCAGGCGCCGCTCGGCAAAACCGCCGGCGGTGATGGCCAGGTCCAGGCTGCGGTCGAGCAGGGCGTCGGCGACAATCTGGCTGTGGGTCTGGCGGAAAATGACCCGCAGTTTCGGCAGGCGCTGTGCGACGCTGTCCATCAGTCGACGGCCGTAGGCAATCTCGAAGTCGTCCGACAGCCCCAGCACCACGGAGCGGCCCTGATAGTTCGGGCTCTGCGGGTTGATCATCGCCAGGCTTTGCCGGCAGCGGTCCAACGCTTCGCTGATCACCGGTTTCAACTGATTGGCGCGTGTCGTGGGTGCCAGTCCACGCCCTGTGCGCACAAATAACTGATCGCCGTACAACTCGCGCAAACGCCGCAGGCCGGCGCTGATGGCCGACTGGGTGACCCCCAGGCGCAACGCAGCGCGGCTGGCGCTTGACTCGTCATGCAGGGCTTCAAAGGTCTTGAGCAGGTTCAAGTCGACGTCTGCGATATTTATCTGGCTCATATCATTTAGCACTGAGGTGGGCTTTATTCATGATCAAGCCTGGCGGGAGAATGGGCAACCCCCACCGACTTGGAGTGACTGTGATGCCTGTTTCTACCGTGGCTGCTTTACAAATTGGCGCGCTGCCGGGCGGCAAGGCCCAGACCCTGGAACAAATACTGAGCTATGAAGAGCAGATTCAGCGCAGCGGCGCGCACCTGGTGGTAATGCCCGAGGCCTTGCTCGGCGGTTATCCCAAAGGTGAAGGGTTTGGCACGCAACTGGGTTACCGCCTGCCCGAGGGCCGTGAAGCCTTTGCGCGGTATTTTGCCAATGCCATCGATGTGCCGGGTGTCGAGACCGATGCCTTGGCCGGGTTATCGGCGCGCACCGGTGCCAGCCTGGTGCTCGGCGTGATCGAACGCAGTGGCAGCACCTTGTATTGCACCGTGTTGTATTTCGAGCCGTCGGGCGGCCTGGTTGCCAAGCACCGCAAGCTGATGCCCACCGGCACCGAACGACTGATCTGGGGCAAGGGCGATGGCTCCACCTTACCGGTAGTCGACACTGCGGTAGGGCGCATTGGCGGCGCGGTGTGCTGGGAAAACATGATGCCGCTGCTGCGCACCGCGATGTACGCCAAGGGTGTACAGGTGTGGTGCGCGCCCACCGTGGATGAACGCGAGATGTGGCAGGTGACCATGCGCCACTTGGCCCATGAAGGGCGCTGCTTTGTGGTAAGCGCCTGCCAGGTGCAGGCCTCGCCCGAGGCGTTGGGCGTGGAGGTTGCCAACTGGCCGGCGGATCGTCCGTTGATTGCCGGTGGCAGCGTGATCGTCGGGCCGATGGGCGACATCCTTGCCGGGCCGCTGGTGGGTGAAGCGGGGCTGTTGACGGCGCGGATCGATACCGATGAGTTGGTGCGGGCACGCTATGACTATGACGTGGTGGGGCACTACGCCAGGCCGGATATTTTTGAGTTGACGGTGGACGAGCGCGCCAGGCCGGGCGTGCGCTCTATCACTGACTAAACACGGTTAAAAATGTGGGAGGGGCGGTGCGACGATTCGACTTGCCCCCGATGACGGCCTCTGGGCCGACCAGGATGTTGGATCAGACCGAGTACATATCCGTTTCTGCGGTAACGGCTTCTATTGGTTCCGCTTTTACAGCGGGTCACTTTTGGAAAAGAGCCCCAAAAGTAACCAAAAGGGCTCTTGCCCCACCACT
>NZ_CVTK01000053.1:0-52873 GCF_900004785.1 Pseudomonas sp. 28 E 9 | reverse complement strand
CCAGTGCGGCTAACCCGGCGTCCTGCCGGGTTACCCACGGATTCAAGCCTGCGTTCGGCCAGCGTGGTTTAACGGGGCGCCTGAGATCAAAAGCCAGATCAAGATCAAGAGCGACTCGCTGCGCATCGTGGTTAGCGTTGGCCGCTACAGAGTTGTGTAGATACCTATGCTCATCGGGGGCAAGCCCCTCCCACATTTGATCTTCAGCGTTTGTTGCCCGTCGTTCACCAGGTGGCGGTGTTGGGCAAATCCAGGGTGCCACGTTCCACAAAACGCAACGTTCCGAACAACCCGCCCGCCAGCTTGCCGCGCAGCACATACGGCAGGTTATTCAGGCTCTGGGTCTGGCTCAGGCCCAACGTCTGGCGCAACACGGAAAACGCCGAAACGCTCACCGGCACCATCAGCACCGTCTCGGAGAAACGCGGGATGCTGCCCGCCTGGTCACTTACCCCGGACGCAAGCGGCCGGCCGTTGACCTCCAGGTCCAGCGCCACGCCGCTGTAGTCGATCGCCGCTTCATTGGGGTTCTGCACCCGCAATTTGACGGCGAAGCGCACTTCCAAGTCCTGGCTTTGCAGCGGTTCGATGCCGACCACGTTGATGTTGACCGGATCGCGCTGGGGCAACAGCGCGCAGGCGCTCAAGGTCAGCAACAACAGCGATACCACCATGAGCTTGCGCATCTGAACGTGCTCCTACTGTTTCGTAACGTCCGGGTCCTGCATGACCTTGAGGGTCGAGGACTCCGGATCGAATTCATCTTCTTCCAGCTCTATGAACGCTTCGGGCAGGAAAATGTTCAGCAGGATGGCACAGAACGCCCCCACGGTGATCGGCGACTCGAAGATGTTATGCAGCGCCTTGGGCAAGTCGCGCAGCACTTCGGGCACGGCTGCAACGCCCAGGCCCATCCCCAGGGAAATCGCCACGATCAGTACGTTGCGTCGGTGCAGCCCGGCTTCGGCGAGGATCTTGATGCCGGCCACGGCCACGGTGCCGAACATGATCAGGGTCGCGCCGCCCAGCACGGGTTTGGGCATCAGTTGCAGCACCGCGCCGATCATCGGGAACAGCCCCAGCAGTACCAGCAGGCCGGCGATGAAGTAGGCCACGTAGCGGCTGGCCACGCCGGTCAGCTGAATCACGCCGTTGTTTTGGGCGAAGGTCACCATCGGCAGGCTGTTGAAGGTGGCCGCCATCGCCGAGTTGAGGCCGTCGGCGAGCAGGCCGGACTTGATGCGCTTGATATACCGCGGGCCTTTGACCGGCTGCTGGGAAATCATCGAGTTGGCGGTCAGGTCACCGGCGGCTTCCAGGGGCGAAATCAGGAAGATCACCGCCACCGGGATAAACGCAACCCAGTCGAACGAGAAGCCGTACTTGAACGGCACCGGCACGCTGATCAGCGGCACCTGGGGCAGGGCGGCCATGTCGACACGGCCCAGCCACCAGGCCACGACAAAACCCAGGGTCAGGCCGATCACGATCGAGCCCAGGCGCAGGAACGGGTTGTCGAAGCGGTTGAGCACCACGATGGTCAGCAGCACCAGCGCCGCCAGGCCCATATTGCTCGCCGCGCCCAGGTCGCTGGCACCGAAACCGCCGGCCATGTCGGTCACCGCGACCTTGATCAACGACAACCCCATCAAGGTGATGATGGTGCCGGTCACCACCGGGGTAATCAGCTTGCGCAACTTGCCGATGAACTGGCTGAGCACCACTTCGATAAAGGCTGCGAAAAAGCAGATGCCAAAGATCGTCGAGAGGATTTCATCGGTACCGCCGCCGCGGGCCTTGACCATGAACCCGGCGCTCAAAATCACGCTGATAAAGGAAAAGCTGGTGCCCTGCAGGCATAACAGGCCCGAGCCAATGGGGCCGAACGTACGCGCCTGCACAAAGGTGCCGAGCCCCGAGACGAACAGCGCCATGCTCACCAGATACGGCACTTCGCTTTCCAGGCCCAGCACGCCACCGACGATCAGGGTCGGGGTAATGATGCCGACGAAACTCGCCAGCACATGCTGCAGGGCGGCAAACACCGCCGCAGTGAAGTGCGGACGGTCTTCGAGGCCGTAGATCAGGTCGGATTTATAGCGCGGGCGAGGGGCTTGAGCGTCAGACAAAATGAGGGCTCGGGTCGGAAAATGGAGGCGCAGGATGCCAGAAACGGTGGATTGCCTGAAGTGTAAAAAAATATTTATGAAACCCCTGCATAAAACCCTCGGGCGTGCCGATAGTTCTTATAGGTCCACGTATCAATAACAACAGCGGTGGCCAAAGTCTGGCAGCGCATTGTCGCTGGCCGATCGTTTCGCGGCAGGGATGCGCGCAAACACCCTTTCTGAGAGCAGCCCTATGTCCCTCCGTCATCTGAATATCGCCCCTCGCGCCTTTCTCGGGTTCGCCTTTATCGCCGTTCTGGTGGTCATCCTGGGGGTGTTTGCGGTCAACCGCATGACCCTGATGCGCCAGGCTTCGCTGGACATGAGCACCAATCAGTTGCCCAGCGTGACGTACCTGGGTCACATGACGGAAAACGTGTTGCGCATGCGCATCCTGTCCTTTCGCGTGCTGGTCAACCGTGAGCCGGTCGCCCTGCAGGAAGCCGAAACCCGCATCGGCGTGCTGGTCGACAAGGTCAAGGCGGCGCAGGCCCATTACGCCGCGCTGCCGGCAGATGCCGAGGAGACGCTGTTGTACAAGGCTTTTTCGACCACTCTGGACAACTACTTCAAGGCGCAAGCCGACATGATTGCCCTGTCCAAACAAGACAAGGTCGATGAAATGCGCGCGCTGATCAACAGCCGTATCAAGGACGGCACCGACCAGATGGGCGAGCAGTTGAACAAACTGATCGCCCTCAACGCCGCCGGCGCCAAGGCCGCCGATACCCAGGCAGAACACAGCTACGAAGTGGCCATTACCGGCGTCATCCTGGTGTCGGTGGCCGCTGCGTTGCTGACGGTGTTGCTGGCCTGGCTGCTGACCCGCAGCATCGTCACGCCGCTGCGCAAGGCCGTGCAAGCGGCTGAAAGCATCGCCGGCGGCAACCTGACGACCGCTATCGAAGACGACGGCAAGGACGAACCGGCACGGCTGATCAGTGCCTTGTCGACCATGCAAACCAATCTGCGCCAGACCATCCAGCACATTGCAGGCTCGGCCACGCAGTTGGCGTCGGCTGCCGAAGAACTGAGCGCTGTCACCGAGGAAGCCTCCAAGGGCTTGCAGCAACAGAACAATGAAATCGACCAGGCGGCCACGGCGGTCAATGAGATGACCGCCGCCGTGGAAGAGGTGGCGCGCAATGCGGTGTCCACCTCCGAAGCCTCCGGCCAATCCAACCAGGCCGCACGGGAAGGCCGCGACCGGGTCGTCGAGACGGTCGGCGCGATCCAGACCATGACCCAGGACGTGCAAAACACGGCGGCCATGATCGAAGGGCTGGCGGCGCAAGGGCGGGACATCGGCAAGGTCCTCGACGTGATCCGCGCGATTGCCGAGCAGACCAACCTGCTGGCGCTCAACGCCGCGATCGAAGCGGCACGCGCCGGTGAAGCCGGGCGTGGCTTTGCGGTGGTGGCCGACGAGGTGCGCGCACTGGCTCATCGCACGGCCCAGTCGACCCAGGAAATCGAAAAAATGGTCGCCGGCATCCAGAACGGCACCGGTGAAGCCGTGCAGTCGATGCAGCAGAGCAACCAGCGCACCCAAAGTACCCTGGAAATGGCCCGCGCCGCCGGTGTGGCACTGGAGCAGATCACTCAGTCGATCAGCCTGATCAACGAACGCAACCTGGTGATCGCCAGCGCGTCCGAAGAGCAGGCCCAGGTGTCGCGCGAGGTGGATCGCAACCTGGTGAATATCCGCGACCTGGCGACGCAATCGGCGGCGGGCGCCAATCAAACGAGTGCGGCCAGCCATGAGCTGTCACGCTTGGCGGTGGATCTGAACGCGATGGTGGCCCGGTTCGTTATCTAAAATCTGAAATACGGTTCAAATGTGGGAGGGGGCTGTCTACACAACTCAGTAGCGCCAACCGTAACCACGATGCGAAGCGAGTCGCTCTTGATCTTGATCTTAGGCGCCCCGTTAAACCACGCTGGCCGAACGCAGGCTTGAATTCGTGGGTAACCCGGCAGGACGCCGGGTTAGCCGCACTGGGCCATGGATGGCCCATTGCGGCGGCCCACGGATTCAAGCCGGAGAGAGGGCACACCGAGCCTAAGCGAGGTGCCGAGTGGTGGGGCAAGAGCGTTTTGCTTACTTTTGCGCTTTTCAAAAGTGAGCCGCTGTAAAAGCGGAACCATTAGCAGCCGTTACCGCAGAAACGGATATGTACTCGGTCCAATCCAACATCCTGGTCGGCCCAGAGGCCGCCATCGGGGGACAAGTCGAATCGTCGCACCGCCCCTCCCACATTTGAACCCTGTTGTCAGGGCACTATTGTTCCCAGGCGTCTGCGTTCACCAGATTCTGCGGCCGTTCGCCCGCCAACGCCTGCAACAGATTATCCACCGCACACCTGGCCATCGCTTCGCGCGTCTCATGAGTCGCCGAGCCGATGTGCGGCGTGGCCACCACGTTGTTCAAGCGCAACAGCGGGGACGCGTGATCGAGCGGCTCTTTCTCGAACACATCCAGGCCGGCCGCGCGAATGGTGCGCTGTTGCAAGGCCTCGACCAGCGCCGCTTCGTCCACCACCTTGCCCCGTGAAATGTTGATGAAGATCGTCTCCGGACCCATCAGCGCGAACTCCTCGGCGCCGATCAACTTCTCGGTCTCGGCGGTGAGCGGCAAGGTCAGGCAGACGAAATCGGCTTCCTTGAGCAAATCCGGCAGGCTTCGGTACTGCGCGCCAAAGCGGGCTTCTACCGCGGGCTTGGGCGAATGGCTGTGATAGATCACCGGCATGCCGAAGCCACAGTGCCCGCGCTGGGCCAGGGCTTCGCCGATGCGTCCCATGCCGATGATACCCAGGGTCTTGCCGTGCACGTCGCTGCCGAAATGCGACGGGCCGATGTTCTTGTTCCACTGGCCGGCGCGCACCAGGTCGGCCAGTTCCACCACGCGCCGGGCAGTCGCCAGGATCAGCGCAAAGCCGGTGTCGGCGGTGGTTTCGGTGAGCACATCCGGCGTGTTGCTGAGCAGGATGCCGCGTTGGGTGAGGTAGTCGATATCGTAGTTATCGACGCCCACCGAGACACTCGCCACCGCCTCCAGTTTCGGCGCCAGGTCGAGCAGCCCTGCATCCAGGCGCAGGCTCGCGCCCAGCAGCCCGTGGGCGCCCGGCAGGGCGTCGCGCAATCGGGCCAGGCCGGGCTCGTCCAGTGCGTCGATCAGCGTCACGTCGGCCTGCTCATGCAGGCGCGCCATCAGCGGCGCAGACAGCTTCTTGTATAAAACCACGGATTTTTTCATCAGGAATGGGCCTTCATGTCGAGGGTGGCCAAGGGCGTGCGTTCACGGTCACTGGCACCCGGCTTGAGGAAAATTGTCAGCACCACCGACAGCAGCAATGCACCGCTCATCAGCAGGTAGGAGGTACCGGGCGAGCCGGTGCTGCTATTGAGGTAACCCACCAGGTAGGAGCCGCCGAACGAGCCCAGCGCGCCCATGCTGTTGATCAGCGCCATGGCGCCACCGGCGACGTTGGCCGGGAGGATTTCCGGGACGATGGCAAAGAACGGACCATACGGCGCGTACATGCACGCGCCGGCAATCACCAGCAGCGTGTAGGACCACCAGAAGTGTTCCGCGCCGAGCGCATAGGAGGCATAAAACGCAATCGAGGCAATCAACAGCGGCGGCCACACGAAGCGTTTACGCTTTTGCAGCTTGTCCGAGCCCCAGGAAACCACCAGCATGCCGATCACGGCGGCAAGGTAAGGCAGCGCCGAGAGCCAGCCGGCCTCGACCATGTCCATTTTAAGGCCGGCCTTGAGGATCGATGGCAACCACAATACGAAGCCATACACGCCAATGCTCCAGCAGAAGAACTGCAGCGCGAGGATGATCACCTTCGGCGAGCGGAATGCTTCGGCATAGTTCTTCACCGCCTTGATACCCACCTGTTCGGCGGCCAGGGCGCTTTCCAGGCTTTGCTTTTCGCTGTCGCTCAGCCACTTGGCATCCTTGGGGCGCTCATCGGCCAGCTTCCACCAGATAAATGCCCACAGCACCGCCGGCAAGCCCTCGATGATAAACATCCAGCGCCAGCTGAAATGCTGCACCAGATAGCCCGAGACGACCGACATCCACAGCATGGTCACCGGGTTGCCGAGGATCAGAAAGGTGTTGGCCCGCGAGCGTTCGGCACGGGTGAACCAGTGACACAGGTACACCAGCATCGCCGGCATCACCGCGGCTTCGACCACCCCGAGCATGAAGCGAATCACGATCAGCATGTAGGCGTTGGACACCACGCCCGTCAGGGTGGCCAGGCCGCCCCACAGGATCAGGCTGACGAAAATCAGTTTCTTGACGCTGCGCTTCTGCGCGTAGATCGCCCCCGGCACCTGGAAGAAAAAGTAGCCAAGGAAAAACAGCGCGCCGAGCAGGGACGACATGCCCGGGGTGATCATCAGGTCTTCGGCCATCCCGGAGGCGGCGGCGAAGCCATAGTTGGCGCGGTCCAGGTAGGCCAGGCTGTAGGTGATAAACACGATGGGCATGATGTACCACCAACGGCGGGTGGCAAGTTTCGCGGTTTCCATAAGGTTGCTCCTGAGCTTGTTGTAGTTGTGGCAACAGGTAGTGGGTTATGCAACGGATCGGTGGGGTAGTTCGGCGCGGGTGGGCAGCCCTTCCATGTCGCCACGGCTCTGTACGGCGCGGCTGCCGATCCAGTTGCCGCGTTGTACCGCCTCGGGAAAACTCGCGTTTTCCAGCAGGGCGCTGATCATGCCCACGGCAAAACCATCACCGGCGCCGACGGTGTCGACCACCGTGTCCACGCGCACAGCGGCGACAAAGCCCTGGTCCATCTGGGTACGGTAATAGGCGCCATCGGGGCCGAGCTTGATCGCCACGGCTTCGGCGCCTTTGTCGAGGTAGAACGCGGCGATATCCGCCGGGTCATCGAAGCCGGTGAGCAGGCGGCCTTCGCCGAGGCCGGGCAATACCCAGTCCGCCAGGCCGGCCAGGGCGTTGATTTCACGGATCATCTGCGCCTGGCTGCGCCACAGGGACGGGCGCAGGTTCGGGTCGAATGACACGCTGCGCCCGGCCTTGCGCATCTGCGTCATCAGCTCCACCGACAATTGGCGGGTGGCCTCGGACAACGCCGGCGGAATTCCGGTGGCATGCAGATGACGCGCTTGCAACAGGGCCGGGTGGATGTCCGCAACCGACAAATGGCTGGCCGCCGAACCTTTGCGGAAATATTCCACCTGGGGATCGGCGCCGGACTCTTCGCGGGACTTGAGCTGAAAACCGGTGGGGTGCAGCGGGTCGACGCTCACATGCCCGCAGTCCAGGCCTTCGCTGGCCAGGGTGTCGACGACGAAGCGCCCGAGTGAGTCATCACCCACCCGGCTCAGCCACGCCACATTGAAACCCAGGCGCGACAGGCCAATCGCGACATTGCTGTCGGCGCCCGCAATGCGTTTGTGAAACTGGCCGACCTGGGCCAGGTCGCCGGTCTGCTCGGCGACGAACATCGCCATGGTCTCGCCAAACGACAGGATATCGATCTCAGACATGGGCATTCTCCACACGGGGTTGGCCAAGGCGGGCGAGGGTGGCGACCTGTTGCGCGGTGACTTCGACCAGGTCGTCGCCCTGCAGCGGAAACTCCACCGCCCGGGTAATACCTTGAGTCATGTGCGTGAGCAGTTGTTCCCACAGATGCAAATCGGTGGCGCCGGGCGGCACGGCCACCAGCTTGCCGTCCGCGCGACGGGCGACGGCCTTGCAGTGCAGGTAGTCCACATGCCGGCCCAGCAGGCGCGCGGCGGTGAGGGCGGACTGGTCCTGCCACTGCCAGTTGCCGATGTCGAAGGTCATCTTTACAGGCAGGCCCAGGCGTTCGACCTCGGTGAAGAAGCGTTGCATCGGCTCGATCCGGCCGCCGTGCAGGGTCTGGTCGTTTTCCACCAGCAGCTTGACCGCGTGGCGATCGAGCAGGGCCTGCAGGCTCTCCAGGTCGTTGGTGTCGGTGAAGTAACCCAGGGAGACTTTCAGCCAGCCCGAGCCGAAGGCCTGGGCGCGGTCGAGGGTGGCGGCAAGGTCCGGATTGGGCTGGGCACGCCCGGCCACCCAGAGTTCCAGGGGCGAGGAAAACACCGAGTCCAGGCCTCGCTCGGCGGCGGCGCGGGCCAGCGTGTCGGGCTGTTCGGTGGTGAGCAGTTCTTCACGCCACTCGATGCGCCGGGCACCGGCAGCGCTCAGCAGCGTGACAAAACTCAATTGGCCCTGCTGGCGCACGAGGTCGGCGCCGTAGCTGGACAGGCTGATGGAAACGGGAAATTCATGCATTATTGTTTACCTCTGAAACCGGTTTCATTTTTTCTTGAAAGAATGTACGACTCTGTAGGAGCGAGCTTGCTCGCGAAAAACCAGAGAGCGCCGCGTTAAACCAGAGTCGCGGCGTTACCGTTGGCGATTTTCGCGAGCAAGCTCGCTCCTACAGGGAGTTGGGTAGAGCCTCGGATGATCAGTTGGGGCAGGAAATCGAGGGTGCGGGTGGGGGCTGTGTCGCCACGCAGGCGCTTGAGCAGACAGTCAAACGCGGTGGCGCCAATCGCCTCGGTGGGCTGGGCGAGGGCGGTGATGCCGTTGCCGACCAGCGGATACCACTCCAGGTCATCCAGGGCGATCAGGCCGACATCATCGAACAGGTTGCAGCCCAGGTTTTTCAGCGCGCGGGTGCAGGCCAGCGCAGCAACACCGTTGGCGCAAAACAGCGCCTTGGGGCCGGGCTTGGCCAGAAAGGTTCGCAGGCGGCTTTCCAGCTCGCCATCCAGTTCGACCATGGCACCGGTCAACGCCGGACGCCGGGCGATTTCGGCCTTGAAACTGTCCAGGCGCTCCAGGCGCGAGCTGGTGCCATCGGTGGCTTCGCTGACCAGCAGCAAGTCGCGATAACCCTGTTGCTCCAGGTGCTCCACCGCCATGCGCACTGCCGCCGGGTTGTCCAACCCCACTAGGTCGCTGTGCAGCGGCTCGACCTTGCGGTCCACCAGCACCAGGGGCATTTCCCGTTGCAGTTCCAGCAGTTGGTCGAGGTGATGGCCGAGGGTGTTCACGATCAGTCCTTCGATGTTGTACGAGCGCAGTGCCGCCAGGTGCTGGCGCTCCTGCTCGTCATCGCGGTCGGTGTTGCACACCACCAGGCTGTAGCCATGCTGTCGGCAGGCGGTTTCGACACCGTGCATCACCGCGATGGAATAAGGATTGCGGATATCGGCCACCAGCATGCCGATCAGGCGTGTGCGCCCGCGCTTGAGGCCGCGAGCCATCTGGTTGGGGCGGTAGCCGAGTTCAGCGATGGCCTGCTCGATACGCAGGGCGATGGCGTCGGAGAGCAGGGCGCGGTCGTCGCCGATAAAACGTGACACGCTGGCTTTGGACACCCCGGCGCGTTCAGCGACATCAAGCATGGTCACGCGGCTGCGCTGGGCGGCAGAAAAGTTGTTCACGGTGATCGACCTTCTATTTTTATTGGAATCACTGAAACCGGTTTCAGGAAACCATCAAATGAGGAAAGTCGTCAAGTTGTTGTAGGACAAAGCCCGATAGCCGGCCTATCACACCACCACACTCAGCCAGGTCGCGACAAGCAACAACAGGGCCATGCCCCGGTTGAAGCGTTGCATCGCCCCGGCTGAACGAAACACCCGCGACGATCCGACGCCCAGCAGCGCCCAAGCGCCAAGGCAGGGCAGGGATATCAGGAAAAAAATCAGGGACAGGGCCACTACCTGACCCTGGCGCGCCTCACCGTTGCCGGCAAATACGCTCACCACTGCCAGTGCCATCATCCAGGTCTTGGGGTTGATCAATTGCAGCGCGGCGGCGCCAATCAGGCCGAGGGGCTTTTCGACGCCATGCACCTCGATGGCTCGGGCAGGCGCGCTGAAGATTTGCCAGGCCAGGCAGGTCAGCCAGGCGACACCGATCCATTGCATCGCGGCCTGCACCCCGGGCACTTGCACCAGCGACTGGCCGAACCCGGTCCCCACCAGCAACACCAGGCCGGCAGCCCCGGCGCACGCGCCGAAAATGATCGGCACAGCGGCTTTGAGGCCATAGCGTGCGCTGTTGCTCAGCACCAGGATATTGGTGGGGCCGGGGGTGATAGACGCCACAAAGGCGAACAAGATAAACGCGAACATGACAGCAACTCCAAAAACACTCGATGGCGTCCATGTTCACAAGCCTGTGCATTAGCTGTCTGGAAGATTTGAGCAGCGCTTGCGGTACGCGGCGGGCGTGAGGCCGTAGGCGCGCACGAACCAGCGGCCCAGGTGGCTCTGGTCGGCAAAACCCAGGGCAATTGCCACATCCGCCGGTTGCTCGCCCCTGGCCAGCAAATGCCGGGCGCGGGCCAGGCGCAATTGCACCAGGTAGGCGTGAGGCGGCAGGCCGAAGGCGCTCTTGAAGGCGCGACTGAGGCGGAAGCGGTCGACCCCGCAGGCCAGGGCCAGTTGGTCCATGCCGACGTCGGCGTGCAGGTGGGCATGCAGGTAGTCCCGGGCCTTGTACGCCACCTGCGGCAAGCGCGGGTCCTCGTGGTAGCGGGTGCGCCAGTGGAGTTGGCCGGTGAGGCGCTCCAGCAGCTGGTCCATGGCGCGTTGCCGCACAATGCGCAGCTCCCCACTGTGCAGGGTCTGGAACGCCTGGCTGGTGGCCAGGGCCAGGCGCGGATCGCGGGTCAAGGTGCTGGCAAAACTCAACTGGCTGTGCGGCGGCGCCTCTTCGAACACCGCGCTCACTTCGCGCGCCAACCAGTGCGGGTCAAGGTAGAGCATGTGATAGGTGAAGCCGTCCGGGGTAGGTGCGTCGCCGTCGTGCAACTCGCCGGGTTCCACCAAAAACACCTGGCCGGGCACGCTGTTATGGCGCGTGCGGCGGCAGTTGAATTGCTGCACGCCTTGCTCGGTGACGCCGATCAGGTAGCTGTCGTGCCAGTGCGGATCATAGGCGTGGCCCTCAAAATGCGCGCGCAGGGTCTCGATGCCGGTGTCGGCGTCCTGGGACAGGTCGATCCAATTGTGCGCGGCCATAGAACACCGAGAATGAGTCAGTACCGTCATTAACGTCGCAGGGCGGCCTGACGTCTAGAAGGTTTGTGCAGCTCAGCCAAACAGGCCGGCGGCGATATTGATCGAGAACCCCAGGATCGCGGTATTGAACACAAAGCCGATCAACGATTGCCCCAGCACGACCTTGCGCAGGCCACGGGTGGCGACGCCCACATCCGAGGTCTGTACCGCCACGCCGATGGTGAAGGAGAAATACAGAAAATCCCAATAATTGGGCGTGAGCAAGCCTTCGGCAAAGCGCAGGGCCGGTTCCTTGCCGCTCCAGGTGTAATAGAGCCTGGCGTAGTGCACGCTGAAGATCACCCCGATCAGCAGCCACGAACCGATCACCGTCAAGCCGGTGAAGCCGTAGTGCAACAGGCGCTCGCTGGGGGCCAGGTCTTTGCTGCCCACCAATTCGAAGGCAATGGTTGCCAGGCTGGCGATGGCGGCGATGCACACCATGAACAGCACCAGCCCGGCGTTTTCGTCTTCGATTTCGGCGATGCGCTTGACGTCCTCGGCCTTGGCGCGAATGGTCAGCCACAGCATCAGTACCAGGTAGGTCCAGACGCCGGCGTTCCAGCCGATCAGGATTTTGCTCGCGAGGGTGTCGGCCGGCGCCAGGATGCCGACGGCGAGGCCCAGCACGGCGGCGGATGAGAGGCGAGGGTGGGTGCGGGCTAGGAAGGGCATGGGCACTCAAAACACAAGGGGGACTGAGTGCCCAAGCCTATTCGAACGCGTGCGTGCTTGAAAGCGCCAAATGCAGCCTTATAAGCCAAATGTTTGCACTAATTTAATAGTCAGAGTCTATGCCTCTGGCCTCCACCTTTCCGTTGGTAAATTTATAACCCGGTTCGGAGTTGTTACCTTCAACTGCAAAGCTGATTTTTGCGTTAAACGTTTGTTCTTTGCTGTCAAAGTTATAAGTGACGAGGCCACTGTCTGCGCTGTCAAGTCGATAGAAATCATTCCCTACTGGATACCAGACCAGTACTTGAAAGAATTGGTTATCTCCGACTGGCGCACCGTCAGCCTGCGGGGGGGCGTCCGCACCCAGAAGCAAGTAAACCTTCAGGGGGGAAGCAGCAGGGAAGTTACTGTCCTCGGTTTCTACCCTGACCTGATAGATGGCCGTGGTCTTCATACTGACCTTGGTTGATCTGTATCGGTAAGATTGGTCTAACGAGGTATCGCTTTCGTATTTGCCCGTCGTGCATCGAAACTTGTTTTTACCCAGCATGATCATTCTCCTTGACCGGATCGAGGGGTGTTTCCGTCGATTCACCCTCAATTTAGTGCAGAAGGAATCGCCTCGTATACTGTCAGAATTGACAGTCTAAAAGCTTGATTCCTTAGATCATAAATACCTTATTGACGCTTGCGCACCAGCTTCATCACCACCACAAAAAACACCGGCACAAACACCACCGCCAGCGTCGCCGTAATCATCCCGCCAATCACCCCCGTACCAATGGCCTGCTGGCTCGCCGAACTGGCCCCGGTGGCAATCGCCAGCGGCACCACACCGAGGATGAACGCCAGCGAGGTCATGATGATCGGGCGCAGGCGCAGGCGCGCGGCTTTCAAGGTGGCGTCGATCAAGTCTTCGCCCTGGTCATACAGGTCCTTGGCGAACTCGATGATCAAAATCGCGTTCTTCGCCGACAGCCCGATGATGGTGATCAGGCCGACCTTGAAGAACACATCGTTGGGCATGCCGCGCAAGCTCACCGCCAGCACCGCCCCAAGCACACCCAGCGGCACCACCAGCAATACCGAGGTCGGGATCGACCAGCTCTCGTACAAGGCCGCCAGGCACAGGAACACGATCAGCAGCGACAGGCCCAACAGTATCGGCGCCTGGGAACCGGACAGGCGTTCCTGCAAGGACAACCCGGTCCATTCCTGGCCCAAACCTGCGGGCAACTGGCTGACCAGGCGCTGGATTTCGTCCATCGCCTCGCCGGTGCTGTGCCCTGGCGCCGCTTCGCCGCTGATGGCGATGGCGGGGTAGCCGTTGTAGCGCGTCAGCTGCGTCGGGCCCTGGGTCCACTTGGCTGCGACAAACGCCGACAGCGGCACCATTTTTCCGGCGTTGTTGCGCACGTTGATCTTCATCAGGTCCGCCACCTGGCTGCGCTGGTCGCCTTCGGCCTGCACCACCACGCGCTGCATGCGTCCCTGGTTGGGGAAATCGTTGATATAGGCCGAACCGATGGCCGACGACAATACATTGCCGACGTCGGCAAACGGCACGCCCAGCGCATTGGCCTGCTTGCGATCCACTTCCAGCTGTATCTGCGGCGCTTCGGCCAGGGCGCTTTCGCGCACGTTGGCCAGGATCGGGCTTTTCGCGGCAGCGTTGAGCAACGTGGTGCGCGCGGCCATCAACCCCGCGTGGCCGACGCCGCCGCGATCCTGCAGGCGGAACTCGAAGCCGCTGGAGGTGCCGAGACCGTCCACCGGGGGTGGCAGGACTGCGAAGGCAATCGCATCCTTGAGCTCGCTGAAGGCCATGTTGGCGCGGTCGGCAATCGACGAAGCCGAATCATCGCCGCCGCGTTCGGACCAGTCCTTGAGCGTGGTAAACGCCAGCGCCGCGTTCTGCCCGGAGCCGGAAAAACTGAAGCCCATGATCATGGTGGTATCGCCCACCCCCGGTTCCGTGGCGTTGTGCGCCTCGATCTGCTCGGCCACCTGCACCGTGCGGTTCTTGCTCGCGCCCGGTGGCAACTGGATATCGGTGATGGTGTAGCCCTGGTCTTCCACCGGCAGGAACGAGGAGGGCAGGCGACTGAACAACAACCCCAGGCCCACCAGCAGCACCAGGTAGATCAGCAGGTAGCGGCCGCTGCGCTTGAGGGCGTAGGCCACCCAGCCTTCGTAGCGATCGGTGAGCTGTTCGAAGCGTTTATTGAACCAGCCGAAAAGGCCGCCCTTGGCATGGTGCTCGCCCTGGGCAATCGGCTTGAGCAAGGTGGCGCACAGGGCCGGCGTCAAGGTCAGGGCCAGGAAAGCCGAGAACAGGATCGAGGTGGCCATCGACAGCGAAAACTGCTGGTAGATCACCCCCACGGAGCCTGGCATGAACGCCATCGGCAGGAATACCGCCACCAGCACCAGGGTGATACCGATGATGGCGCCGGTGATCTGGCCCATGGCCTTTTTCGTCGCCTCCTTGGGCGACAGGCCCTCGGTCGCCATGATCCGCTCGACGTTCTCCACCACCACAATCGCATCGTCCACCAGGATGCCGATCGCCAGCACCATGCCGAACATGGTCAGCACGTTGATTGAAAAGCCCAGCAACAGCATGGTAGCGAAGGTGCCCATCAGTGCAATCGGCACCACCAGCGTGGGGATCAGGGTGTAGCGCACGTTCTGCAGGAACAGGAACATCACCGCGAACACCAGCGCCATCGCCTCGAGCAAGGTGTAGACCACCTTGGTAATCGAGACCTTCACGAACGGCGAGGTGTCGTACGGAATCTTGTATTCCACATTGGCCGGGAAAAAGCGCGACAGCTCGTCCATCTTCGCCCGCACCAGGTTCGCGGTGTTCAGCGCGTTGGCGCCGGGCGACAGCTGCACGCTGACGGCGGTGGACGGCTTGCCGTTCAGACGGGTGGAGAACTGGTATTCCTGGCTGCCGACTTCCACCCGCGCCACGTCGCCGATGCGCACGGTAGAGCCGTCAGGGTTGGCCTTGAGGACGATGTCGGCGAACTCCGCCGGCGTCGACAGTTGGCCCTTGACCAGAATGGCGGCGGTGATTTCCTGGGTGTTTGTCGCGGGCAGATCACCGATGCTGCCGGCGGAGACCTGAGCGTTCTGCGCGCTGATCGCGGCATTCACGTCGGCCGGGGTGAGGTTGAAGCCGATCAGCTTCTGCGGGTCGATCCAGATGCGCATGGCGCGCTCGGCGCCATACAGCTGGGCCTTGCCCACCCCGTTCAGGCGCTTGAGTTCGTTCATCACGTTGCGCGCCAGGTAATCGCTGAGCGCCACGTCGTCGAGCTTGCCGTCCTCGGATGTCAGCGTTACCAGCAGCAGGAAGCCGGCCGAGACTTTTTCCACCTTCAAGCCTTGTTGCGTCACGGCTTGCGGCAAGCGCGACTCCACCGCCTTGAGACGGTTTTGCACATCCACCTGCGCCATCTCCGGGTTGGTGCCCGGTTGGAACGTGGCGGTAATGGTCGCCGAACCCAGGCTGCTCTGGGACTCGAAATACAACAGGTGATCGGCGCCGTTAAGCTCCTGCTCGATCAGGCTGACCACGCTTTGATCCAGGGTCTGGGCCGAAGCGCCAGGGTACACCGCGTAGATTTCCACCTTCGGCGGCGCGACGTTGGGGTATTGGGCCACCGGCAATTGCGGGATCGCAAGGACGCCGGCCAGCAAAATGAACAAGGCCACCACCCAGGCGAAGATCGGGCGGTCGATAAAGAACTGCGGCATGGCGGGTTATTCCTTCACGAGCGGGCTGTCGTCCACTTCAACTTTTTCACCGGGGCGTGCATGTTGCAGGCCTTCGACGACAATGCGGTCACCGGGCTTGAGGCCGCTGCTGACGATCCAGCGATCCTCGATCACCGCGCCCAACTCCACCGGCTGCTGGCGCACGGTTTGCTCGCCGTCCAGCAACAGCACCATGGGGATGCCGGCGCTGTCGCGGGTGATGGCGCGTTGCGGCACGCTCAGGCCTTGCTTGTCGACCGCCTGTTCCAGGCGCACCCGCACAAAGCTGCCGGGCAGCAGGTCGAGGTCCGGGTTGGGGAACTCGCTGCGCAGGATGATCTGCCCGGTGCCCGGGTCGACGCTGATTTCGGCGAACAGCAGCTTGCCCGGCAACGGGTACAGGCTGCCGTCGTCCTGGATCAGGGTGGCCTTGGCCTGGTCCTGGCCGACCTGCTTCAAGCTGCCGGCACGGAAGGCACGGCGCAGGTCATTGAGCTCGCGGGTGGATTGGGTCAGGTCGGCGTGAATCGGGTCCAACTGCTGGATGACCGCCAGCGGCGTGGCTTCGTTCTGGCCGACCAGCGCACCTTCGGTCACCAGGGCACGGCCGATGCGCCCGGAAATCGGCGCGGTCACGGTGGCGTAACTCAGGTTCAGCCTGGCGCGCTCGACGGCAGCCTTTTGCGCGGCAACCTCTGCGTTGGTCTGGCGCAGGGCGGCGCGGGCGTTGTCGTAGTCCTGGCCGCTGATGGCGTTGCCTTCCACCAACTGGCTGTAGCGCTGCTCCTGCAGGCGTGCCTGGAATGCATTGGCCTCGGCCTTGCTCAGGTTGGCCTGGGCGCTGTCGAGGTCGGCCTTGAAGGGCGCCGGGTCGATGCGGAACAGCACGTCGCCCTGTTTCACGTCATGGCCTTCATTGAATACGCGCTGCATCACCACCCCGGCAACCCGGGCGCGCACTTGCGCAATGCGCGGCGCGGCGATGCGCCCGCTCAATTCGCTGGTGATGGACAGGGGCTTGGCCTGCAGCGTCTCGACACGCACTTTGGCCAGCGGCATTTGTGGCGCTTCGTCTGCTGACTGACCACACGCGCTCAGCGCCAGTGTGAGGGCCAGCAGGCAAAACGGCGCAAATAGATTCTTTGACATGCTCTTATCCCAATATTGACTGGTGCATCCTAAAGTCACCTGCGCCGTGGTGCTGTGAAGCTGTGTAGGTCGTGTGTGAAGAAATGTAAGGGTCGGGGCGCGGGGCGCTGAGGGCGTATATCCTTGCACAACCTTGCTTGCAATGAAGATCAAATGTGGGAGGGGGCTTGCCACCTGCCACATGGATTTGTGTACGACACCTCACTGTATTTTCTGGAAACACCTTCATGCCCAACATCCTCCTGGTGGAAGACGACGCCGCACTCTCCGAGTTGATTGCCAGCTACCTGGAGCGCAATGGCTACCATGTCAGCGTGCTCAGCCGTGGCGACCTGGTCCGTGAGCAGGCGCGGCTGAACCCGCCGGACCTGGTGATCCTCGACCTGATGCTGCCCGGCCTCGACGGCCTGCAGGTCTGCCGTCTGCTGCGCGCGGACTCGGCGGGCCTGCCGATCCTGATGCTCACGGCCCGTGACGACAGCCACGATCAGGTCCTGGGCCTGGAAATGGGCGCCGACGATTATGTGACCAAACCCTGTGAGCCTCGCGTGCTGCTCGCCCGTGTGCGCACCTTGCTGCGCCGCAGCAGCCTGTCGGAGCCCCAGGTGGCCAGCGACCGCATCATCATGGGCAACCTGTGCATCGACCTGTCCGAGCGCAGCGTCACCTGGCGCGAGCAGGCGGTGGAGTTGTCCAGCGGCGAGTACAACCTGCTGGTGGTACTGGCGCGGCATGCCGGTGAAGTGCTCAGTCGCGACCAGATCCTGCAGCGCCTGCGCGGTATCGAGTTCAACGGCACCGACCGCTCGGTGGACGTGGCCATCTCCAAGCTGCGCCGCAAGTTCGACGACCACGCCGGTGAAGCACGCAAGATCAAGACGGTGTGGGGCAAGGGTTACCTGTTCAGCCGTTCCGAGTGGGAATGCTGAGCCATGTTTCGTGTCCTGCTGCGCCTCTACCTGATCACTATCGTCACCTACAGCGCGGCGATTTTCCTGATCCCCAAGCTGGTGATCCAGCTGTTCGAACACCGCTACCTGAACTACAACGTCGAACAGTCCCGTGGCCAGCAAACGCTTATCGTCAAGCAATACCTGCGCGCGCCGGTGGAACGCTGGTCGCAGGTCACCGAGCAACTGAGCCGCGACTTCGCGCCATTGAAGGTGCAATTGCTGCTGCGCCAGGACGCGCGTTACACGCCCGCCGAGGAGCGGTTACTGGAGCAGGGCAAACCGGTGGTCCGCCTGGGTGAGTGGGGCTGGATGGAGGAAGTCAGCTCGCCGATCAACGAGCAGTTCGCGGTCAAACTGATCATCCCGCCGGACCCGCTGGACATGAACCTGCTGTACTGGTCGATGAACGTGCTGGTCGGCGCCGCGCTGCTGGCCTGCCTGCTGGTGTGGTTGCGCCCCCATTGGCGCGACCTGGAACGTCTTAAAAGCACCGCCGCGCAGTTGGGCAAGGGCAACCTGGCCGAACGCACGCAGATCCCGCCGAGTTCCAGCATCGGCAGCCTGGCGGCAGTGTTCGACGCCATGGCCAATGACATTGAACATCTGTTGAACCAGCAGCGCGACCTGCTTAACGCGGTGTCTCATGAGCTGCGCACACCGCTGACGCGCCTGGATTTCGGCCTGGCCCTGGCGCTGTCGGAAGATTTGCCGGCGGCCAGCCGGGAACGCTTGCAGGGCCTGGTGGCGCATATTCGGGAGCTGGATGAGCTGGTGCTGGAATTGCTGTCCTACAGCCGCCTGCAAAACCCGGCGCAGTTGCCGGAACGCGTGGAGGTGGTGCTGGATGAGTTCATCGACAGCGTATTGGGCAGTGTCGACGATGAGCTGGAAAACCCCGAGATCGTCATCGAGGTCGCGCTCGACTGCGCCGTGGAGGGCTTCAGCCTCGATCCGCGTCTCACTGCCCGCGCCCTGCAGAACCTGTTGCGCAATGCCACGCGTTACTGCGACAAGCGCATCCAGGTCGGCGTCAAGGTCTGCCCCAAAGGCTGTGAAATTCGCGTGGATGATGACGGTATCGGCATTCCGCCGGATCAGCGCGAACGCATCTTCGAGCCGTTCTATCGCCTGGACCGCAGCCGCGACCGCGCCACCGGGGGCTTTGGCCTGGGCCTGGCCATCAGCCGGCGGGCCCTGGAAGCCCAGGGCGGCACCTTGACCGCCGAGGCTTCACCGTTGGGCGGGGCGCGGTTTCGCGTGTGGTTGCCCAGCGTCGATTGATCAAGGCACATTGACTGCGCAGGAGATTGCCTGGGTCGTCGTGCCTGGTTAAAAAGGCATAAAGTCAGATCATATTGGTATAAGTCGTTATAAGAAAAATCGCTATCCTGCCGCCAGAAATTTATAAGGCCGCAGGTAGCTTTGATGGATGTGGGTAATGTGGGGTTCGTGGTTGCCGGCCTGATCGTAGGGTTTATCGTAGGCATGACGGGCGTCGGTGGGGGCTCGTTGATGACGCCGATCCTGTTGTGGTTCGGCATCAATCCGGCCACTGCCGTGGGTACTGACCTGTTGTATGCCGCCATCACCAAGTCCGGTGGAGTGCTGGTGCACAGCAAGAACAGGAACATCGACTGGACCATTACCGGCTGGCTCACCCTGGGCAGCGTGCCGGCAGTGTTGCTGACCCTGTGGTTCCTCGCCAGCCTGCACACCGACCCCAGCGCGATGAATGCGGTGATCAAGCAGGCGCTGGGCGTGGTGTTGTTGCTGACGGCCCTGGCGATTCTGTTCAAGCAACGTTTGCTGGCGTTCGCCCAGCGCCATGCCGGTGACGACTACGCCATGCGCCCGCGCAATTTGAATGCGCTGACGGTGGTGACGGGCGCGGTGCTCGGCACGATGGTGGCGCTGACGTCCATCGGCGCTGGCGCGCTGGGGACCGTGGCGCTGTTTATTCTGTATCCGTTTCTAGCCACGCGCCGCCTGGTGGGTACCGAGATCGCCCATGCGGTGCCGCTGACTCTGGTGGCGGGGCTGGGTCATGCGAGCATGGGCAATATGGATTGGCATCTGTTGGGGTTTCTGCTGATGGGCTCGCTGCCGGGGATTTATCTGGGCAGTCATATGACGGGCAGGATTCCGGATGGTGTGCTGCGTCCGTGTCTGGCGGTGATGTTGATGGCGGTGGGTTACAAGCTGGCGTTCTAGGGTGGGCGGGGGGCCCGATGTGGGGGCTTTGTCGGCCTCTCATCCGACTGTTATCCACCTGACTCATGTGGGAGGGGGCTTGCCCCCGATGGCGGCCTCTGGGCCGACCAGGATGTTGGATTGGACCGAGTACATATCCGTTTCTGCGGTAACGGCTGCTAATGGTTCCGCTTTTACAGCGGCTCACTTTTGAAAAGCGCAAAAGTAAGCAAAACGCTCTTGCCCCACCACTCGGCACCTCGCCTGGGCTCGGTGTGCCCTCTCTCCGGCTTGAATCCGTGGGCCGCCGCAATGGGCCATCCCTGGCCCAGTGCGGCTAACCCGGCGTCCTGCCGGGTTGCCCACGGATTCAAGCCTGCGTTCGGCCAGCGTGGTTTAACGGGGCGCCTGAGATCAAGATCAAGAGCGACTCGCTGCGCATCGTGGTTACGGGTGGGGGCGGCTGCTTTGTGTAGGAGCGAGCTTGCTCGCGAAAAACGTCAACGATAACGCGGGCTTCCTGAATAAACGCGGTGCCTGTGAGTTTTTCGCGAGCCAGCTCGCTCCTACGGGCATTAGGCTTTCGCCGGGCCGTTGCCGATCTGCCAGACGAACGGTGGCTCGGTGCCATTGATTACCCAGTCGCCGACGATCCGTGCCTTGTAGATCAGCGGGTTGTGCGATGACACGGTTCGCGCATTGCGCCAGTGCCGGTCCAGGGCTTTGCCCTGGCGCACATCGGAGGCTCCCAGGGCGTTGAACAGTTGGCTGGTGGCTCGCTGGATCAATTCCGACACCACCACCTGGGCTGTCGCGGATTCGATTTCGGCGGCGACGTTGGCTTCGCGCTCTGCTGCGTTATCGCCACCGAAGCGGGCCAGGTAGGCCCGTTGCGCCGGCAGCGCGGCCTGCAATGCGCTGGCGCGGGCTGCGTAGACGAGCGCGGCGACTTCGCCTACCACTTGTTGTACCTGCGCGTCCTGGCTGACATGCGGGGCGTTGCCGTGGCTGTAGATGCGTTTGCGCGTGCGTACCTGATGAGCGACGTCGTTGAGCGCCGCGTGGCCGATGCCGGCCAGGGTGGCGAGCAGTACCAGTTGATAGAACGCGGTCTGGTATTTGAAGCGGGTGGCAAAGTCGATCACGTTTTGCCCTTCGACCACGGCATCGGTAAAGCGCGTGGTGCCGCTGCCGGTGGTGCGTTGGCCGAAGCCGTCCCAGTCATCGCTTTGCACCACCCCGGGCTGGCGCGTGCGGGTGGCGGCGATGACGTCGGCGCCGGTGTCGCTGCGCTGGGCGTATACATCGATCCAGTCGGAAAACAGGCTGCCGGTGCTGTAGAACTTTTCACCGTTGAGTGTCCAGTCGTCGCCGTTGGGGCTGACCTGGGTGACCACGTCGCCGATAGCGACATTGCCGATTTCGGTCCAGGCGCAGCCGACGATGTCGCCGTCGACAAAGCGCTTGAACCACACCTCGCGCGCCGCGCCCGGCGGCGCATTCAGGCGGTCTTCGGCGAACGCAAAATGCCCGCGCAGGGCCTGGGGCACATTGGAGTCGGCGGCGGCGAGTTCGATCAACAGTTCGAACAGCTGCGGCAGCGACGCGCCGCCGCCGCCATATTCCACCGGCACGCGCACCGCGCCAAAACCGGCTTCCTTCAACCAGCGGATCGGCTCATGGGGCAGGGTGCGGCTGTGTTCGCGTTCCACCGCGCCGTCGGCGACGCGCTGGAAGATGGGACGGAAACGTTCGGCCAGGGCGGGGTAGTCGACGCCGATGGACAGCGGGTTGATGACGTGTTGCTCGGTCATGGGTGCGGCTCCTGGGCTGTGATCAAGTCCCTGGGTGTTTGCACAGTCCGTGCCGGGCGCGGCGGCCCGTGTTTACGGCGCGAGGAGGCAAGCCGCTGTTGCTCCAGCAACAGCGTTTGCACAAAACGCAGTGTTGCATGACAGTTGCGGCGCCTTGCGTAACCCCGAGGTTTCGCGCCACAACCCGCAAGGGCAGGGCGTGTACCCATAGCTGGCACGCTTGCTGCTCAAGTCCTCCTACATTCCTTTGTGCGAGGTACCTCCAATGAGTCAACACGCCGTGAAATTTGCCTATTGGGTGCCCAACGTCAGCGGTGGGCTGGTGGTCAGCAAGATCGAGCAGCGCACCCACTGGGGCATCGACTACAACCGTAAACTGGCGCAACTGGCCGAAGCCGCCGGCTTTGAATATGGCCTGACCCAGATTCGTTTCACCGCCGGCTACGGCGCGGAGAACCAGCACGAGTCGGTGGCGTTCAGCCACGCGCTGCTCGCGGCGACCACCACCCTCAAGGTGATTGCGGCGATCCTGCCGGGTCCCTGGCAACCGGCGCTGGCGGCCAAACAGTTGGCGACCATCGACCAGCTCACCAACGGCCGCATCGCGGTGAATATCGTCAGTGGCTGGTTCAAGGGCGAGTTCCAGGCCATCGGCGAACCGTGGCTGGAGCACGATGAGCGCTATCGTCGTTCCGAAGAATTCATTCGCGCCTTGAAAGGTGTGTGGACCCAGGACGATTTCACCTTCAAGGGTGACTTTTACCGTTTCAACAATTACACCCTCAGGCCCAAGCCACTGGGCCAGCCCGAAGTGTTCCAGGGCGGCAGTTCAAGGGCCGCGCGCGACATGGCGGCGCGGGTGTCGGACTGGTACTTCACCAACGGCAACACCCCCGAAGGCATCAAGGCCCAGGTCGACGATATCCGTGCCAAGGCCGCCGCCAATAATCATTCGGTAAAGATCGGCGTCAACGCCTTTGTGATCGCTCGCGATACGGAAGAAGAGGCGCGGGCCGTGCTGGCGGACATCATCGACAAGGCCGACCCGGAAGCGGTCAATGCCTTTGGCGATGCCGCGAGGCAAGCGGGCAAGGCGTCACCGGAAGGCGAGGGCAACTGGGCCAAGTCCAGCTTTGAAGACCTGGTGCAGTACAACGACGGCTTCAAGACCAACCTGATCGGCACCCCGCAGCAGATTGCCGAGCGCATCGTCGCACTCAAGGCGGTGGGCGTGGACCTGGTGCTGGCCGGCTTCCTGCACTTCCAGGAAGAAGTGGAATACTTCGGCAAACGCGTGTTGCCGCTGGTGCGTGAGCTGGAAGCCGAGGCGTCCGTCAAGCAGGTGGCCTGACCCGACTGATCGACTGATCGTTCCCACGCGGAGCGTGGGTACGATCGCGGTCATGCCGGCGGTTGCAGCGTCAACACCTCAAACCCATCCGCCGTCACCGCGACCGTATGTTCCCATTGCGCCGACAGGCTGTTGTCTTTGGTCACCACCGTCCAGCCATCCTTGAGGCTGCGCACTTTGGCGCTGCCCTGGTTGAGCATCGGCTCGATGGTGAACACCATGCCTTCGCGCAGTTCCAGCCCGGTGCCGGGACGGCCGAAGTGCAGGATCTGCGGCTCTTCGTGCATTTCCCGGCCAATGCCGTGGCCGCAGTATTCACGCACCACGCTGTAGCCGTTGGCCTGCGCATGGCATTGGATCGCATGGCCGATGTCACCCAGGCGCGCGCCGGGCTTGACCTGGCGGATGCCGGCCCACATCGCTTCGAAGGTCATTTCTACCAGGCGTCGCGCCTTGGGCGTCACCGTGCCGATCATGTACATCTTGCTGGAGTCGGCGATAAAGCCGCCTTTTTCCAGGGTGATGTCGATGTTGATGATGTCGCCATCCTTAAGGATTTGCTTCGCGCTGGGCATGCCGTGACACACCACTTCATTGATCGATGTATTGATGCTGAAGGGGTAGTCATATTGCCCGAGGCTGGCCGGGCGGGCCTGCAACGCCTGGCGGATGAAGGTTTCGACGGCACTGTCCAGTTCCAGGGTGGAGCGGCCGGCGGCGACGAAACCGTCGAGCATGCTGAACACCTGGGCCAGCAGGCGCCCGGACTCGCGCATCAGCGCAAGCTGTTGCGGCGTCTTGATCATTGGCTGCGCCCCCTGATCAGGTCGGGTTTGTCCAGCAACAGTTTGTTGATCAGGTCGTTGTAGGGCAACTGAGGGTTGAGCTCGGCAAGCAGGCCGATCTTGATCCAGAACTCGGCCTGGGCGTTGATGGAACGGTCCATCGCGGCGCTGGCCAGGCGCAGTTGTTCGTGCAGTTGGTCGGTGATCTTGACGATGCCCATAAGCTTCACTGTGGAGGATTTATATACGAAGCGTATATGTTTCGTATGCTTTTCGAAAGCTCCGCTCGACGGCTGGTTGAGTGGCTGATTGTTTGCCACATGTTGCTGAAAAATCGGCCACCCCTGTTGCGCCCGATCCGAGACTGACGGTTAAACGTTTAATCGGCGCGGTTCGACGATGATGTGAACTGTCGGATGTGAGGCGTATAAGCAAGCGCTGAGCTTATGAAGAAAGGTTACAACCGCAATGGAATTTGCCGAGTAGGCTCATCAGTTGAAGGCGTCTTCCAAGGCTGGCGAGACGTGGCGGGCAAGTGCCTGCCGGACCCTATAAAAACTGTTGGCAGTCTCAAACAAGGAGAGGTTGGCCATGCTTTCTGAACTCGAGCTTCGCAGCATTATTGAAGGAAGTTTCCTGCCCAAGCGGTGTGAGTGCACCAAAGCCGAAGATGCGTCGCTGACGATCAAGGTGTATGACGACCGCGACCGTGATCGCGTGGAGTTGGAGGTCAAAGGCATCAGCGCGGACAAACTCGACAGCAGTCGCGCCATTTGCAACCTGATCGCCGGGCTGCGTGAAGACCTCAAGCAGGCGCACACGCCGGTCCTGCAGCGAGCAGGAGGGCGTGGTTTTTAAGCGTGTGCCTGGCCCTGCGTTGACGTGGAGGCCGGTATTAACCAGGCCTCCTGCCGTTCACCAGCTCAGGCGCACCCCGGTGTTGCCGCCCACACCCTTCTGGGCCTCACCGTCCATATCAGTGGTGTAGTCCGCCGCCAGGTAAACACTCACCGCCGGCGAAAAGTGGGCGACGACCCCTACGCCGACATCGGCGGTGGACGACTTGTGATCGCTCTTGATGCGGTCCACATCATCGTAAGTCACCGTGTCGCTGCCGCCGAACGTGCGCCAGGCGTTGACGCGCACATAAGGTTCGACGGGCGTATTGCCCACTCGATAGCGACCCTTGACGCGGGCACCCATACGTCCGGTCCAGTACGCCTGGGAGTCGAACGACACCTTGGAAATACCGTCATGCTGGCTGTCCAGGTCGATGGTCTGGCGGATTATCTGGAGCTGGGGCTCCACCACCCAATGTTCGGAAACGCTGATGGGATAACCCGCTTCAGCGGAGAGTGCCAAGGCATCGCCCTTGGTGTTCACCTTCACGCCGCGGTCGGACGTGTTGTCGCCGTCGAGGCGTGTGCCCATGGCCACCAGGTCGATGTACTAACCCTTGGGGTCGGTCAGCGTCCAGTAGGCGCCGAAGTTATCACCGTCGAGTTTGATCCGCCCGGAGCGCCGGTCCTGAAAACCTTCGGCGAACCCTTTCACGTCGCCGCGCAAGCGACTCTGCCCGATGAACAGGCCGACACGTTGCAGTTGCCCGCCGCCGGTTTGCCCAGCGTAGAGGTCATGCCCCACCTGATAGCCCTTGACGCTGCCGTCGAAGCTTGGCGACACGGTGCCCGACCAGCTCTTGTTCAAATCACCGCCATAGGCACGCGCCCAGCCGGCGGCAACCGCGCCCGTTTCAGTGAGCAGGCTTTGCTCGCCCTGGCGCTCATGAAAGGTGCCCAGAGCCATCCGCGTCATGACTTGCGCGGCCGGGACCACCACCGAGTACACCGGCACCTCCAGGCGATACAGCGGGATGGGCTCTGCACCGACCACGGCCGTTGGCAGTGCCGGGCTGCCGGCGGCAGGTTGCGGTGAATCGGCTGCCGCGACCTGGCTCGGCGGTGGCACCGCAGGCTGGATCGGCGCGACCGGTTGCGCGGTCGGCGGCTCCACCGCTGGTTCATCGGGGTCGACGACGGGAGGCGTCGGTGTAATCGGTGCAACAGGCACCACCACCGGCGGGGTGGGCGGTACCGGCGGCACGACGGGTGGCTGCACGGCCACCACCGACGAGCGCAGGTACCAGTTGTTTTCCGTGCCGGCGGTCACGCCGCCTTTGAACAGCCGATATTCATAGGCGCCGGCAGACACTGAGCCCTTCAACGCAAAGGCATCTGCGCTGCTGGTCGTACCGTTGAGGGCCTGGACCACCTCGATGCCACTGTTCCGAGTCAGCCCGCCTGCACCGCCCAGATTGGTGACGCCCAGTTGCGTGTGACCGCCGATAATTCCGTCGGACACCACCAGCTTGTCGGTCGCGGAGTTGTCATCACCGAGGGCGCTTTGCAGCCAGAGCTGGCCGTTATTGCCCACATAGTTGCCATGCACCGTCAATGAACTGTTCGCGCTGTTGTCGGTGGTCATGTCAATCGTGCCGGCATTGTTCAGCGTCGCCAGCTGGCCCGCCGTGTAGGGGCGGATTGCGCCCTGGCTCACCGCCAGGGTACTGCTGCCATCGATGTTGAACGCACCGGTGTTGCTCGCACTGTCACCGAGGAAAAAGTCCCCGGCCAGATCAAAGCGCGATGCATTGTTGAGGTTGACCGTCTCCCAGCCGACATAGCGGGTGGGCGTACTGGACGTGGTGTTATCCAACGTCATTTGATCACTGCCCAGGCCGCCGTCAATCGACGACGTGGCGGCCAACCGGTTTTCATCAAGAGCGCTGAGCAAGGCGGTGTCGTCACCATCGCCCATCAAGACGGAAGACCGGATTTCGCCGCCATTGCGCCAGGTGAACGTGTCGTTGCCGAAACTGGCGCGGATTTCACCTTTGATCACGCCGCCGCTCACCGTAATGATGTCGTCGCCGCCGCTGGTGCTGATGTTGCCGCCGACGCTGCCTGTTCCCGAGATGTCGACCCTGTCCTTGCCGAACCCGGTGACCAGGTTGCCGAGGATCTCGCCGCCGGTCATCTCGTAGACGTTATCGTCCAGCTTCATGTCGACCCGGCCAATCGTGCCGCCGGTTTGTCGCGCCACGTCACCGTCGACGAATTCCCGTTCGATGACGCCGCCGGTCATCAGGAAGGTATCGAGTCCGTCACCCTGGGCCAGCGAAGCAATCCGCCCGCCGTTCATGACGAAGTCATCGATGCCGGCGCCTTGTTGCACGGCACCCAGGATACTGCCGGCATCGATCAGGATGTGATCTTCGCCCGCGCCGAACGTGACAGGGCCGTTGACGGTTCCCGTACCACCGGCGGGCAGCGTCAGGCGGTTGTTGCCCTGAAGATCGGTGAGCCCGGCGGTGCTGGTGCCGCTGTCGCAGACGAACGTATCGTCACCGGGACCTGGGCTGAAAGCGCACGCGGCATGCGCGGGCTGGGGCGTGAAGTACTGCAGTGAAAGGATGCCGACAGCAATAACGGCTCGGGTTGGGAAACCAGATGCCTTGGTCATGACGCGTCCTACGTATTGTTTTTAGTTACTGCTGTTCTTCGGTGTAGCACAGGTTCGCTGCATGGCAAGGTTTTTGGATAAAAGGAAAAGGCCGCGCAGGGCACGGCCGGTGGGGCTGTCAGCCTAGTTGGCGACGGTAGGGCAGGTCCGGCCCGGTGCGGGTGCAGGTCAGCGCAGCAGCGCGGATGGCAAAGCCGAGCATGGCGTCGATCTGTTCGCGGCTGAGCTGTTGCAGCCCTTCAACCGAATCCAATTGCTGCTCGGTCAACCAGGCGATCAACGCCGCCTGGAAGGTATCGCCGGCGCCCACCGTGTCGGCCATCACGATGTCGATAGCCGGTTGTGACCAGTTGCCGTGCCGGCGGCTGAACACACTGGCGCCGTCGCCGCCACGGGTGAGAAATATCAGCTGGCAGCGGTGTTGCAGCCAGCCTTGCAGCACGCTTTCGGGCGATTGCTCGGGGTAGAGCAGGTGCAGGTCTTCATCGCTGACCTTGATCAGGTCGGCATGCTTGACCAGCTCGGCGATACGGTCGCGCCACAGCTGGATGTCCGGTTGCGGGTTAAGGCGCACATTGGGGTCGAGGCTGATCAGGCGCTTGCCGCTTTCGCGCTGGACGAGGGCCAGCAGCGTGTCGCCGATGGGTTGCACCACCAGCGAGAACGAGCCGATATGCAGCCCGCGAATCTCATCGCCCAGTACCGGCAGATGCGCGACTTGCAGTTGCCGGTCGGCGCAACCTTCGCCGCGAAAGCTGTATTGCGGCGAGCCATTGGCACCCACGGCAACCATTGCCAGCGTGGTCGGTGCGGCGAACTCCACGAGAAATTGCCGGCTCACGCCTTCATCCTCGAGCACCTGCGCCAGGCGCCGGCCGAGGAAGTCGGTGGACACCCCGCCGAACAGTCCGGCCTCGATGCCCAGGCGGCGCAAGCCCACGGCCACGTTGAACGGCGACCCGCCGGCAATCGACTTGTAGTTGACCCTGGACGCAAGCCCGCTGGCATCCTCCTCGCTGAAAAAATCAAACAGCGCTTCACCGCACACCAGATACATAGTCGTTCGCTCTTAAAGGGTTGCCACAAGCTGTTGATAGCGCTCGTAGGCCTGTTGATAGGCCCTGACATTGGCCGGCACCGGCAGGGTGCGGCTGGCCGGGTCAAGGCTCACGCATTTGTCGCACAGGCTGGCCAGGGATTCGCCGGACTGGCACCACGCCGCCTGGATCGCCGCGCCCAGGGCTGCGGCTTCGCTTTGTTCGGTACACACCACTTCGGTGTTCATGATATCGGCAACCATCTGCCGCCACAGCGGGCTTTTCGAACCGCCGCCGATCAAGCGGATGCCCAGGCTTTGCAGGCCGGTCTGGCGCAGCAGGTCCAGGCCGTAACGCAAGCCGAAGGTGGTGCCTTCGACCACCGCGCGGCACAGGTTGGCGCGGGTCAGGTTGGTCATGGTCAGGCCGTGCAGGCTGCCGGTGGCCTGGGGCAGGGCGGGCACCCGTTCGCCGTTGAGGAACGGCAGCATGCTCACCCCGTCCGCGCCGATGGGGGCCTGTTCGACCAGGGCATTGAAGGTGTTCAAGTCCAGCTCGAACAGCTCGCGCACCACGCCGGTGGCGTTGGTCAGGTTCATGGTGCAGATCAACGGCAACCAGCCGCCGCTGGAGGAGCAGAAGGTGGCGACCGACGCCTGGGGGCTGACGTTGGGCTGGTCGGCGAACGCGTAGACGGTGCCCGAAGAACCCAGGCTCATGGTGATCACGCCCGGTGCGATATTGCCGGTGCCGATGGCGCCCATCATGTTGTCGCCGCCGCCGCTGGCGACGATGGCGTTGGGGTTGATGCCCAGGCGCTCGGCGATGGCGGGCAGGATCGTGCCCACCGCCTGATCGGCTGTGATCAGCTCGGGCAGCGCCGCTTGCAGGCGCCCGCTGGGGTCGATGTGCTGCAGCAGCGCAACGTCCCATTCACGGCGGCGCACGTCGAAATAGCCGGTGCCTGAAGCATCGCCGTATTCGGCGACGGCGCGGCCGGTGAGCCAGTAGTTGAGGTAGTCATGGGGCAACAGAATATGGGCGATGCGCGCAAACAGGTCCGGGTGCTGTTCGCGGGTCCACAGCAGCTTTGACACGGTGTAGCCCGGCGCAATGACCACGCCCAGGCGCTCCAGCGAGCCGCTTTCGCCGCCCAGGTGCTGTAACAGGCGCTCGTTTTCGGCGGCGGGCTCGGTGTCGCACCACAGCTTGGCCGGGCGCAGCACCTGGCCCTGGGCGTCGAGCAGAACCAGGCCATGTTGCTGGCCGGACACGCCGATGCCGAGGATGTCCTGGCCGTCCACCCCGGCCTGTTGCAAGGCGCGGTGAGTGGCTTCGGTGAAGGCGTCCAGCCATTCCTGGGTGTGTTGCTCACGCCGGCCGTTGGCGCCGCTGAGCAGGGTGTGCGCGGCGGCGCCCAGGCCCAGTACCTTGCCGCTGGACGCGTCGAGGACGATGGCCTTGGTGCCCTGAGTGCCGCAGTCGATGCCGAGGAACAGGTTTTGCTGGGTCATGATGGAGTGCTCAGCAGTTTTATTGTTGGAGTTGTCAATGTGGTCAATGTGGGAGGGGGCTTGCCCCCGATAGCAGTGGGTCAGTGAACGATTTATTAACTGACACACCCTCATCGGGGGCAAGCCCCCTCCCACAGTTTTAAGCCGGTTTCTTCAGTAACCGCCTCAGGGTTTCAGTGACGCCGTGATCGCGCAAACTTGCATAACACCGCTCGAACGCTGCCACAAACGCGGGTGAGTTGGGAATAGCCGTGCCGAAAATCTCTTCAACCCCCAGCAAGCGCTCGCTGATCAAGCTGTCATCGCTGACCAGTTGCTGGCAGAACTGCGCGCGCGGGTCAGGGATGGTGTAGCTCACGCCATTCTCATCGACACCCTTGAGATACAACGCCCACGCAGCGACCACCAGTGCAGCCCGTTCAGTCTCACGGCCGCCCGCAATCAGGCGGTTGATCGTTGGCACGGTGAACTTTGGAAACTTCGAGGAGCCATCCGAACACACGCGCTCCAACTGGTCGGCAATCGCCTGGTTGGAAAACCGCTCGACGAGGGTCTGTTTGTACTCGGTCAGGTCGATGCCCGGCACCGGCGCCAGGTTCGGCGTGACGTCCAGGTCCATGTAGGCGCGCATGTAGGCGACAAACAGCGGGTCGTTCATGGTTTCGTGAACGAACCGGTAGCCCTTGAGAAACCCCAGGTACGTCAGGGCCAGGTGGCTGCCGTTGAGCAGGCCGATCTTCATTTCCTCGTAAGGCGTCACGTCAGCGGTGAACTGCACGCCGACCTTTTCCCAGGCCGGGCGCCCGTTGACGAATTTGTCTTCCAGCACCCATTGCACAAAAGGCTCGCACACCACCGGCCAGGCATCGTCAATGCCGTGCTCGTCATGCAATTGCAGGCGGTGGGCAGTGCTGGTCATCGGCGTGATGCGGTCGACCATGGCATTCGGGAAGCTCACATTGGCCTGGATCCAGTCATGCAACTCGGCATTGTGCAGCGCGGCAAACGCCAGCAGGGCCTTGCGCGTCACAGCGCCGTTGTGCGGCAGGTTATCGCAGGACATCACCGTGAACGCTGGAGTGCCGGCGGCGCGGCGCCGGGTCAGGGCGGCGCAGAGAAAACCGAACACGGTCTTCGGTGCGTTCGGGTGCGCCAGGTCATGCTGGATCTGCGGCAGGTGGGCCATGAACTCGCCGTTGCTGTCGTCGATGCAGTAGCCGCCTTCGGTGATGGTCAGCGACACGATACGGATGGCCGGCTCGGCCAGTTTATCGATCAGCGCCTGGGCGCTGTCTTCGGCCAGCAGCATGTCGCTGATCGCGCCGATCACGCGCACTTCGGTGTCGTCGGTGTCGCCCAGTTCATACAGGGTGAACAGATAATCCTGGCCGGCCAGGTCGTCGCGGGCCTTGCGGTCTTCGGCCCGCAGGCCCACGCCGCAGATGCTCCAGTCCAGGCCTTCACCGCTGTTCATCAAGGCATCGGTGTAAAACGCCTGGTGCGCCCGATGGAAACCGCCGACGCCAATATGCGCGATGCCTTGCGATGTGCTGGCGATGGCATAGGTGGGCCGTTGCACTTCGGGTGCCAGCTGGTTGAGGGTGTGTTTATTCAGCTTCATGACGTAATACTCGCGAAATCAGGCGGCGGCGCGCAGGGGGCGGGTGACGGCCACGCCATCGGTGTCGAACAGATGGCAATGCGCCGGGTCCAGGTGCAGGTGCAGCGTCTCGCCGTACTGGCTGGCCATGTCGCCACGGATGCGCATGGTCAGCGGCTCGCCGTTGGCGGTGATGACGTGGCAGAAGGTGTCGCTGCCCAGGCGCTCGCCGACGTCGGCGGTGACGGTCAGGGTGGTGTGGCCCGGCGCGGCGATTTCCAGGTGCTCGGGGCGAATACCCAGGGTCACCGCGCTGCCCACGCTCAAGCTGGCGCCGCTGAGCGGCAGACTGATCAGGGTGCCGGCGTCGAGTTGCACGTCACAGCCCTGGCCTTCGACACGGGTGACCTTGCCCTTGAGGAAACCCATCTTCGGCGTGCCGAGAAAACCCGCCACGAACAGGTTGGCCGGCTGGTGGTACAGCTCCAGCGGCGAGCCGACCTGTTCGATGCGGCCGCTGTTGAGCACCACGACTTTGTCGGCCAGGGTCATGGCTTCGACCTGGTCGTGGGTCACGTAGATCATGGTCGCCTGCAGCTCTTTATGCAGGCGCGCCAGTTCCAGGCGCATCTGCACGCGCAGGGCGGCGTCGAGGTTGGACAGCGGTTCGTCGAACAGGAAAATCTTCGGGTTGCGTACAATCGCCCGGCCAATCGCCACGCGCTGGCGCTGGCCGCCGGAGAGCTGCTTGGGCTTGCGCTCCAGCAGCGGGCCCAGTTCCAGGATGCGCGCCGCTTCATTGACTTTGCTCTCGACGATTTTCTTGTCGACGCCGGCAAGGTCCAGGGCGAACGACATATTCTTGCGCACGCTCATGTGCGGGTACAGCGCGTAGGTCTGGAACACCATCGCCAGGTCGCGCTTGGCCGGGGTCACTTCGGTGATGTCGCGGCCGTCCAGTTCGATGGTGCCTTCGCTGACCTCTTCAAGGCCGGCGATCAGCCGCAGCAACGTGGATTTGCCGCAGCCCGACGGGCCGACGAACACCACGAATTCCTTGTCGTTCACTTCCAGGTCGATGCCTTTGATGATGGAAAAACCTTCGAAGCCTTTTTGCAGATTCTTGATTTTCAGGTTGGCCATGATGGGCCCTCCGCTTGGAATTATTATTTGACGGCACCAAAGGACAAGCCGCGTACCAACTGCTTCTGGCTGATCCAGCCAAAGATCAGGATGGGCGCGCAGGCCAGGGTCGACACGGCGGACAATTTGGCCCAGAACAAGCCTTCGGGACTGGAGTAGGAGGCGATCAGCGCAGTCAGCGGCGCGGCGCTGGAGGACGTCAGGTTCAGCGACCAGAAGGCCTCGTTCCAGCACAGGATCAGCGACAGCAGCACGGTTGACGCCAGGCCGCCCTTGGCGATCGGCAGCAGCACGCGGACCATTTCCTGCCACAGGGTGGCGCCGTCCAGGCGGGCGGCTTCGAGGATGTCCTTGGGGATGTCCTTGAAGTAGGTGTACACCATCCACACCACGATCGGCAGGTTGATCAGGGTGTAGATGATGATCAGCGCAATGCGCGTGTCGAGCAGGCCAAAGCTCTTGGCCAGCAGGTAGATCGGCATCAGCACGCCCACCGGTGGCAGCATCTTGGTGGACAGCATCCACAGCAGCGTGCCCTTGGTGCGCTGGGTTTCATAGAACGCCATGGAGTAGGCGGCCGGCACCGAGATCAGCAGGCACAGCGCGGTGGCGCTGAAGGAAATCAGCACCGAATTCCACGCGTAGGCAAAATAGTTGCTGCGCTCGTTGATGTGCAGGTAGTTCTCCAGCGTCGGCGTGAAGATGAACTGCGGCGGCGTGGCGAACGCGTCGATTTCGGTCTTGAAGCTGGTCAGCACCATCCAGAAGATCGGGAAGAAGATCAGGATCGCAATGGCCCAGGCCAGGGTGCCGAGCAACAGGCTTTGCAGGCGGCGGGATTGTTGAAGCGTCATGGCGCGGCCCTCAAGGCTTGTCAGTCAGGTTTTTGCCGATCATCCGCACCAGGATGATCGCCGCGATATTGGCGATGACCACGGCAATCAAGCCGCCGGCCGAGGCCATGCCCACGTCGAACTGCACCAGCGCCTGGTTGTAGATCAGGTAGGCGAGGTTGGTCGAGGCGTAGCCGGGGCCGCCGTTGGTGGTGGTGAAGATTTCGGCGAACACCGAGAGCAGGAAGATGGTTTCGATCATCACCACCACGGCAATCGGACGGGCCAGGTGGGGCAGGGTCAGGTGCCAGAAGATCGCGATGGCGCCGGCACCGTCCAGGCGTGCGGCTTCCTTCTGTTCCTGGTCCAGGGACTGCATGGCGGTCATCAGCAACAGGATCGCGAAGGGCAGCCACTGCCACGACACAATGATGATGATCGACAGCAACGGGTAGTGCGCCAGCCAGTCCACGGGCTCGGCGCCGAAGAACTTCCACACGGCGGCGAGAATCCCCGACACCGGGTGGAAAATCAGGTTCTTCCAGATCAACGCACCGACGGTGGGCATGATGAAGAACGGCGAAATCAGCATCACCCGCACGATGCCACGCCCCAGGAATTCACTGGCCTCGAGCAGTGCACTGATCAGCACCCCGAACACCACGCTGATCAACAGCACACTGCCCACCAGCAGCAGGGTATTGGTGGCGCCGGGCAGGAAGCCCGAGTCGGTGACGAAGTAGGTGAAGTTTTCCAGCCCCACGAACTGGTTTTCGCCGGGGTAGAGCAGGTTGTAGCGGATCAGCGAAAAGTACAGGGTCATGCCCAGCGGCACGATCATCCACAGCAGCAACAGGGCCACCGAGGGGCTGACGAGGAACCAGCCGGGGTTGGCCAGGCGGTTTTTGACGGGTGTATTCATTAGGATCAAGACCAGTCGGATACGAATCGGAGCGCGGTCAATGTGGGAGGGGGCTTGCCCCCGATAGCGGTGTATCAGGTGATGAATCAGTTGGCTGATCCACTGCTATCGGGGGCAAGCCCACTCCCACATTTGACGGTGGTGAGGCTGGCTTATTTGGGGTAACCGGCCCGCTTCATTTCACGCTCGGTGGTGGTCTGTGCGGCGGTCAATGCGGCATCCACGGTCTGCTGACCGGTCAACGCACCCGAGAAGAACTTGCCGACCTGGGTACCAATCGCCTGGAACTCGGGAATGGTCACCAACTGGATACCGATATACGGCACCGGTTTTTCGGTGGGCTTGGTCGGGTCCGCCACTTTCAGCGATTCCAGGGTCACCTTGGCGAACGGTGCGGCCTTCATGTACTCATCGCTGTAGGTCGACTTGCGCGTGCCTGGCGGGACGTTGGCGACGCCGTCGGTCTTGGCGACCAATGCGCCATATTCCTTGGAGGTGGCCCAGCTGGTGAACACCTTGGCGGCGTCCTTGGCCTTGGAACTGGTGGGGATCGCCAGGCTCCAGGAGTACAGCCACGAGGTGCCCTTGTCGGTCTTCTCGTGCGGGGCGAAGGTAAAGCCGACGTGCTCGGCCACCTTGCTCTGGGTTTTATCGGTGACAAACGAGCCGGCCACGCTGGCGTCCACCCAGATCGCGCACTTGCCGCTGTTGAACAGCGCCAGGTTCTCGTTGAAGCCGTTGCTGGACGCACCCGGCGGGCCGGATTTCTTCATGTTGTCGACATAGAAGTTCAGCGCCTCCTTCCACTCGGGGCCGTTGAATTCGGGCTGCCATTTCTCATCGAACCAGCGCGCGCCGTAGCCGTTGGCCAGGGTGGTGATCAGCGCCATGTTCTCGCCCCAACCGGCTTTGCCGCGCAGGCACAGGCCGTATTGCTCTTTGGATTTGTCGGTGAGTTTGGCCGCGTATTCGCCGATCTGGGTCCAGGTCGGGTGCTCGGGCATGCTCAGCCCGGCGTCCTTGAACAGGTCGGTGCGGTAATAGGTGATCGAGCTTTCGGCGTAGAACGGCAGGGCGTACAGCGAGCCCTTGACGGACAGGCCGTCACGTACCGACGGGAACACGTCGTCAAGGTCGTAGGACGCCGGTAGGTCCTTCATGGGTTCCAGCCAACCCTTGGCGCCCCACAGTGCGGCTTCGTACATGCCGATGGTCAAGACATCGAACTGCCCGCCCTGGGTGGCGATGTCGGTGGTCAGGCGTTGGCGCAGCACGTTTTCTTCAAGCACCACCCAGTTCAGCTTGATCTCCGGGTGCTCGGCCTCGAAGGTTTTCGAGAGCTTCTGCATGCGGATCATGTCGCTGTTGTTGACGGTGGCAATGGTCAGGGTTTGCGCGCCAAAGCTGACGGCGCTGAGGGTCATGCATGCAGTCATGCAGGTAGAGGCAAGCAGTACTTTTGCTGTGAACTTCATCGCGCACTCCATTTCCGCGCCCAGGGGCTACGGAAGGACAGTTATTGTTGTTGTGTCTTCCTATCAAGGTGTCAGGAAGAGTGTGCGTTGATTACAGCCTTCAAATGCGGTTGTGACAAATCCTTGGGAGCACTGGGACTGATACTTTTTTGCACTCGGCATCGTTACCACGCGGAGCGTGGGAACGATCAGTGCGGTGCTTAACCCTCGATATCAGCCAATACCCGTTCAGCCAGCAGCCGAGACACCTCGATCAACTGCGCAATACCCAGCGCGCCTTCGCGGCGTGAGCCGTCGAGGTCAAAGGCGAAATCGCAGGTGAGGGCGTAGGCAGAGGCGAGGGATTCGCTTAGGTTGACCAGCAGGTCTTGCGTAGAGATGCCGTCTTTTACGGTGAACAGCACGCTGGGTGCTGGATCGATTGGGGGATTTGGGGTGGGTTTGATCATGGTGAAACTCCTGATTTAAGTGGAGTTACCACCCTTTCGCCGCGACGCTATTGGGTGGTAGCTGTACGCAGGTTCGCGGACCGGAATCAGGAAACCGGCATACCCGAAGGTATCCCGCGCACAGCCACCATAAGCCGCACAGTAGACGATAAAAAAACGCCGACTAAAAGCGGAAATGGCACTTTGCATCTGATTAAACCGGGCCGCGACGCCCGACCGCTGAGTGTGCAGCGGTGTAGGGAGACTAGAGATCGAGTGTCCTGGGGGCAACCTCAAAGCCTTGTAAGACGTTTCTGTTTTTCCCAATACCTAGCCGAACGGACAGTTGTTTGGCTTCGCGCCAGCCAGCAACATTTTCTTGCGCCAGTTCGGCGCTATTCCCTTTGCATACATCAACGCCATGATCGCGTTTGAGCACCCCTGCACGCTAAAAAAGGACGAAGCATGAAAGACACCAATACTGAAATCCAACAATCAACTCGCCCAATCAAAGCTATCTACGGCTACGCGACACTCGGCTCAAGAACGCGTATGGGTGGAGAAATCATTACTGCAAGCACCAGCCTCGAGATCCATGACCTGCGCATCGCGTGCGTCGGCGACCGAGTGCGCTACCCCGATGGCAAAGAGAGCGAAATTGTCTCGGGAGCAGGTTTCGCAGCCATCTACAAAGGTCTGCCCATCGCCATTGTCGGCAGCGCTACCGACAACGGTGACACCGTGACGGGCAGCCTGCAAAACCTGGCTCAGGTGGTGGAGTACGCGGACGGCGAGGGTATTCCTGGCCTTCTAAAGCCTGGATATCGCGTGGAGAATCAGATGTGAGGCGCTACAACATCACCACGGGTTCAACCACCACAGCGGGTGGCAAAGTGACCAGTGGTTGTGAGCGCACCAGTTTCAACGGCGAATTAATCTCAAGGGAGGGTGACCGGGTCGCTTGCCCGGCTTGCGGCACTGAAGGCTTCATCGCGCTCGTCGGTCCTCATCTGCACGAAGAGTGGAACGGCAAACAAGCGGCACTTGAGGGGGATCTGTGTATCTGCAAATGCGATCCGCCGCCGGAGTTGATTGCCAATCAGCGCTTCAAATGCCAGGAGTTCGGTCCCCAGCCTCAACGATTCACCACCGTTGGAATGGGGCCGACCGCGTCCGCCGCGACACCTTTCAACGTAGCCGCGCCCGCTGCGCCGAATCGTGCCGCTGATACCTGCGTTTTCGCCAAATCATGCGTTTCGGTACCCGCCGGTTCTACAGCCGCGGGAACCGGCACGGAAAACGCCAGAAACTTCGGCGCCACGGCCGTCATGGCCTCAACCGGTACGACGGGCGCCGTCGGCAGGGTAGCAGGCACACTCGGCAGCGACCTCGGTGCCTGGGCTGTACGAGGCTTGGCCGGAGCCAGTTCGGCCCTCAACCTTGTGCTGCTGGCCTTTTGGCCACGGGATATCGGTGATTCAACGCTATACACCCCGGAGCAGTTGGAGGGGATGCGTTCGGCCAGTACGCGGGTGCGTTTCCAGTTTCGCCAGGATGAGTCCGGTGAACTGCGTGTTTACGGCCTACATACCCAACCTGGCAGTGGCGCTGACCGCGTACCCGTTGCGCAAGCCCGGTGGAATGAGGATCACAGCGCGATGGTCGCGGTGCTGGATGGCATCAGCATCACCTGGACGCCGAACCACGGCCCGGTTGTCAGCGTGCCGAGCCCGTATCCCGGTACACCGGAACGCTTGGATAACGTGTTTGTTCATCCAGTTGCGGTGGGGCAAGATTCGGCAATCAGTCACTATCCAGGACGGGATGCAGAAAACATCACCTGGCAGGATACGATCATTTCGTTTCCGGCTGATTCGGGTGTGCCGCCGTTGTATCTGGTGTTTGCCAAGCCGGCGGTCAGGCCGTTGGAGGTCGACATCTATAGGGCTTTCAGTGGACGGCCTCGTGAAGGCATGCACTTGGATCACATGCCTTCCCAAGCGGCGTTAGAGCATTACTTGGTGGAAAATTTTCCGCATCTTGATGAGATTGATCGGAAGCAGGCAATGAAAAACGCTGTGAGCATCGCGATACCGTCTCGTGTTCATCAGAAATACAGTGAGACCTTCGGAGGCAGAAACACAAAATTCAAACGACAGGTGGATGCGGCTGATTTACGAGGTGCGGCAGAACGAAATTTTAATGCAATAAAGCCCTACATGCTTGAGGAAGGGTTCAAAGAAGGGGACCTTGAGGATGCGCGGACCAAGATGCATAAAATCAATAAAAAAATGGGGTGGTATTAATGGACGCGCCAACGATTAAGTTGTGGGTGGAGAGTTTGGGACTCGGTTTCACCGAACTTGTAGCAAGTGGGAAGATTCCCAATCAACCGCTGGTGAAGCCATTTGAGGACAGCGATTGGCCGACCATGCGTCCAGTAGAGGGAGTGGAGTTGCTCTTCAATGACAGGACCAAGTCCCTGAAGCAGATCCTGATCACACTCATCCCGACGGTCGGGCAACCGGTTTATGCTGGAGGGTTACCCACACCATTTTCCCTGATGATTAATCAGCAAAGTGTGCGTAGTGCTTTGGGAGAACCTATGGATTCGAGAGGTCGTGCCAGGCTTCCGGGGGGGCTGGGTATACGGGGAGGGTGGGATGCATATAAGTTGTCCAGCGAATGGCATCCGAATGCAAAAGTTATAATTGGTTATCTTGAAAACTATGCTGTAAACAATATCAGTTTCTCGGTGATAAATTAGGAGCGTGTTGCCTCAAGCATGGAGCAGGTGAACTGCCAATATGATCGCCAGTTGCAAAACTGGTGATCGCTTGCTCTGTGCTGTCCCTAATCCTCGATAGGAGACAATGTCCACCTGTGGCGATTAGTCGTTGGATCAAGCAAGTCACCAATTAATCTCCGCGTATCTATGCATAGAGATTGATCATTCTCAGCGGCACAATATAAATCAGAAACAAGGGTGGTATTCATGGATACTGCAGCGATTAACAATTTGATCAACCGGCTGGGACGCAATTACGCCGGGTTGATCAGTGAGGGCTTGATTTTCAGAGGCATCATTGATGCCGTTGTTGGATACCGCGAAAAACGAAGAGTGGGTCCAGTTTCCGGTCCGTGTAGGTTTCAGCTACAATGCCGAAATGATGGTCGAAACGCTCACTTTTGCATTGTGCGGCGGAGAATAAGCCAGTTAGTTTGACTTGTTTCGAGCCAGATTCTGCTCAGTTTAGCCGCTGCAACGCCAAGCGCAGATAGTGGTTCTTTGATTTTAATCAAGTGCAGGTGATGAGTTCGGTATTGGAGCCTCTCGTCAGCAGTGATGACATTAACCAAACTCAGGAGGGTACTGGTGGGCGCCGTTACGATCAGTTGTTTAGTAGGAGGGCTTGGTTTTCCTTATCACAAATTGGTGAGCGAAGGGCTCATTCAGGATTTACTGCTCAAGCGGCTCTTTGATACGTCTGATAACGAGGAGCTGATTCAAAATCCAGAACCCGGTGTGAAATTATGGTTCTGGGCAGAAACAAAGCGGCTGGAGCAAGTAATGATCGTCCTGATTCAAACAGTCGGGCAGCTTGTCTATGTCGGGCAATTACCTCAACCGTTCAAGTTAGATATGGATCAACGATACGTACGTGAAGCTTTAGGTGTGCCCATTAAATCCAAGCCCTCCGTAAAACTACCAGGTGGATTGGGTATGCGGGGCGGAGCGGACATATATCATTTGGACCAAAAGGCACATCCCAACGTGATGGTGACTCTCAGCTATCTGGAAAATTTTAGAGTTAACAATATCAGTTTCTCCTTGATTGATTCCGGGCACGATTGATCTCTCGCAGAGTCTTGCTACGGCCTGAAAGCTGATTAAAAAGAACATCCCCACACGCAGAGCGTGGGCCCGATCGTTCAAGCCAAATTCTGCTCAGTCAACCGCTGCACCGCCAACCGCCGATAATGGGACGGCGTCATCCCCTTGAGCTGCTGAAACCGCCGATTGAAGTTGGAAATATTGTTGAAGCCCGACTCAAAGCACACATCCGTCACCGCCTTGTCGCCATCAGCCAGCAATTCGCAGGACTTGCTGATGCGCAGCCGGTTGACGAACTCAATGAACGTGCGCCCCGTAGCCTGTTTGAACACCCGGGAAAAATACGTCGGCTTCATCCCCAGGTACTCCGCCACTTCCTCCAGCGGCAACTCCCGGGCGTAGTGGGCAAAGATGTAGTCCACCGCGCGGTTGGTGCGGTCGATGCTGTGTTCGTCGGCTTGCTGCGGGGTGGTCACGCCGGACAACAGCTGGTAGTCCTCACAGGCGCTCAACACCTCCAGCAGGATAAAGAAGTGCCCCAGACGTGCCATGCCGTGGGCGTCCTCGATCTGCTGCATCAGGGTCATGGCCTGGGCGATGGTCTTTTTGCAGCGGAATTCGATGCCGTATTGGGCACGCTCGAGCAACGGCGTCAGACTCTTGAGTTCGGCGAAGATGTGGCTGCCGTGTTCGAACAGCTCATCGGTGAAGTTCACCAGCATGTCGCGCTTGGGCACTACCTCGTCTTCCTCCACCTGGCTGATCCAGTTGTGGGGCAGGTTTGGGCCGGTGAGAAACAGGCTTTCCGGGTAGAAGTTGCCGATGTAGTCACCGATAAATACCTTGCCCGAGCTGGCGACGATCAGGTGCAGTTCGTATTCCTTGTGGAAATGCCAGCGCACCAGCGGGCAGGGGAAGCCGTGCTGGCGATAGATGATGGACAGGCCGTTGTGGTCGTCCATCAGCTCGTAGGAAGGGTCGGTGATGCGCGTTGCTCGGGTCATGTTGCCGTCGCTTTATTGTGGTCGCTGCGTAGGATAATGCCCCGTCGCGCGCGACCTCGCCAGCGGTAGCCTTACAGGGTGCGGTTTTTTGCTTCGATCCACTGGGACATGTACTGGGTACTTTTATGCGCATGATGGCGCAGCATGCTGCCGGTGAAGTTGTCCCGACGATGGGCGGCGAGGTGGCGGCGGCAGTGTTCCAGGCAGGCTACCAGCGCAGGCCCGTGGACCGATTGGTCGTAGCGCCGGGCAAGCAGTTGACGACCGTTTTCCTGGGCCTGGGTCCAGCGTTCGCGGTCCTGATAGAGGCTCACGGCGGCGGCAGCCAGGGCCGGGGCGTTGTGTTCGATGGCGCCCGGCCAGGGCTGATCATCGCCCATGGCCTCGGCGCCGATAGGGGTGGTGACATTGGGCGTGCCGCACAGCATCGCATCGATCAACTTGCCCTTGATGCCCGCGCCAAAGCGCAGCGGTGCCAGGCAAATACGCGCGGCGCTCATCACTTGCAGCGCGTCTTCGGCCCAGTTCATCACATGAAAACCCTGGGCCGGGTTGTGCAGAGCAGTGGCCTTGGGCGGGGTGTAGGCGCCGTAGATATGCAGCTGCGCGCCCGGCAACTGGTGGCGAATCAGCGGCCACAGGCTGTTCTTCATCCATAGCACCGCGTCCCAGTTGGGCGCATGGCGGAAATTGCCGATGCTGAGAAAGTGCGCACGCTCTTCAAATGGCGCAAACGCGGCTTTGGGCGGCGGCAGCATCAACGGGCACCAGTGGAGCAGGGCGGCAGGTACCTTGAACTGTTCGGTGAGCAGGCGGATTTCCACGTCGGAGATCATCAGGCTGATGTCGCAGCGGTAAATCGCGGCGATTTCGCGCTTGGCCAGGTCGGTGTCAGCCATGCGCTGGAACTCGTCCTCCAGCGCCGGCGCGAACAGGGCGCTGAAGTCGTCGCTGTCGGGGTTGGCTTTCACCTGCTCCTTGAAGCGCTGGTGGCGAGCGTCGCGCAGGCTTTGCAAGTCAGAGGTCTCCAGCACGCGCAGGGCGTCGGGGCAGCACTTTTCGACGCGCCAGCCGAATTGCTCTTCCATCATGAAACGGTCGAACAGCACGATATCCGGGGCCAATTCGCGAACAAAATCATCGAAGCTGCTGTTATTCAGTTCAATGGCGCATTCAGCGATGCCGAGTGCGGGCAAGTCGGCCTTGTGTTCGCCGATAGTCGCCGGGCTGCTGAAGGTAATGTCCCAACCTTGTGTAAGAAAACTCTCAAGGATCTGCATCATATGCCCGCCCGCAGCCGAGGAGCGCGGCTCCGGCCAGACGTAACCAATGACCAGGACTTTGGTGGCGGGCTGATTCATCAACAGCGGTTTCCTTGAGGGACAGGCGAAAAGCGCGCAATTAAACCACAACCCGGCGACGTGACAATTTGTGTCTGGCGGTAGGTAGCGTCGGCACTTTGTGGTTAACTTCGGCCTCTCGAATTCGTTTAACCAAAACCCAGCATAAGGATTCCGTTCATGGCTCAAGTCACCCTTAAAGGCAACCCGGTCCAGGTTGAAGGCGAATTGCCACAAGTCGGTACCCAGGCACCCGACTTCACCCTGACTGCCGGCGACCTGTCGGACGCGACTCTGGCGAGCTTCGCCGGCAAGCGCAAAGTGTTGAACATCTTCCCAAGCGTCGACACCCCGACCTGCGCCACCTCGGTTCGCAAGTTCAATGCCCAGGCCAACGACCTGAACAATACCGTGGTGTTGTGCATTTCCTCGGACCTGCCGTTTGCCCAGGCGCGTTTCTGCGGCTCCGAAGGCCTGGACAACGTCAAGAGCCTGTCGGACTTCCGCAGCGCCGCGTTCTCCCAGGATTACGGCGTAGACATCGTTGAAGGCCCGCTGCGCAGCCTCACCGCTCGCGCCGTTGTGGTGCTGGATGAGCACGACAAGGTGCTGCACAGCGAACTGGTTGCCGAAATCGGCCAGGAGCCAAACTACGAAGCAGCCCTCGCTGTTTTGAAGTAACTGTTTCTACGCGTGACTGTCGTAAGGCAGTCACACGTATGATGCAAGCTTGCGGCCTGGCCTAGTCCAGGCCGTTTTTATTTGGGTGTCAGCAGCTTAGCGAAACCGTCCAGGCACCAGGACCCGAATTTCAAAAGTTGTAAGCCCAAGGTAAATAGCCGGTAAAGGCGCTTTTCTAAATGCGCTCCAGTGCTTATCTTTCAGCCTCCCAAAGAAGAAGCTCTCGCGCCCAATGGTTGATCACTCCATGCAATCCTCCCCCCGCAACTCCCGCCGCTGGCTGTTTGGCCTGCTCGTGCTGCTGGTTATCGCCGGCTTGTGCTGGAAATTCTGGCCCGGCGGCGCGACCCATAAAGACGCCCCGGCCGGGCACACCGGCAAGACCGGCATGGCGCGCCCAGGGTTCGGCGGCTCCACCGGCCCGGTGCCGGTGCGCGTGGCGCCGGCTGTTTTGGGGGAGTTCCCGGTGTACTACAAGGCCCTGGGCACGGTGACCGCGCTCAACACGATCAACGTGCGCAGCCGGGTGGGCGGCGAGCTGGTGAAGATCGCCTTTGAAGAGGGGCAAATGGTCAAGGCTGGCGACTTGCTCGCCGAGATCGACCCGCGCAGCTACCAGAATGCCTTGCTCCAGGCCCAGGGCACGTTGCTGCAGAACCAGGCGCAGTTGAAAAACGCCCAGGTCGATGTGCAACGCTATCGCGGCCTGTACGCCCAGGACAGTATCGCCAAGCAGACCCTGGACACCGCCGAAGCGCTTGTCCTGCAATATCAGGGCACGGTCAAGACCAACCAGGGTGCGGTCGACGATGCCAAGCTGAACCTTGAATTCACCAAGATCCGCGCGCCGATTGCCGGTCGCGTCGGTTTGCGTCAGCTCGACGTCGGCAACCTGGTCGCCGCCAACGACACTACAGCCCTCGCGGTGATCACCCAGACCCAACCGATCAGCGTGGCCTTCACCCTGCCGGAAAACACCCTGGACACCGTCCTCACCCGTTATCACGCCGGCAACAAGCTGCCGGTGGAAGCCTGGGACCGTGGCGACACGAAAAAGCAGGCGGTGGGCGTGCTGCAGAGCCTGGATAACCAGATCGACGTGACCACCGGCACCCTGAAATTCAAGGCGCGCTTCGATAACAAGGATCAGGCGCTGTTTCCCAACCAGTTCGTCAATGTGCACTTGCTGGCCGACACCTTGCACAACGTGGTGCTGGCACCGTCCGCCGCGATCCAGTTCGGTAACGGCGGCACCTTTGTCTACAAGCTCGATGGCGACAACAAGGTCAAGGTCCAGCCGCTGGTGGTGGGTGATACCGATGGCGACAACACCGTGATCAAGCAAGGCCTGGCGGCGGGTGATCGGGTGGTCATGGAAGGCACCGACCGTCTCAAGGACGGCAGCGAAATCGAAGTGGTCAACGACAGCAACGAAGTGCCGACCACGCCGACCGAACACCTGCAAGGCAAGCCTGCGGCGAAAGGGGAGACCGGTACTGACGCCGGCAAGGCGCAAAAGGTCGGCGCATGAACCTGTCGCGCCTGTTTATCCTGCGCCCGGTCGCCACCACGCTGAGCATGCTCGCCATCGTGCTGGCCGGCCTGATCGCTTACCGCTTGTTGCCGGTTTCGGCCTTGCCCCAGGTGGATTACCCGACCATTCGGGTGATGACGCTGTACCCCGGAGCCAGCCCCGACGTGATGACCAGCGCGGTCACTGCGCCGCTGGAGCGCCAGTTCGGGCAGATGCCAGGCCTGACCCAGATGGCCTCCACCAGTTCGGGCGGTGCGTCGGTACTGACCCTGCGCTTCAACCTCGACATCAATATGGATGTCGCCGAGCAGCAGGTGCAGGCCGCGATCAACGCCGCCACCAACCTGTTGCCCAAGGATTTGCCGGCGCCGCCGGTGTACAACAAGGTCAACCCGGCGGACACCCCGGTGCTGACCCTGGCAATTACTTCCAAGACCATGCTGCTGCCCAAGCTCAATGACCTGGTCGACACGCGCATGGCGCAGAAGATCGCGCAGATCAGCGGCGTCGGCATGGTCAGCATCGCCGGCGGCCAGCGCCAGGCGGTGCGCATCAAGGTCAACCCCGAGGCCCTGGCGGCCAATGGCTTGAACCTGTCGGATGTGCGCACCCTGATCGCCGCGTCCAACGTCAACCAGCCCAAGGGCAACTTCGACGGGCCCACGCGGGTGTCGATGCTCGATGCCAACGACCAGTTGGTGTCCCCCGAGCAATATGCCGAACTGATCCTGGCCTACAACAACGGCGCGCCGTTGCGCCTCAAGGACGTGGCGCAGATCGTCGACGGCGCCGAAAACGAGCGCCTTGCCGCCTGGGCCAACGAAAACCAGGCCGTGCTGCTCAATATCCAGCGCCAGCCGGGCGCCAACGTGATCGAGGTGGTGGACCGTATCAAGGCCCTGCTGCCGAGCATCACCGACAACCTGCCGGCGGGCCTGGACGTGACGGTGCTCACCGATCGCACCCAGACCATCCGCGCGTCGGTCAAGGATGTGCAGCACGAATTGCTGATCGCCATCGCCCTGGTGGTGATGGTGACGTTCCTGTTCCTGCGCCGGGTCAGCGCCACGATCATTCCGTCCATCGCCGTGCCGCTGTCGCTGGTCGGCACCTTTGGCGTGATGTACCTGGCGGGGTTCTCGGTCAACAACCTGACATTGATGGCCCTGACCATTGCCACCGGGTTCGTGGTGGACGACGCCATCGTGATGCTGGAGAACATCTCCCGCTATATCGAGGAAGGCGAAACGCCCATGGCCGCCGCGCTCAAGGGCGCCAGGCAGATCGGTTTCACCCTGATTTCCCTGACCCTGTCGCTGATCGCCGTGCTGATCCCGCTGCTGTTCATGGCCGACGTGGTCGGGCGCCTGTTTCGCGAGTTCGCCATCACCCTGGCGGTGGCGATCCTGATTTCCCTGGTGGTGTCCCTCACGCTCACGCCGATGATGTGCGCACGATTGCTCAAGCGTGAACCGAAGGAGGAAGAACAGGGGCGTTTCTACAAAGCCAGCGGCGCCTGGATCGATTGGTTGATCGACGCCTACGGGTGCAAGCTGCAATGGGTGCTCAGGCACCAGCCGCTGACCCTGCTGGTGGCCATCGCCACCCTGGGCCTTACGGTGGTGCTGTACCTGGTGGTGCCCAAGGGCTTCTTCCCGGTGCAGGATACCGGGGTGATCCAGGGCATTTCCGAAGCGCCGCAGTCGATTTCGTTTGCCGCGATGAGCCAGCGCCAGCAGGAACTGGCGAAGATCATCCTGGCCGATCCGGCGGTGGAAAGCCTGTCCTCCTACATTGGCGTGGACGGTGATAACGCCACCCTCAACAGCGGTCGCTTGCTGATCAACCTCAAGGCCCATGGCGTGCGCGACTTGAGCGCGGTGCAGGTGATCGCTCGCCTGCAACCGGCCATCGACAAGCTGGTGGGCATCCGCCTGTTCATGCAGCCGGTGCAGGACCTGACCATCGAAGACCGCGTCAGCCGTACCCAGTATCAATTCAGCATGTCCTCACCGGACGCCGAGTTGCTGGCGCTGTGGAGCGACAAGCTGGTGCACGCCCTCGGCCAGTTGCCGGAACTCACCGACGTAGCCAGCGACCTGCAGGACAAGGGCCTGCAGGTGTACCTGGTAATCGACCGCGATGCCGCCTCGCGCCTGGGCGTCAGCGTCTCGACTATCACCGATGCGCTCTATGACGCCTTCGGCCAGCGGCAGATTTCCACCATCTACACCCAGGCCAGCCAGTACCGCGTGGTCTTGCAGGCCCAGTCCGGCGAAACCCTCGGCCCGGCCGCGCTCAACCAGATCCATGTGAAGACCACCGACGGCGGCCAGGTGCGGCTGTCGAGCCTGGCCCATGTGGAGCAGCGCCAGGCGCAGTTGGCGATTGCCCATATCGGCCAATTCCCGGCGGTGATGATGTCGTTCAACCTGGCCCCCGGGGTCGCGCTGGGCAAAGGCGTGGAACTGATCAACCAGACCCAGAAGGACATCGGCATGCCGGTCGGCGTGCAGACCCAGTTCCAGGGAGCGGCCCAGGCGTTCGAGGCCTCGCTGTCGAGCACCTTGCTGCTGATCCTGGCGGCGGTGGTCACCATGTACATCGTGCTCGGCGTGCTCTACGAGAGTTACATCCACCCGATCACCATTCTCTCGACCTTGCCGTCGGCGGCGGTGGGTGCCTTGCTGGCCTTGCTGCTCAGCGGCAATGACCTGGGCATGATCGCGATCATCGGCATCATCCTGCTGATCGGTATCGTCAAGAAGAACGCGATCATGATGATCGACTTCGCCCTCGACGCCGAGCGCAACCAGGGCCTGGACCCGCAAACCGCCATCTACCAGGCGGCGCTGCTGCGCTTCCGGCCGATCCTGATGACCACCCTGGCGGCCTTGTTCGGTGCGGTGCCGTTGATGCTGGCCAGCGGCTCCGGTGCGGAATTGCGCCAGCCTCTGGGCCTGGTGATGGTCGGCGGGTTGCTGGTGAGCCAGGTGTTGACGCTGTTCACCACGCCGGTGATTTACCTGTATTTCGACCGTCTTGGCCGGCGCTGGCGTAAAGAGCCGCAAAGCCTGGAGCCGGTTGAACCATGAACCTGTCCGGACCTTTCATTCGCCGGCCGGTAGCGACCATGCTGCTCAGCCTGGCGATCATGTTGCTCGGTGGCGTCAGCTTCAATTTGCTGCCGGTGTCGCCGTTGCCGCAGATCGACTTCCCGGTAATTGTGGTGTCGGCCAGCTTGCCGGGCGCCAGCCCCGAGGTGATGGCGTCTACCGTGGCCACGCCGCTGGAGCGCTCGTTCGGCGCGATTGCCGGCATCACCACCATGAGCAGTTCATCGAGCCAGGGCTCCACGCGGGTGATTCTGGCATTCGATTCCGACCGCGATATCAACGGCGCGGCGCGGGAAGTGCAGGCGGCGATCAATGCATCGCGCAACCTGCTGCCCAGCGGCATGCGCAGCATGCCCACCTACAAGAAGATCAACCCGTCCCAGGCGCCGATCATGGTGCTGTCGCTGACCTCCGACGTGTTGCAGAAGGGCCAGTTGTACGACCTGGCCTCGACCATTCTGTCCCAGAGCCTGTCCCAGGTGCCGGGCGTGGGCGAAGTGCAGATTGGTGGCAGCTCCCTGCCGGCCGTGCGCATCGAGCTGGAGCCCAAGGCCCTCGACCAGTACGGCGTGGCCCTGGATGATGTGCGCAATACCATCGCCAACGCCAACCAGCGCCGGCCCAAGGGTTCCCTGGAAGACAGCGAGCGCAACTGGCAGATCCAGGCCAACGATCAGTTGGAAAAAGCCAAGGACTACGAGCCGTTGCTGATTCGCTACCAGAACGGTGCGGCGCTGCGCCTGAGCGACGTGGCGAAGATCAGCGACGGCGTGGAAGACCGCTACAACAGCGGGTTTTTCAACAACGATTCGGCGGTGTTGCTGGTGATCAACCGCCAGTCCGGCGCCAACATCATTGAAACCGTGCGCCAGATCAAGGCGCAGTTGCCGGCGTTGCAGGCGGTGCTGCCGTCCAGCGTCAAACTCAACCTGGCCATGGACCGTTCGCCGGTCATCACCGCCACCTTGCACGAAGCCGAGATGACCCTGCTGATCGCCGTGGCCCTGGTGGTGCTGGTGGTGTACCTGTTCCTGGGCAACTTCCGCGCCTCGTTGATCCCCACCCTGGCGGTGCCGGTGTCGCTGGTGGGCACCTTTGCGGTGATGTACCTGTACGGGTTTTCGCTGAACAACTTCTCGCTGATGGCGCTGATCCTGGCGACCGGCCTGGTGGTGGACGATGCCATCGTGGTGCTGGAGAACATCTCCCGGCATATCGACGAGGGCGTGCCGCCGATGAAGGCCGCGTACCTGGGCGCCCAGGAAGTCGGCTTTACCTTGCTGTCGATGAACGTGTCGCTGGTGGCGGTGTTTCTCTCCATCCTGTTCATGGGCGGGATCGTCACCAACCTGTTCCGTGAGTTCTCCATCACCTTGTCGGCGGCGATCATCGTTTCGCTGATCGTGTCGCTGACCCTGACCCCGATGCTCTGCGCACGCTGGCTCAAGCCCCATGTCAAAGGGCAGATGACCGGCCTGCAGCGCTGGAGCCACCGCATCAACGAACGCATGGTCGCCGCCTATGCCACCAGCCTGGACTGGGTGCTGCGCCATCGACGCCTGACCCTGCTCAGCCTGTTGCTGACCGTGGGGGTGAACATCGCGCTGTACGTGGTGGTGCCGAAGACCTTCATGCCCCAGCAGGACACCGGTCAGTTGATCGGTTTTGTGCGCGGGGATGACGGGCTGTCATTCAACGTGATGCAGCCGAAAATGGAAATCTTCCGCCAGGCCGTGCTCAAGGACCCGGCGGTGCTCAGCGTGGCCGGCTTTATCGGCGGCAACAGCGGCACCAACAACGCGGTGATGCTGGTGCGCCTCAAACCGATTGCCGAGCGCAAAATCTCGGCCCAGGCCGTGATCGAGCGCCTGCGCAAGGAAGTGCCGCTGGTCCCCGGCGGGCGCCTGTTCCTGATGGCCGACCAGGACCTGCAATTCGGCGGCAGCCGCGACCAGACCAGCGCGCAGTATTCCTACATCCTGCAAAGCGGTGACCTGGCCGCGTTGCGCCTGTGGTACCCCAAAGTGGTGGCCGCCATGCGCGAGCTGCCGGAGCTGACCGCCATCGACGCCCGCGAGGGGCGCGGCGCGGCCCAGGTCACCCTGATCGTCGACCGCGACCAGGCCAAGCGCCTGGGAATCGACATGGCCATGGTCACCTCGGTGCTCAACAACGCCTACAGCCAGCGGCAGATTTCCACGATCTACGACAGCCTCAACCAGTATCAGGTGGTAATGGAGGTCAATCCCAAATATGCCCAGGACCCGATCACCCTCAACCAGGTGCAGGTGATTACCGCCGATGGCGCGCGCGTGCCGCTGTCGACCATTGCCCATTATGAAAACAGCCTGGCCGATGACCGCGTCAGCCATGAAGGGCAGTTCGCCTCGGAAAACATCGCGTTCGACATGGCGCCAGGCGTGACGGTGGAGCAGGGCACTGCCGCCATCGAGCGCGCGATTGCCAAGGTCGGCCTGCCGGAAGACGTGATCGCCAAGATGGCCGGCACCGCCGACGCGTTCGCCGCGACCCAGAAGGGCCAGCCGTTCATGATTCTCGGCGCGCTGGTGGCGGTGTACCTGGTGCTGGGCGTGCTGTATGAAAGCTATATCCACCCGCTGACGATTCTGTCGACCTTGCCCTCGGCCGGTGTCGGCGCGTTGCTGTCTATCTATCTGCTGGGCGGGGAGTTCAGCCTGATCTCGTTGTTGGGGCTGTTCCTGCTGATCGGGGTGGTGAAGAAAAACGCGATCCTGATGATCGACCTGGCGCTGCAGCTTGAGCGGCATGACGGCATGAGCCCGCTGGAGTCGATTCGCAGTGCCTGCCTGCTGCGCCTGCGACCGATCCTGATGACCACGCTGGCGGCGATTCTTGGCGCCTTGCCGCTGCTGCTCGGCGCCGGCGATGGCGCGGAAATGCGCCAGCCCCTGGGCCTGACCATCATTGGCGGCCTGGTGTTCAGCCAGATTCTGACCCTTTACACCACCCCGGTGGTTTACCTCTATCTAGACCGCGCGCGCCACCGCTTCAACGCCTGGCGCGGCGTGCGTACCGATGCTGCCCTGGACACTGCGCTATGAATGATTCAACCAACGCGAACCCCACTGTAGGAGCGAGCTTGCTCGCGAAAAACGTGCAGACACCGCGTTCTTCCAAGCTCGGCGCGTTATCGTTGACGACCTTCGCGAGCAAGCTCGCTCCTACAGTAGGGCTGGCGTTGTTGCTCAGCGCCTGCGCCATCGGCCCCGATTACCAGCGGCCTCCTGTGGTCGAACCTGCACAATTCAAGCAAGCCCAGGGCTGGCGCCAGGCCAACCCGAGCGACTCCCTGGCCCGTGGCGCGTGGTGGGAGCTGTACGGCGACCGCCAGTTGAACGAGCTGGTGGTGCGCCTCAACAGTTCCAACCAGACCGTCGCCCAGGCCGAGGCGCGTTTCCGTCAGGCCCAGGCACTGGTGCGCAGTGCTCGCGGGGCGTTTTACCCCAGCGTCGACCTGAGCGTCGGTAAAACCCGCGCCAGCCAGGGCACCGGCAGCAGCAGCGCCAGCCTGAGCAGTTCCAGCAGCGGTATTCGCGACACCCTCAATGCGCAACTGGGCGTGAGCTGGGAAGCCGACGTCTGGGGCAAATTGCGCCGTGGCCTGGAGGCCAACGAAGCCAGCGCCGAGGCCAGCACGGCAGACCTGGCGGCGATGCGCTTGAGCCAACAGTCGGAACTGGTGCAGAGCTACCTGCAGTTGCGCGTCATGGATGAACAGACGCGTTTGTTGCAAGCCACGCTGGACACCTACCAGCGTTCGCAGCAGATGACCGAAAACCAGTACCGCGCCGGTGTCGCCGGCAAGGACGCCATCGCCCAGGCGCGAACCCAGCTCAAGACCACCCAGGCCAGCCTGATCGACCTGATCTGGCAGCGTGCCCAGCTGGAAAACGCGATTGCGGTATTGATCGGCGAAGCCCCGGCCAATTTCAGCCTGGCCGTCAGCAAGGACATCCCGGCGTTGCCGCAGATTCCCGTGGGCCTGCCGTCGCAGCTGTTGGAGCGCCGCCCGGATATCGCGTCGGCCGAACGTTCGGTGATTGCAGCCAACGCCAATATTGGTGTGGCCAAGGCCGCCTATTATCCCGACTTGACCTTGAGCCTGGCGGGGGGCTACTCCAGCAGCACCTATGAAGACTGGATCAGCCTGCCGAACCGTTTCTGGTCGGTGGGCCCGAAGTTGGCCATGACGCTGTTCGACGGCGGCCAGCGCTCGGCGGAAGTCGACCGCAGCGTGGCCAGCTATGACGAAACCGTGGCCAAGTACCGTCAGACCGTACTGGATGGGTTCCGCGAAGTCGAAAATTACATGGTGCAGCTCAAGGTGCTGGCCGACGAAGCGGTGGTCAGCAACGAGGCGCTGGAGTCTGCTCGCGAGTCGTTGCGGTTGACCGAGAACCAGTACAAGGCGGGGCTGATTGCCTACCTGGACGTGGTTACCGTGCAGGCAACGGCCCTGAGTAACGAGCGCACGGTACTGAACTTGCTGCAGTCGCGGTTGGTGGCGAGTGTGCAGTTGATTGCGGCGTTGGGTGGGGGGTGGGATGGGAACACCCGTCCGGCCGACCAAGATAAGTAGGGGTAACTCAATCTCGGGATGGCCTATGCTGCTACCCAAATGACACGCCTCGGTCAATGTGGGAGGGGCGGTGCGACGATTCGACTTGCCCCCGATGGCGGCCTCAGGGCCGACCAGGATGTTGTGTCGATCCTGACCCAAATGTGGGAGGGGGCTTGCCCCCGATGGCGGCCTCAGAGCCGACCAGGATGTTGGATCAGATCGAGTACATATCCATTTCTGCGGTAACGGCTGCTATGGGTTCCGCTTTTACAGCGGCTCACTTTTGAAAAGCGCAAAAGTAAGCAAAACGCTCTTGCCCCACCACTCG
>NZ_CVTK01000027.1:0-1810 GCF_900004785.1 Pseudomonas sp. 28 E 9 | reverse complement strand
TAAGCAAATTGCCGGCGGGGTTGTGGCCGAAACGCTCCTGTACGTCTTGCGAGTGATCGGCGCGGGTCAGGCGGTTTAGCGGGTCGTAGCGGTAGTCATGCTGGCCTTTGCGGGTGTCGATCAGGCGGGCGAGGTTGCCGGCTTTGTCGTAGTCGTATTGGCGTTGGTAAAGGTGGTTTCCTTGCTGGGTAACGGCGTGGGCGTGCAGGCGGTTTTGGTCGTCGTAGTGGTAGTGGCTGAGCAGTTGGCCTTGTTGGCGTTGGTGTTCGCGACCGGCGTTGAATAGATGCGAGGTGAGCACGTCACCGTTGAGTTCGACGGTGGCGAGGTGGCCGCCCTTGTCGTGGTTGAAGGTGACGCGGTTATTGTCCGGCAGGCGCAGATTTTTCAGCTGACCGCAGGCATCGTAGCCATAGCGCAAGGTGCCCCAGCCCTGATGTTCAGCAGTGAGACGGTTTTGTTTGTCGTACTCGTAGGCCAGCGCCCATTGGCCGTCTTCGACGCTGAGGAGGTTGCCTTGGCGGTCGTAGATGTAGTCGACCGTGTTGCCATCGGGCAAGGTTTTTCTTACAAGACGACCGGCATGATCGCGCTCGTAACGGGTAACAAGCTGACTGCCATCGTCGCCGTGTTCTGTCTTTTCCAGCAGGTTGCCGTTGAGGTCGTAGGCGTAGGCGGTGCGTTGGCCGTCGAAGCCGGTTTCCTGTCGGATCAGGCCGTTGGGGTGGTAGTCCAGTTGATAGGTTTCGCCAACTTCGTTTTCGATTTCAGTTAGCAAAAGGCGGGCATTGTCGTAGCGGTACTTGACCTGAGTACCGTCGGCGTTGATGCGGCGGCTGATCAGGTGCAGGCCGTCGGCGTATTCGTAGCGGGTGACGTGGCCGAGTTCATCGCGTTCGGCGATGATTTTTCCGTAGGGGTTGTAGCTGAATTCCCGATAGGTACCGTCGGGCTGGGTCAGTTTCAGCAGGCGTCCTACAGCGTCCCATTGATACTGAGTCAGCGCGCCGTATTCATCCTCCCGCGCAACCTGCCGGCCCAGATCGTCATAGCGATAACGCTTGATCCCGCCATTGGGCAGCTGTTCTTCAACAAGCTGCCCGCGCTCATTCCACACCAACCGATGACAACTGTGGTCGGGATACCAAACCCCGGTCAGTTGCCCCTGCTTGTCGTAGCTGTAGTCGGTCGCGTTGCCCTCCGGATCAATCCTGCGGATGACATCGCCTTGCTCATTACGCTCGTATTTCCAGACCGCCTCACCACGCCGCACGACCCGTACGAAACCATTGTCATGCTCGTAGGACGTCGGCTCATCCTCACCCGGAAACAGCGCGACCAAGCGACCGGCGGCGTCGTACTGATACGCCGTCACCGCGCCCAGCGGGTCCTGCTCGACGGTCAGTCGGCCCTTGTCGTCGTAGGATTTGAAATGTCGGGCGCCGTCGGGATCGATGCGCTGTACCAGTCGCGCACGCTGGTCATGCACGTAAACTTCCTGGCTGCCATCGGCGTTGTGCACGTTGACGCTGCCGTCATCGCCCCATACATACCGCGTGTCCATCTGCGAAAAACTGGCCCAGTGCCGGACACAGCGCGCGGCTTTACCAGACCTTTCCCACGCCCAGAAGAAACTCGCCCCACCGGCCAACTGCCGCTCAAGAATGACGTGCTGTTCATCGTACCGATAAACCTCGCGTTCACCGACGGCATTGGTCGCCGACACCAGTCGTCCGGCGTCGTCGTAGGCGTAGGAAACGACGTTCTGCTCGGTCACCCAAACGAAGGGTTCATGGCCTTTGGCGCGATG
>NZ_CVTK01000051.1:140092-176094 GCF_900004785.1 Pseudomonas sp. 28 E 9 | reverse complement strand
GTCGCGTTGCCCTCCGGATCAATCCTGCGGATGACATCGCCTTGCTCATTACGCTCGTATTTCCAGACCGCCTCACCACGCCGCACGACCCGTACGAAACCATTGTCATGCTCGTAGGACGTCGGCTCATCCTCACCCGGAAACAGCGCGACCAAGCGACCGGCGGCGTCGTACTGATACGCCGTCACCGCGCCCAGCGGGTCCTGCTCGACGGTCAGTCGGCCCTTGTCGTCGTAGGATTTGAAATGTCGGGCGCCGTCGGGATCGATGCGCTGTACCAGTCGCGCACGCTGGTCATGCACGTAAACTTCCTGGCTGCCATCGGCGTTGTGCACGTTGACGCTGCCGTCATCGCCCCATACATACCGCGTGTCCATCTGCGAAAAACTGGCCCAGTGCCGGACACAGCGCGCGGCTTTACCAGACCTTTCCCACGCCCAGAAGAAACTCGCCCCACCGGCCAACTGCCGCTCAAGAATGACGTGCTGTTCATCGTACCGATAAACCTCGCGTTCACCGACGGCATTGGTCGCCGACACCAGTCGTCCGGCGTCGTCGTAGGCGTAGGAAACGACGTTCTGCTCGGTCACCCAAACGAAGGGTTCATGGCCTTTGGCGCGATGCACTTGGTAGTCCAACGCCACAATCCGACCCAGCGCGTAGCGCAAGAGCAAAGAGCGCCCCGCGCCGTTATCCAGTCGCTCAATGCACCCCAACCGGTCCCGGAAAATACGCAGCCGGTTGTCATACGCATCGCTGATCGCCGTCAGTACGCCGTCGTGAAAGTGATAGAACCGAGAAGCCTGGGCCAGCACCAACTCGCCAGAAACCGAGCCCAAATAAATAGCCGCTTCCGCCAGGCTGTTGGTAATCGCCGGTCGAGCAGCCGTCGGCAAGGGCAGGGTGGTCGAGCGATTCTCATGGTCGGTCCACACCACCGAATCGCCCGACACAGAAAGCCTGTGCGCCAGCGCATGACTCCAGCCAAACCCCAACCCGCAATCCACTTCCACCGCACTGGTGCGGTACAAGCGCGTCCACTCGAACGGCAAGATGCCATCCAGCGCGCCGTCGGTCAGGGTCAGCAGTTCCTCGCCGGTGACCATCGACACCGGGCAACCGTGGGTAACGGTCTTGTCCGCAGAAGCCGCCGCATCGCCCTTCGGATTCGACGCCACGGCCGGCACATCATCCACCGGCTCCTGGCGGACCAATGCGGTGCGCTGCGTCTTATTGCGCACCATCGGCACCGCGTTCGAAACCAACTGCTCGCCTGCCTTCAACGGCGCCACCGGCACCGCTTTGACCGGCGTCGCCGCACTCCCCAGCAGCAACGGTTTGGCCGTCTGCACATGGGTTTCCAGCCCAGGCCCCGGCACCTGCCTGGCTAGCAATTCCAACAACGCCCGCGCCCGCCCGGACTTGATAGAACTCAACACCTGAGCCCCCAGCCGAAGCTGAACCCCCATCCCCCGCGTGGCCCATATCAGCAACAGGTTGATCAGCACTTCGCCGGTGATCTCACCCAGCAGTTCGTACATCTCGGGCGGCGGCAGCAGGCGTATCCAACTGACCATCGCCGACAAATAGATAAACAACAGCGGCTCGTCGCTGAGCACCAGAAAGCCTTGGGCGAGTGTGTCCTTGCCCAGTTTCAGCAGTTCATCGAGTTCGGCCTGGGAAAGGTACTGCAGCAACTTCTCGCTGTTGGACTTGAGATTCGCCAACAGGTCGTACAGCTCGGTGATGTTGTCCCACAGGTTGTAAAACGCCTTGCCAATCCCGCTTGCAAAGGCCGCACCCTGTTTCGCGCTGCGCTTGAAGGGCGGGGCTTTGGCAAAATCGGCCCATTGAGGCTCGAAATGCTCGCGCCATTGCTTGCGCAGATCCGCTTCCAGTCCGGCAATCACCGACTGGTAGGACGCATACAGCGCCTTGACGTGATCCTTGGAAACATTGGGGTAGAAAGTGACTCGGTACTGCTGGTCGCGGGTGCATTCGGGCACTTCAAGCCTGCCGCTGGGGCCGATGGTGCGGTGCAGCGGTGCACCCATGGGCGTGCCGTCCGGCGCAATGGCTTGCAGCGTCACCGGCGTGTTGCCGATAGGAACGAAGCGCGTGCTCTCGAACAGATGCACCAGGGTCAGCCCACCCTGGGCCTTGCATTGAGCGACGGTGCGACTGGGTGTGTCGGAAGAGATCGGCGCGACCAGTGCGACGTCGTCACCGACCTTGAACACCTGCTCGACTTCCAGTGCCGAGCCACTGAAAAAGCTGTCGGCCCACGCGTCGAAGGTGTTCAGGCAATTGCGCAAATCCCCAAGCACGCGTTCAACATCCGGCGCTTTGGGGTCCATGGGGGCCAGGACGAAGCTGGCAAGCACCGGAATCAAAACACAGCCCCAATAACTGGGGCTCTAACGAAAAGAACCATCTGCAATCCCTCGCACTGAATGATCAGGCGAGGGACTTTGCAGCGGGTCACAGGTAAAAGAAGTCGGCGCTATTCGCGGGGATGGCGAAGAAGTTTCGTTTTAACCTCAGGTATGCTGCGGCATGGTTGTAGGAGTCGGATTACGGGCTGAACGGTCCTACAGCTTCAACTGCCCAATCGCCTTACTCAATTCCCCCGCCAACGTCGCCAGTTCATTACTGGTGGTCGCCGAATCCACGGTCTGCTGTACGGTGTTCTCGGTTACATCACGAATACTCACCACGGCGCGGTTCATCTCTTCGGCGACATGGCTCTGCTGTTCGGCGGCCACCGCAATCTGGGTGTTGCTCTCACGCATCTGCGCCACGGCGCCGGTGATTTCGGCGAGTGCGGCGCCGGCTTCCTGGGCCTGTTGCACGCAGTCATCGGCCTTGAGCGAGCTTTCCTGCATGAAGTCCACCGCGTCGCGGGTACCGGCTTGCAGCGCCGAGACCATGCGGGTGATTTCGTCGGTGGAGCTCTGCACGCGCTTGGCCAGGTTGCGCACCTCGTCAGCGACCACCGCAAAGCCACGGCCCATTTCGCCGGCGCGGGCAGCTTCGATGGCGGCGTTGAGGGCGAGCAAGTTGGTCTGTTCGGCGATGCTGTGGATCACCCCGACCACGCCGTTGATTTTCTGGCTGTCTTCGGCGAGTTTCTGGATCATCTCAGCGGTCTGCTGCACACCGGTGGACAGTCCGGCAATCGAACGTTGCACCCGTGTGACCACTTCCTGGCCGCTGCCGGCGAGGGTATCGGCGGTTTGCGAGAGGTCGCGGGTGGCGCCGGCGTGCTGGGCAATATGGTGGACGGTGGCGGTCATTTCGTTGATCGCAGTGGCGGCCTGGTCGGTCTCGCTTTGCTGGCCGAGCATGCCGTGCTGCACCTCGTTCATGCTGCTGGCCAGGCGGGCGGCGCCCTCGTCCAATTGCCTGGCGGTCCGTGCCACGGTATTGACCACCCGCTGGTAGCCCGCTTGCATGGCATTGAAGGCGCTGGCCATCTGCCCGACTTCATCCTTGCAGGCCAGGGGCACCCGGGCGGACAGGTCGCCAGTCTTTTCTACATGGAGCATCACGTCCTTGAGGGTGTTGAGCTGGCTGAGCAGGAAGCGGATCAGCAGTTGCGAGGCGCCGAGCATCGCCAGCATCAGGACCGCCACCGCCACCGCATAGTTGACGAAGCGTTCGCCGAACACCTGGCGCAGGCTCGGCGCGTAGGCGAGAACGGCGACCTGTTGTCCGTCTGCACGGCGGATGACCTCGGCGCCCACCAGCGGGTTCACGCCGAACAAGGGCAGGTGACTGAGCTCGACCCAGCCGCTGGCGCCTTGCAAGGCGGACAGGTCCTGGCCTGCCCGTTGTGGCGCCTGGTCGCGGGTGAAGGTCAGCCAGTTTTCGCCAGTGGGCAGTGTCTTGTCGGCCGGCCAGGTGTTGAGCAACTGCGCCTGGGCCTTGGCCGAAACCTGGGACGCCTGACTGCGGGCCTGTTGTTCGAGCTGGACGGCATACAGCACCAGCAGCAACGTGGTGATGAAAGCAACCGCGTTGACGGCCCAGAATTTGTACTTCAGTGAGATATTGCTAAGCCAGGCACCCATGGAGGTTTTCTCTGATAGCGGAAACAGCATTGGCAAGGTGCCATTATTGTGCCGCTACTCAGGAACGGGTTTTTGACATGGGTCAATGCGCCGCATCACCGACGGTAGGCAAGCCGAAAAAAGCCCGGGCACAGGCGGTACTGTGCAGCGCCAGGTCTTCCAGCGTTTCATGGCGATGCAGGGCAACTTCGCGAAGCACTTCGCTCAGGAAGGCGGGCTCATTGCGGCCGTTCTTCGGCTTGGGGCGCAGCGTGCGTGGCAGCAGGTAGGGCGCATCACTTTCCAGCATCAGACGGCCGCGGGGAATTTCCCTGACCAATGGGTGCAGATGCGTCCCACGGCGCTCGTCGCAGATCCAGCCGGTGATACCGATGTGCAGGTCAAGGTCGAGGTAGCTGAAGAGCGCCTGTTGTTCGCCGGTGAAGCAATGCACCACTGCAGCGGGCAAGTGGTCACGGTAATCCTTGAGGATCTCCAGCAGGCGCTGGTTGGCGTCGCGCTCGTGAAGGAACACCGGCAATTTCAGTTCGACAGCCAGGGCCAGGTGTTCCTCGAGGACTTTTTCCTGTTGTGGGCGCGGCGAAAAGTCCCGGTTGAAGTCCAGTCCGCACTCGCCGACGGCACGCACACGGGGCTGGTTGAGCAAGTCGCGCAAACGCTGGGCGCTGTCGCTGCTCCAGGCGCTGGCGGAGTGGGGGTGGATGCCGGCGGTGCTGAACAGGCGTTGCCCACTTTCATCAAGGCTTGTGCACAGCACCATGGCCTGCTCGCTGCCTTCGACACTGGTGCCGGTGAGCACCAATTGCTGCACGCCGGCGGCGTAGGCCCGCTCGAGAACGGCCGAGTGCCTCTCGTCGAAACTGGGGTTGGTCAGGTTGACGCCGATATCAATGAGTTGCATGGTGCTACCTCCGCCTGCGGCCGGAAAGCATATCAGAGCTGTAGATTTATAAGAAAAACCAAGAACTACAACGCGTTATAGCTGTCTTTGAACGTCGCCGGCGACATTGTGGCGGGCCCTTTGCCTCTCACCCTGTCGTCGTTGCACGCCTTGCCAGCGCATTAAGCGCTCTGTTTCTGACGCCCGACACCTGGTTTTTAACGAAGGTGTTGGCCAGTATTCTTTCCGGAGAGCGGATGATCCGACCCGCGGCGTTACTCATGATGTGCGTGACGTTACTGCTGCCCATGGCGGCGGTCGCGCGTCTGGATGGGCCGCTGGAAGTGACCAGGCCCGGCAAGGTCCGTGACCTGGCAGAGATTCGCTCCAGTCGTACCCTGCGTGTGTTGGTCAACCAGAGCCGCAATAGCTCCGGTGAAGTGCAGGGCCAGGCCATCGGTGTCGAATACCATCGCCTGCGAGCTTTCGAGCAATACCTCAATGGCCGTGCCCGCGACGGGCAGGCAATCAACCTCAAGATCATCCCCAGGGCCAAGGACCAGTTACTTGCCGCGCTGGCCCGTGGCGAAGGCGACCTGGTAGCCCCCGGCGAACTGCTGGACGTGAAGGCCGCGCACAAGATCAGCAGCAGTGACCCGATCGCCAGCAACGTGCCGCTGTGGCTGGTTGGCGTCAAGGGTGAACGACGGTTTACCCGGTTGGAGCAATTGTCGGGCCGCACCCTGACGTTGACCACCGGCAGCGCGGCGGCGGATGCGATCAGCCAGGCCAACCAGAAACTGGCCCTGCACAAGCGCCCGCCGATCAAGGTGGAATGGGTCGACCCGAGCCTGGCGGTGGAAGACGTGCTGGAGATGGTGCAGGCCGGGATCTTTCACCTGACCATCGTTGAAAAGCCGATTGCCGAGCGCTGGTCGAAAATCCTGCCCAGGTTGCGCTTTGACAAGCAGGTGGTCATCAGCGAGCCGGGCGACGAGTACTGGTTCGTGCGCCAGGATGCGTCGATGCTGCGGGCGAGCATCGATCGTTTCCTCAAGACCTACCACAGCCCATCCGACCAGGATGTGGCGTTCCAGCGTATCTATCGACGTCTCTACCAGGTGCGCAACCCGTTGGCCCGCGCCGACCGTCAACGCCTGGAGAAACTGCGCCCGGTCCTGCAAAAGCATGCGCGCGAGCAAGGCATGGACTGGTTGAACCTGGCCGCGCTGGCATTCAAGGAGTCCGCGCTGGACCCTGGGGCACGCAACAGCGGTGGCCCCACCGGTTTGATGCAGATCACGCCCTCGGCGGCGCAGCGGGTGGGCGTGAACAATATCGAGAATCTGGACAGTAATGTGCAGGCGGGCGCGCGCTACCTGGCCATGATCCGTCGCAAGTTCTTTGCCAGCCCCAAGCTCAACGAGCGTGAACGCATGGCCTTTGTGCTGGCCGCGTATAACATGGGGCCGGAGCGGGTGCAGGGCATGCGCACCGAAGCCCGGCGTCGGGGGCTCAACCCCAATCAGTGGTTCTTCCAGGTTGAGCGCATTGCCATGGAGCAGGTAGGGATGGGCGCCGTCAGCTATGTTAATAGCGTCAACAAATACTATCTGGCGTTCGACCGGGAGCGGGAGTCCCTGGAACCGTCGGCGCCGAACGTTGCGTCGCGTAAATAATCGAATTTGTCGATGGTGATAATGCAGTTTTTCGGCTTTTATCATTGTTTAAACTGATTAATATAGCGGCCAACCAACCCCTATCTGAAAAAGGATTTACCTCGTGAGCCCATTGATTACCCGTGTCCTGTCCACTCGCGCAGGTTATGGCCTGACCGTTCTGCGCATCTTCGTCGGTATCATCTTCGCTGCCCACGGCTCGCAAAAACTTTTCGGCTGGTTCGGCGGTGGTGGTCTGGCCGGCACTGCCCAATGGATGGAAAGCATCGGCCTGGCGCCGGGCACCCTGATGGCCGTGTTGTCCGGCGGCACCGAGTTCTTTGCCGGCCTGGCGCTGATCATCGGCCTGCTCGCACGTCCTGCGGCACTGGGCCTGACCTTCCTGTCGCTGGTGGCCATCTTTTCCGTGCACATTCATAACGGGCTGTTCATGGCCAACAATGGCTATGAGTTTGCCCTGGCCCTGCTTGGCGGCTCGCTGGCGGTACTGTTCGAAGGTGCCGGCAAACTCTCGGCCGATCGCGCCATCACCCGCTGATCGTTTCGCAAGCTAGGAGGCCCGCCACGTGCGGGCCTTTTTCGTTGCTCGGGATTCTTGACACTGCCCCGCCAGCTTCTCTAGGATGCTGCTCATGCGCCGATTTAAACAGCTAATTGCGGGGCGCCACTGGACTCGATGCAGTCCGACAGAACCATGCACTCATCAGCAGGCACGGGTCGAAATACCGCTAAAGCGCTGGTTCGGTGTTGCCTCTCACCTGCCCGCAGACTTTTGAGGCAGAGACACGACACAATGAATGCACCACGCCCCCTGATACGCCTGGCCCCCATCACCGCGGACCTGACTCAGCGCAGCCCGAAAATCCTCCTGGGCGGCAAGCACCAGCCGACGCTGCTGCGCTACCTGGATGGCTGGCCACGGCGCACCGGGCGGCCTTCGGCGTTCCTTATCCAGTTCGTGGAAGACGGCGACTCCCTGACGCGTTTCGCCAGTAACAGCTTTGACCTCGCTGTTATCCAGGCACCGAGTGCAGGCAATGCCGAAGAGGTGATCCGCCACCTGACCCGTATTGCCCGGCAAGGGTTGATTGCCCGTCGCTGATGCCCGCCGCCCGGCGATCAGCCAAAGGCCACCGGCGACCATCGGCGTCGACGCAGGCAGCGATACCGTAGCCAGGCTATCAGGCACAGCATCAGGGGCACCGTCGCGATCATCAGCAGCTTTATGGTGCGTTCGAAGCGGTTTAACGGTGCATACGCCTGCGCCTTGAGGGCATGCAATTCCATGGGCAGGCGCAGGCGCTCCTTGTTAAGCGCTTGCAATTGGGTACTGGTGTCCACGACCTGGGTGCCCAGGCCTGTGGCCTTTGGATTGAGCCGTTGCCATGCTTGTTCGGTACGCTCAAGACGACGTTCCAGTTCCGCTGCCTTTTCCCGATAGGCCTGTGCGGCAGCTTCGCGCATGGGCGTGAGGGTGCTGAGCGAACGCGACGTGATGTGCGGGCGAATATTGGCAAGTAATGCGGGCGCCGCCAGGTTATCCAGGGTATTGAGTACGAACTGCAGGTTGTTGTTGCCCGTTGCCTGGCTGACAGCGTCGGCGAGTACATCGGTATCGGCAACCACCACGACCTCGATCCGGGCAGCCTTTTGCAAGCCGGGCGGCTGTCCGCTCAATCCGTCAGGAAATGCCGAATAGGCCGGCCCCTCGAGACGCGCGGCGATGACATGGCGCTGGCCTGAAGTGGAGGCTTCGTCAATCAGCGCGTCGAACTGCGTCGTTGAAGCGAAGCGCTCGGCGTCCAGCAGCGCAGACTGCCGAGAGCTTTGCAGCAGCGGGGTGAACGTCTTGCGGTTTTTTCGGGCGCGCAAGATCGCGCCACTGCTTGATACGCTCAGGCTGTCGAGTTTCCAGGTGCTGATATCCTGAGCATTCATTGCCTGTCGTGGCAGTTTCAACCTGGCGGGGTGCAGTACGGTGGGCATGCCCGGGCCGAGCGATGCCGACGAGGCATACAGGCTGTCGACCAGCAGCTTGTTAGTGGGCATGCGTATGCCCCAGGCGTTCAACAGGCCATCGAGCCTGGAATCTACCGATAGGGCTTCAGACCCCATCTCGCTTACCGGGTCGATGAAGATCATCAGCTTGCCTCCCCCCAGGACAAACTGTTCCATGGCGTAAAGCGCTTGTTCGGCCAGCGCCCTCGGTTGCACGACCATCAAGCTACCTATCGAGTCAGGCACCTGGGAGATGTTGGAGGCCAACTCTGTCAGGTTGAAATGCCCGCGCATCTGCTCCATCAGTTGGCTGGCGGACTCATTCAACGGCAACCCGGACAGCAGGCCGACACTGGGCCGTTGAGGGTGCATCAACCTATAGATCAGTTGGCTGATCTGATACTCGAGCAGCGGTTCGTCCACGGGGTTAAACGCATCGATGCGTTGCATACCCTGGCCGGCACGCGTGCCTATAAGGCCAAGGAATCCTTGTGTGTCATCCAGGCCGAACAAGCTGGCTTTGTAGGCATCTTCGGAAAAAGGGGTTGGATCAATAATGTGCAGGTTGATCATGCCGTTGGCGGCCGCTTCGAATTCCTGAAGCAAATCCGCTATGCGTTGGCCGAAGCGTTTCACGGTTCGGCTTTTCCTGGGTGCTGTGAGCGAGTTGAAGTAATACAAGTCCAGTGGGCTTTCAAGCGTCGCGAGCAACTGCTGCGTCGAGGGTGATAACGTATGAATTTTCTGTCGTGAAAAGTCCCAGCGGGAATCGGGTAGTTTGTTTAGCCAGACCAGATTGAATGCCAGGAACAGTAATAATATGACGACTAACGTCATACCCACACGAAGAGCGGATCGCATCAGCGACTTTCCTTAGCTGTTTTTATAGTTGAGTGTAACGATGGTTGCAGAAAGGAAGGCAACGATCATGCTGACAAAATATAAACCGTCATGCAGTGTTATTTTGCCGTTGTCCATTGAACTGAAACGGGATATCGGGTCAAGTTTCATGATGCTGTCAACTATCCAGATTGGCGCTTGATGTTCAAGCGCATCCAGGACCGAAGACAGCCCGCTGATGGTCAGCAGCAAACCCAGGGTGAGTAAAAAAATAATAATCCGCTGGTGCGTGAGTGCACATATAAAGCAACCGACCGATAGGTAACTTCCCGCCAGTAGCCAACTTGCCAGAAATTGTGATGCGATCACCCCGTTGTCGGGCGTTCCCAGAAAATGCGCGGCCGCCACTATAGGAAAATTCAACAACAGGGCAATGCTGCAGACAACCCAGGCTGCGAGGAATTTTCCGATCACGCGTTCTGCCGAGGTGAGGGGCAGGGTTTTCATCATGTCGCAAAAGCCGATGTTGCGTTCATCCGACCACAGTTGCATTGATAGGCTGGGTATCAACAGCAGGTAGAGCCAGGGGTGCAGTTCGAAAAAAGCCTGCAAGTCACTGCTGTCGCGCTCCAACCAGCGATGGGTATACAGCCCCAGCGTCGCACAAAGCACCAGGAAAAACGCCACGCTCAGGTAGGTGTGGGGGGTACTGGCATAGCTGGCGAGTTGGCGTTTGAATATGAGGGGCAGCAGTTTCAAGAGGATACCTCGTGGCTCAGATGGTGAACGACATCGTTCAGGCGACCTGGCTCCAGATGCAGTGACGTGATGTTCCAGCCGCGATGGGTGATGAGTGAATTGATGGCGGGGAAGATGGCGTGCCCGGGCATGGCAAGGACCGTCACCTTGCCTGGATTTTGACGGTCTTCCTCGATGCCGGCCACGCCGGGCAGTACGGCAAGGGCGAGTAAATCCACGGGCGGATCCGCTGCGAGCGTCACCGCTTGGAAGTGCCGGGAGCAACGCTGCAAGTCCGCCAGCGAAGAGTCGGCAATCAGTCGTCCGCCCGCGATTACCAGGGCGCGGGTGCAAATCTCGGACAGCGCGTCGTAATGGCGGGAGGCGATGATGATGCTCATTTCTTCGTTAAGGGACTGAACAAGCGCTCTGAATTTGAGCTGTTGCTCGGTGTTCAGCCCTTCGGTGGGCTCGTCCAGGAGGAGGACGCCGGGGGAGTGCAAAATGGCTTGTGCAATCGCGACGCTGCGCTTCAAGTCAAGGCTGAGTACATCGATGGGGCAGTTGAGTACGGGGTACAGCTCCAGTCGCATGGCGACCCGGTCGACGTGCCGGCGTTTTTCGGCACCCCTGAACCCTCGAGCGGCGGCCACAAAGTTGAGGATGCTTTTGACCGACAGCGTGTGATGGGTTATGCCCCCCTGGAGCTGGTGACCGACGGCTTGCCTGGCGAGAGTTGAATGGGTTTGGGTACTCAGGCCCTGAATGCTGACGTGCCCACTGGTGGGCCTGGCCATGCCGGAAATCAATTTCAGCAACGTTGTTTTACCGGCGCCATGCTCTCCCAGCAATCCCACGCATTCATGGCGTTGGGCACAGAACGAAAAGTCGCTTATCACGCTTTTCTTGCCCAGGTACTTTGTCAGGTTGCTGACTTCGATCATAGGTTTACCGAATCAATTGGGCGGTGCCTGAAGAATGTTTAGTTGTGGTGTCGATGCATTAAAAAGATTACGTTCAATACCTGCTCTTGGGAACGCTGGGCTCACTTAATAAGTAAAGTCCTACGTTTGATTTGATAATGCGCTGAAACAATTGTGTTGTTCTGAATACTTAATAATGGTCGGATATTTGTCTGACATTTATATAAGGTTTTCTTTTTGCAATGAGGCCTGACTGCCATGATGCTTCTACGTACCCTTGTTCTCGAGCGCAGCGGCGAGGATGCTCCCGTCAACGGCGCACTGTTGTGCGGCTTTGCGGTCGAACAGACATCCTCCAACTTCCTGGTATATAGCCTTGATGAAGAAGCCGAACCCGGTCATTCCAGGGTGTATATCGCCGCCTTGCGCAAAAAACTCGAACGGTATTTTCTTGGCGGGGTTGAGTCCAAGGAGGACTTGCAAGTAGCGATGCAAGTCTTTAAGCAAATTCTGATGATGGCGGCGGCATCCGGCAATAAGGACACTGCCGTCACCGAGTCTCAGGTTCCGTTTCACTTCATTGATCTGAAAGGCTGCAGATTGCCGCCTGCCAGGCCCGAAGATCATCACTCAGTGATCGTCAAGAAAGCCTTGGTGATGAAGGTGATTACATTGGGCATGTCCGCCCCCGCTGCGCCTGCCATCGAAAGCAGCGCGGTCATCGTGCCGTCGATCCGCTTTTCATCGCAAATGGTTGCACCGCCGCGGGGCAAGAGTGAGCCGGAGCCCGTCCCGACGCCTGTGGATCAATTGTGTGTTGAAGAGCCGCCGCATCCGCCGGTCACGTTACCCGAAGTGGCGCGGATGCCCGTCGAACCCAGCGCGCCGATTGCTCAGGCAGAACCCATCGAAATACCGTCGCAACCCCGCTCCTCCAGGGAGAATACCTCCATTCTCGAGATAGACAGCACGCTGAGCAATCTGGCCAGGGTCGCCCAGGAACTGACACAGAAGAAACAGGCTGTCATCGAGCGCGAAGAGATGCTCGAACAGTGGCAGACTCGATTGCAGCAACAGCAGGATCAGCAGGATGAAAGAAGCCGGGCGTTGGACCAGCACCATTCGCGCCTGCAGGAGCAAGCACTGGAAGTGAGCCAAAAGACCGAAAAGATGGTGTTGATGATGTCGCAGCTATCGCTGATGCGACAGCGCCTGCAAGGCACGCTCGTTGAACTGGACCAGGTCCTCGACGGGCAGGGCTGAGTCACTGTCGCGCTGGATACTTTGCGCCGTTGATTTATGATCGATCCCCGCCGGCCGACGCCAGGGTATGATGCCCTGGTCTGTCGACACTATTGGACATTGCCTGGGGATGCACGCGTTTGAGTACCAAGCTGATAACCAAAGAAGGCCATGAAGCGCTGAAAAAGGAGCTGGACTACCTCTGGCGTGAGAAGCGCCCGGACACCACGCGCAAGGTGACGTGGGCAGCTTCCCTGGGAGATCGCAGCGAAAACGCGGATTACCAGTACAACAAGAAGCTGTTGCGTGAGATTGATCGGCGGGTGCGCTACCTGCGCAAACGCCTCGAAGATATGCGCGTGGTGGAATACATGCCCGAGCAGGAGGGCAAGGTGTTTTTCGGTGCGTGGGTCGATGTCGAAAACGAGCAGGGCGAGACCAAGCGTTTCCGCATTGTGGGTTATGACGAGATCTACGACAGGATGGATTACATCTCTATCGACTCCCCCATGGCACGTGCGCTGCTGCGCAAAGAGGTAGACGATGAAGCCATCGTACAAACCCCCGGCGGTGAGGTGTGCTGGTGGATTACCCGGATCGAATATGTGAAATAGCAACTGATGGCCCTTGCCGGAGCAAGGGCCATCAGTGTTTCAGCCCTCGCGCAGTACCGTCAGCGGGCTGGCGTTGAGCGCACGACGCGTGCCGAACACCCCGGCGGCACCGATCAGCGCCGCACCGATCAGCGGCAACAGCAGTAGCCAGGGGTGAGGGTGCCAGGTCAGGTCAAAGGCGTAGCGGTACAGCACCCAGGTCACCAGTTCCGTGCCCAGTGCCGCCAGCAAACCGCTGACCGCCCCCAGCAGGCCGAACTCGATGCGCCGGGCCTTGACCAGCAACCTGCGCTCGGCACCCAGCGCACGCAGCAGCGCCCCCTGGCGGATGCGCTCATCCAACGTGGCCTGCAAGCCGGAAAACAGCACGGCCATGCCGGCAGCGAGCACGAACAGCAGCACGTATTCCACCGCCAGGGTCACCTGGGCAAGGATGCTGCGCAGTTGTTCCAGCAGCGCCTCGACCTGCAGGATGGTGACGGCCGGGAAGGCGCGGGACAGGTCGACGATCTGTTGGTCATGCCCAGGCGCCAGGTAGAAGCTGGTCAGGTAGGTGGTCGGCAAATCCTTCAAGGTGCCCGGCTGGAAGATCATGAAGAAGTTGGGCTGGAAGTTGTCCCAGTTGATGGTCCGAAGGCTGGTGACCCGTGCCTCGCGATTCTCTCCACCAATGGTGAAGACCAGATGGTCGTCGAGCTTGAGCTTCAGGCTTTCAGCTACATTGGCTTCCACCGAGACCCCAGGCACCCCATCGCCCGGTTGCGCGGTCCACCAGCTGCCCGCCGTCAGTACATTACCCTGGGGTAAATCGGCGGCCCAGGTCAGGCTCAGGTCCCGTTGCACCGCGCGGTCACCGCTGGAGTCCTTGCTGACAATCTCCTGCACGGGCTCGCCGTTGATGCTGATCAGCCGGCCGGGTATGACGGGGTACAGCGGTGCCGATTGCGCCTGCACTTCCAGAAGGCGCGCGCCAAACGCCTCTTTGTCGGCCGGCAGGATATTCAGCGCGAAGTAGTTGGGCGCATCCTTGGGCAACTGGTTCTGCCAGGTGTCGAGCAACTCGCCGCGCAGCAGGGCGATCAAGCCCATGGACAGCAGGATCAAGCCAAACGCCAGGGACTGGCCGGCTGCCGCCAATGGATGGCGCAGCAATTGGCCCAGGCCCAGGCGCCAGGGCAGGGAGGCCCGTGCGAGTAAGCGGCGCAGGCTTTGCAGTAACAACAGCAGCAAGCCACCGAGGATCAATGCCGCCACCACGCCGCCGCCCAGTAATGCGAAGGTCAGCACCAGATCAAGGCTCAGGCGCCACATGATCAGGCCCAGGGCAAAGAGCGCCGCGCCATACACCATCCAGGTGCTCGAGGGGATCGGCAGCAGGTCGCGGCGCAATACCCGCAACGGCGGCACCCGGCCCAGCGCGGCCAGGGGCGGAAGCGCGAAGCCGGCGAGGGCGACGAGCCCCGTGCCGATACCGGCAACGGCCGGCAGCAGCCCGCCGGGTGGCACGTCCGCGGGCAGCAGATCGTGCAGGAAGTAGAACAGCCCGAATTGCGCGAGCCAGCCGAGGACGGCGCCGGTCAGGCTTGCCAACAGGCCCAGTACGCTAAGTTGAAGGCTGAACAGCACCATGGCTTCGCGGCGTGACAGCCCCAGGCAGCGCAGCAGGGCACTGGCATCGAAGCGGCGGCTGGCAAAGCGGTTGGCCGACAGCGCCACGGCCACGCCGGCCAGCAATACCGCCACCAGGCTGGCCATATTCAGGTAACGCTCGGCCTTGCCCAGGGCGCCGCCAATCTGTTGGTTGCCATCGCGCGAGTCCTGCAGGCGCTGGTTGGCCGCCAGGCCCGGCTTGACCAGGTCGCGATAGGTTTGCAGCGCCGTGCTGCCGGGTGGGGCGCGCCACAGTTCGCGATAGCTTACGCGGCTGCCAGGCTGGACCACGCCGGTGGCGTCCAGGTCCGCCAGGTTGATCATCACCCTGGGCGTGAGGCTGTAGAAATTGCCGGCGCGGTCGGGTTCGTAGGTCAGGACGCGCGCCAGACGCAGGGTTTTCATGCCGACGTCGATGCTGTCGCCGACCTTCAGGTCCAGCGCTGTCAACAGCCGTGCTTCCACCCAGGCTTCGCCGGGTTTGGGGCCGCCGCCCGGGGTTTCGGCACCAAAGGGTTCGCCCGCACTTTTGAGCTCGCCCCGCAGCGGATACTGCTCGTTGACTGCCTTGATACTGGAGAGCTGGATGCCATTGTCGGCCGCAATAACGCTGGAGAATTCCACGATGCGCGCATGATCCAGGCCCAGTTCGGTGCCGGATCGGATTTGCTCGGGGCGGGCTGGCGAGCTGCCTTCAAGTACCAGGTCCGCGCCCAGGAACTCGGTGGCGCGCAACAGCATGGCGCCGTTGAGGCGTGCACCGAAATACCCGATAGCGGTGCTGGCGGCCACCGCCACCAGCAGGGCGAAGAACAACACACGCAATTCGCCGGCGCGGGCATCGCGCAGTAATTGGCGCATGGCAAGACTGAACAGGCGTAACAGCGGCAGGCGTGCCATCAAGGCTCCAGGGGCGCGACCATCAGGCCGGCTTCAAGACGGATCAGGCGTCGGCAGCGATGGGCCAGGCGCTCGTCGTGGGTGACCAATACCAGGGTCGTGCCGCTCTCTTTATTGAGTTCGAACAACAGGTCGCTGATGCGCTCGCCGGTATGGCTGTCGAGGTTGCCGGTAGGCTCGTCGGCAAACAACACGTCAGGCTCGGCGGCAAATGCGCGGGCAATCGCCACGCGTTGCTGTTCGCCGCCGGAAAGCTGGCGTGGCGAATGGGTCAGGCGCTTGCCGAGGCCGACGCGTTCGAGCAGGTGCGTGGCGCGCTCGCGGGCATCCTTGCGGCCGTCCAGCTCCAGCGGCAGCATGACGTTTTCCAGCGCATTGAGGCTGTCGAGCAACTGAAAGGACTGGAATACGAAACCCACGTGTTCGGCACGGATGCGCGCGCGTTGGTCTTCGTCGAGACTGCTCAGGGCTTGACCTGCCAGGGTGACTTCACCGCTGCTGGGCAGGTCCAGGCCGGCCAGCAGACCGAGGAGGGTGGATTTGCCGGAACCGGAGCTGCCGACGATAGCCAGGCTATCGCCCTTGTTCAGTTCCAGGCTCAGTTCGTGCAGGATAGTCAGTTCACCTTCCGCGCTGGGAACCACTTTGCTGAGGTTTCGCGCGGTGAGAATGCTTGCGCCCATGGAGAATCCGATGCGAATGTGGTTTTTGAGTGCTGGCCTGGCCTTGATGTGCATGGCCCAGAACGCAGCGGCGGGTACAGTCCTGATCGTTGGCGATAGTATCAGTGCCGGTTTCGGCCTGGATACCCGCAAAGGGTGGGTTGCCCTGTTGGAGCAGCGGCTCAAACAGGAGGGTTTTGACGATAAGGTGGTCAATGCGTCGATCAGTGGCGACACCAGCGCCGGAGGTCTCGCGCGGTTGCCGGCGGCGCTTGCAGCGCATAAACCGGATGTGGTGGTGATCGAGTTGGGCGGCAACGATGGGCTGCGCGGTCAGCCGCCGGCGCAATTGAAACAAAATCTTGCCTCGATGATTCAGGCGTCCCAGGACAGCGGTGCCAAGGTGCTGCTGCTGGGCATGCAGATCCCACCCAACTATGGCAAGCGGTACGTCGACGCGTTCGCCAGGGTCTTCGGCGAGGTCGCAGAGGAAAAAAAGGTGGCGCTGGTGCCGTTTTTTCTCGAGGGAGTGGGCGGGCATTCCGACTTGATGCAAGCGGACGGCCTGCACCCGGCAGTCGCCGCCCAGGGCAAGTTGCTGGAAAATGTCTGGCCGACGCTCAAACCGCTGTTATGACGCTTTTCTACCGGCAGGCTTTCGGCTAAGGTGGCGCCCCCCCGATTTGGAGCCCCTGATGTCGCGTCCTGCCTGGTCCCTGTTCAACTACCAACTGATCGAGCCTGACGAGCAGCTGGATCTGTTCGCCTGCCAGGAAGTGCGAGTGCATCTGGTGGCGCGTCAACTGGAGTTGGGCGGCTCGATTGATCGCACGCTCTGCGGCACGCTACTGCCGGCGCAACCGCTTTGGTCATCGGTGGACCGTTCGATCTTCCAGGATCAGCGGTTGTGCCCGTTATGCAGGGCCATTCTGGAGTCGCAAAAGCGCGGCACACCGCCGATCTGGCCGGAGCTGCGCTTCGAGCTCTAGCGCGGCCGGCTTGATGCCAGGCACTCGCTTGACGTATACAATCAGTTTTTTCCTACCGTCGTTCTGCGAAGGATTTTCCGGATGTTGTCGCGCCTTTCCGTCGTTACCTGCTGCCTGTCTCTCGCTGCGCTCTGTGCGGCCGGTCCGGCGTCAGCCTTGCAGTTGCCCCTGCCGCCGCCCGGTGAGGACATCGTCGGTCAGGTCCAGGTGATCAAGGCCAAATACGAAGACACGTTTGCCGACCTGGGCACCACGTATGACTTGGGCTATTCGGAAATGGTCGCCGCCAACCCGGGCGTCGATGCCTGGTTGCCAGGGGCGGGCACGGATATCGTGCTGCCGACACGGTTCATTCTGCCGCCCGGCCCGCGCGAAGGCATTGTGATCAACCTGGCTGAATATCGGCTCTACTATTACCCCAAGGGACAGGACGTGGTTTACACCTTCCCGCTGGGGATTGGTCGTGAGGGCTGGGGGTCGCCCATTGCCCATACCAGCATCATCGCGAAGACGCCGAACCCCACCTGGACACCGCCGGCCTCGATCAAGGCCGAACATGCCGCCAATGGCGACCCGCTGCCCAACGTAGTACCTGCCGGCCCCGACAACCCGTTGGGCCCGTTCAAGTTCACCCTGGGCACACCGGGTTATCTGATCCATGGCTCCAACATGAAATTCGGTATCGGCACCCGCACCAGCCACGGTTGCTTCCGCATGTTCAACAACAATGTGCTGGAAATGGCGAGCATGGTGCCGGTCGGCACGTCGGTGCGAATCATCAACGATGCCTATAAGTTCGGCAGTGCCGGCGGCAAGGTCTACCTCGAAGCCCATACGCCGTTGAACGACGATGGCACGCCATCGGTGGTCGACAAGCACACGGCGGTGATCAATGCCCTGCTCAAGCGTGAAGACCTGGCCAACAACCTGCGGGTGAACTGGGATCAGGTGCGTGATGTGGTGGCGGCGGAAGATGGCTTGCCGACTGAAATCGGTGTGCCTGGCGTCGCTCCGGTGGTGTCCAGCGCGCCGGTTGATTTTCAATAAAGCTGGTGCGGATGGCTGCGGCCAGTTCAGCAGATTTCAGGCAAAAAAAAGCCGACCCATAAATGGATCGGCTTGATAACAACCCCGAAGGATTATTACTTGCGGCTTGCTTTTTCAAGCATGCGCAGAGCGCGCTCGTTAGCTTCGTCAGCAGTCTGTTGTGCTTTTTGAGCAGCAGCCAGCGCTTCATCAGCTTTACGGTAGGCTTCGTCTGCACGAGCCTGGGAGCGAGCTGCTGCATCTTCCGTTGCAGTCAGACGCGCTTCGGTTTCTTTGGAGACGCTGCTGCAACCGGTAGCCAGAACTGCGGCCAGAGCCAGAGCAGAGAATTTCAGAACGTTGTTCATCGTGTTCCCCTTCAAGGACTTTCTATTAGATGACTACTGTCTCAGAGTGAGCAAATAGCCGGCGTACATACTACCCATTACTTGTAGTAAGTAAACTGACGTTGCGCAAGAAGCAAAAAAAATTCTGGTACCGAATCTGTTTTGGCTAATCTGTGGGAGATTTGTATAAAGACCAGACGGGTTTTTTCATCCTGCTGAAGATTGGATCCAGGCTGAAAGCGCCGGCCCGCATGCCTCGAGCCTTGTAAGCAGATGAAATGTTATATATCCAGACGGGCACTTGCGTTGCGCTTGCGCGTACCGCAACGGGTATCTTTCGCTCATCTAGAGGTGACTTTAACAGCGCCAGTTCGTCTCAAGCTGCAACTGCCGGCAATGTTCAGGCGTTCGGTCACCGGTTGATCGAGGCCCTTTCTAATAATCCGCCCGTGGCAGGGGATGACGAGTGTGCCTTGAGCAATTGCTGAATTGGTGCCTACTATTCCCTGCGTGCAGGTGTGAGCGCTCAGGGTTTTCTCGTTGTCGAAACCGGCACGGGGTGGCGTAGATGTTCCTTCGCCGGAAAAACATCGGTAAGGTAGGGTCAATATTCAAGACCCGCGAGGAGTAGTGATGAGCGAGGCGTTGTCCATCCACCATGACCAGGCTGGTCATCAGTTCGAGACCAATGTGGACGGTCATCGTGCCTATCTGACCTATATGGACCTCGGGAAACAGACCCTGGATATCTATCGCACGTTCGTGCCCAACGCGTTGCGCGGGCGTGGTATTGCGGCTGCGTTGACCGAAGAGGCGTTGAAGTTTGCCGAAGAGTCAGGCTACACGGTCATCCCGTCCTGCTCCTATGTGGAGCGCTACATGGAGCGCCACCAGCGCCATGCCGCCAAGCTGTGAACGCACAGCCATAAAAAAACGCCGGGTTTAGCCCGGCGTTTTTGTGTGTGCCTGATTCAGGTGCGTTTGCGTGTGGGCAATACGTCCTTGAGCTTGGCGTGCATGCTGCGCAGGGTGTTCTCGGTAGCGGCCCAGTCGATGCACGCGTCGGTGATCGATACGCCGTACTGCAAGTCGGCCAGGTCTTTTGGAATGGCCTGGCAACCCCAGTTCAGGTGGCTCTCGACCATCAAGCCGATGATCGACTGGTTGCCTTCGAGGATCTGGTTGGCGACGTTTTCCATCACCAGCGGCTGCAGGGCCGGGTCCTTGTTGGAGTTGGCGTGGCTGCAGTCGACCATGATATTTGGCTTGATGCCGGCCTTGTTCAGCGCCTGTTCGCAGAGTGCGACACTGACCGAATCATAGTTGGGCTTGCCATTGCCGCCGCGCAGCACCACGTGACCGTAGGCGTTGCCCTTGGTGGTGACGATGGACACGCCGCCTTCCTGGTTGATGCCCAGGAAACGGTGAGGGCTGGAGACCGATTGCAGCGCGTTGATCGCTACGGTCAGGCCGCCGTCGGTGCCGTTCTTGAAACCTACGGCCGAGGACAGGCCGGAGGCCATTTCGCGGTGGGTCTGGGACTCGGTGGTGCGGGCGCCGATGGCCGACCAGCTGATCAGGTCCTGCAGATACTGCGGGGAGATCGGGTCCAGCGCTTCGGTCGCGGTGGGCAGGCCCATTTCCGCCAGGTCCAGCAGCAGTTTACGACCGATATGCAAGCCGTCCTGGATCTTGAACGAGTCGTCCAGGTACGGGTCGTTGATCAAGCCTTTCCAGCCGACGGTGGTACGCGGCTTCTCGAAATAGACGCGCATCACCAGGTACAAGGTGTCGGACACTTCGGCCGCCAGCGCCTTGAGGCGCTCGGCGTATTCGTGAGCGGCCTTGAGGTCGTGGATCGAGCAAGGCCCGATGACGACGAAGAGGCGGTGGTCGGTGCCGTCGAGAATGTCACGGATGACTTCGCGACCCTTGGTGACGGTCTGCAGGGCAGCGTCGCTCAGGGGAATTTCGCGCTTGAGCTGATCGGGTGTGATCAGGGTCTCGTTGGATTCAACGTTTAGGTCATTGATCGGTAAATCAGCCATCGTGTTACTCGTCAGGGTCACGGGTGCCGCCCGCCAGCCATCCCCGTGCGGCGGAGCACAGCATGATTTGAATGCAGGGGGGAGGAACCTTAGCGCGTAATACGGGCCCGCGACAATGGGCAAAGGCCGCTTTAATCCAGCGCTGGCTGCATAACGGCCGCGTGGGAGAACTCGCCGGCGTGGCGCGACACCCAATCGCGGGCCAGGGCTTCGAGTTGCTGGGCCGTGAGCTCGGCGGTTTCGTGCAGGCGGCAGTAGCGCTCGATCTGGCACACTTGCTCACCCATGCGCGCGCCGAACAGGGCATGTTCATCGGTAAAACTGATGCCGATGCGATAGCCGGCTTGCCCTTTGCGGCACCACGCGACATAGCCCGGATAGCGCGCGGTGGCGCCCAGGGAGGGGATAGACAGGTCGACCGCGGTGCCGGGGCGCCAGGCACGCGGCCAGTTGCAGGCGATGCCGCCGCGGCCGATAGTGCGCAGGCGTTGGCGGGGCAAGGGAGGAGACGGACGTTGGATCAACTCGACAGCGACATCATCAGGGTGAGGTAAAAAACGACCCATGTACACGGACTCCGAACACCGTCTTATGGACGGCAGTGGCAGCAGTATAGTGAAGGAACTGGAATTGACCGACCTGGATATCGACCAGCAACTGCTGGGATTGCCCGGGTGTTCGCTGGTAGTGTTTACCAGTGTCGGTTGTTCCAGTTGCCGCTGGGCGCGCCAGCAGTTGCCGGGCTGGCGCTTGCCGGTGGACCGACTGTGCTGGGTGGATGCCGGGCACAACGGTGGCGCGGTCGAACGTTACCAGATCTTTCATTTGCCCGCGTTGTTCCTGGTGTGCGAGGGTCAATTCCTCGGGCAATTACAGACACGTCTTACGCAACCAGACCTGACCGACGCGGTAAACCACGCACTGACACGTACCCCAGAGGATTTGCCATGACCGCCACTGCACACCCTTCGCCACGCATCGGCATCATTGGCACCGGCGCCATTGGCGGGTTTTATGGCCTGATGCTGGCGCGTGCCGGGTTCGACGTGCATTTTCTGCTGCGCAGCGAATACGCAGTGGTCAGCAAGCAGGGTCTGCGCCTCAACAGCAGCGTGCATGGCAACCTGCACCTGCATCCGGTGCAGGCGTATGCCAACGCTGCGGATATGCCGCCGTGCGATTGGCTGCTGGTGGGTACCAAATCCACCGGCAATGCCGACCTGGCCCCGACCATCGCCCAGGTTGCGGCGCCGGATGCCAAGGTGGTGCTGTTGCAAAACGGCCTGGATGTCGAGGACAGCCTGCGTGAACACCTGCCGCCGTCGCTGCACTTGCTCGGCGGCCTGTGTTACATCGGCGTGCATCGCGCCGCGCCGGGCGTCGTCGAGCATCAGGCGCTGGGGCGGGTCAACCTGGGCTATCACAGCGGCACCGCAGCCAACGATGAAGCGCGGCAGCAGGCGATTGTCGAAGAAGGGGCCGGCCTGTTTCATCAAGCGGGTATCGAGTCCCAGGCCATGACCAGCGTGCACCAGGCCCGCTGGCATAAACTGGTGTGGAATGTGCCGTTCAACGGCCTCTCGGTTTTGCTCGGCACCGGGACCCGCGCGCTGATGGCGGATGAATCCAGCCGTGCGCTGATTCAGGCGCTGATGGCCGAAGTGGTGCAGGGCGCTCACGCCTGTGGCCATGACATTGCCGCGAGCTACGCCGGGCAGATGTTTGCCATGACTGAAACCATGGACGACTACCTGCCCAGCATGTATCACGATCACGTGCACAAGCGTGCGCTGGAACTGGCGGCCATCTATGCGCGACCCTTGGCCGCCGCCAAAGCGGCCGGCTGCGAATTGCCGCGCATGCAGGCGCTTTACCAGGCCTTGAGTTTTATTGATCGGCACAATCGCTGATTCGGGGGCACTGACATGGTGAAGGGATTGAGCGACAAACTGGTGCTGGCGATTTCATCGCGAGCCTTGTTCGATTTGAGCGAGAGCCACAAGGTCTACCTCGCCGAAGGGGTGGAGCCGTATCGCCAATACCAGATCGAGCACGAGGAGGAAATCCTTGAACCCGGCGACGCGTTCCCGCTGGTCAAGAAACTGCTGAGCCTCAATGCCAGCCTCGGGCGCGCCCGTGTCGAGGTGGTATTGGTGTCGCGCAACAGCGCCGATACCGGCCTGCGTGTGTTCAACTCGATCCAGCATTACGGCCTGGACATTTCCCGTGCCGCTTTCGTTGGAGGGCGTAGTCCCTATCCGTATTTGGCCGCCTTTGGTTGCCATCTGTTTCTGTCGACCCATGCAGAAGATGTGCGCAGTGCGCTCGACGCCGGTTTTGCCGCGGCGACGATCCTGTCGGGTGGCCCGCACCGGGCATCAAGCGAGGAACTGCGCATCGCCTTCGATGGCGATGCGGTGCTGTTCTCCGACGAGTCCGAGCGCGTCTATCAGGCCGGCGGCCTGGAAGCGTTCCAGGCCAGCGAACGAGAGTCGGCGCGCGAGCCGTTGCACGGTGGCCCGTTCAAGGGCTTCCTGGCGGCGCTCAACCTGTTGCAGCGTGAGTTCGCCGACGAGGCGTGCCCGATTCGCACGGCACTGGTCACCGCACGCTCGGCGCCGTCCCACGAGCGGGTCATTCGCACCTTGCGCGAATGGGATATCCGCCTGGATGAATCGCTGTTCCTGGGTGGCCTGGATAAATCCGCGTTCCTCGAAGCCTTCGCCGCCGATGTGTTCTTCGATGACCAGGTCGGCCATTGTGAGCGCGCCAGGGAGGTCGTGGCCACCGGGCATGTGCCCCATGGCATCAGTAATGAGTTGAAAATCCAGAGCGAGAGCTGAGCCGCACTGCTCGAGGCGCTGCTAAGCTCATTTGATCTCCGCCAGCCTGGCAACCCAGGGGGTTCTATGATTCGTTCGATGCTGTACGCCACGGATCTTGGCCTGTATGCACCGTATGTCATGCAACATGCCCTGGCGTTGGCGCGAACGTTCAAGGCCGATTTATATGTGATTCATGTGGTGGAGCCCATCGGGCTTTTCGCTGAATCGGTGTTGCAGAGCTACCTTGATGAAAAGGCCCTCAGCGAATGGCAGCGCCAGGGGCTGACCACGGTCATGGCGACGATCGAGCAACGGGTGCTCGACAGCTTTCGCGAGGAACTGGGAGACGGGGAGCAGGACCTGAAGTTGATTCGTTCTGTGCGGGTGATCCAGGGGGACCCCTGCGAAGTGATTCTCGACCAACTGCATAAGCTTTGCGTCGACTTGTTGATCGTCGGCAGTCATAGCCATGCCAGCGCAGCGGCCACACCGCTTGGGCGTACCGCTGCGCGCCTGGTGCAGGTGGCGAGTGTGCCGGTTTACCTGGTGCCGTCGCTGCAACGTCGGCGCAATGATGATATTGATCGGTAAAAAACGATAAAAAGTTCTAGATTTATATATCTTACCTTTAATATAGTTATATACCGTCGCTGATACCCGTGGCGTCTATCTGCTTTGAGGGATTCATATGAAGCTTCAACAACTGCGCTACATCTGGGAAGTGGCGCACCACGACCTCAACGTTTCCGCTACCGCTCAAAGCCTCTACACGTCGCAACCCGGTATCAGCAAGCAGATTCGCCTGCTCGAAGACGAGCTGGGCGTCGAAGTGTTCGCGCGCAGCGGCAAGCACTTGACCCGCGTCACGCCCGCAGGAGAGCGCATCATCACCACGGCCGGCGAGATCCTGCGCAAGGTCGAGAGCATCAAGCAGATCGCCCAGGAATTCTCCAACGAGAAGAAGGGTACCCTGTCGATCGCCACCACCCACACCCAGGCACGCTACGCCTTGCCGCCGGTGATCCGCGATTTTATCAAGCAATACCCCGACGTGGCGTTGCACATGCACCAGGGCTCGCCGATGCAGATCGCCGAGATGGCCGCTGATGGCACCGTCGATTTCGCTATCGCCACCGAAGCCCTGGAGCTGTTCGGTGACCTGGTCATGATGCCGTGCTACCGCTGGAACCGTTGTGTGGTGGTGCCGCAGGGACATCCTTTGGCCAAGTTGCCGAAGCTGACCCTCGAAGCCTTGGCCGAATACCCGATCGTGACCTACGTCTTCGGTTTCACCGGGCGTTCCAAGCTCGACGAAGCCTTCAGCCACCGCGGTCTTACTCCGAAGGTGGTGTTTACCGCAGCCGACGCCGATGTGATCAAGACTTACGTGCGCCTGGGCCTGGGCGTGGGCATCGTCGCCAAGATGGCCGTCGATACCCAGCTCGATAAAGACCTGGTGGTGCTCGACGCCAGCGAGCTGTTCGAATCCAGCGTGACCAAGATCGGTTTCCGTCGTGGCACGTTCCTGCGCGGTTTCATGTGCGACTTCATCGAGAAATTCGCACCGCACCTGACCCGCGAAGTGATGGCCAAGGCGATCCAGTGCCACAACAAGCAGGAACTGGAAGCGCTGTTCGACGGCGTGGAACTGCCGGTTCACTAAAGCGGCTCAGCGGGCCTCGGTCACGGTGAAGTGTTGCCGGGCGCCCGCCACCAGAATCTCCACCTCGTCATCGATGCACTTGCCCAGCAGGCTCTTGCCCAGCGGAGCGCGCGGGGTGATGACGGTGACGGGTTGCCCGACTACCTCCACCTTCAACCCCGCCGCATCCGGCGCCAGGAACAGCCACTGCTGGCGACCGTCCTCGTCTTCCAGACCGACCAGGGTGCCGAGTTCTATCCCGCGCCGATCATCGTAGGCACGCAGCTGCAGATTCTGGCACAGCACCAGCGACTGCCTGATTTCCTCGACTCGCCTGGCTTGTCCGGTCGCCAGGTACGAGGCCTCAAGGCCTAGGGTGTCGTATTTGTTCTCGGCGATGTTTTCTTCGTGGGTCGCCGTCTCGTAAGCGGTCTGCGCGGCGCGTTGGAGGACATCGAGGTCGACTGTCAGCTTTTCCAGAATCAATTGAAGGACGGCGTGTTTATTCATGGCTGTGCTTGATCATTCGCAGAATTGCAGGACATTTGCCCGGCTTTTTTCGTTCGGGGCGTTCTGGTCCTGTTGCAGCCAGAACTGGCATTTGGGGTTGGACAAATTGCGCGCATTGTTTCGCGCCTGCTCCAGGGTTTGCTGCTGCTCCTGCTTTTGCAGGTTCTGCTGGTATTGCTCAAACATACGGTTGGCCGGCTCCGGTGCAGCCGCAGGCGGTTTGCCCAACTGTTGAACGGCCTGGGCCACCGGCGCCAGGCTCTGCGGGAACAGATAGCGCGAGGCCAGCCAGGTGGTCAGCGCGATGGCGATAAACCCCAGCCACACGCCTGCGGCAATGGCGATGCACAGTTTGAACAGCGACATCGGACGGTCGGACATGGTGGCCTCCTGGCGAGCATTGACGGCAAGTTGGCGATTGTCGCACAGCCACTGTGCAGAATAATCGTGATCAAGCCTTCTGCATCGGCGCATTTATGCGGACAATCGAGCCTTTGAGCACTGGAGCCCGGAATGAAAGCCCGCTGGGATATTTTTTGCAGCGTTGTCGACAACTACGGCGACATTGGCGTGACCTGGCGACTGGCCCGGCAATTGGTCGCCGAGCACGCGTGCGCTGTGTGCCTGTGGGTCGATGACCTGCGCGCCTTTGAGCGCATGTGTCCGCAGATCGATGTCAGCCTGGAGCAGCAGTGGCAAGAGGGCGTCGACGTGCGCCACTGGCCGAGCGAATGGGCGCCAACCCCGGCGGCCGATGTGGTGGTTGCAGCGTTCGCATGCCAACTGCCGGCTGACTACATGGAAACCATGGCCGCACGCGCACGCACGCCGTTGTGGATGAACCTGGATTACCTGAGTGCCGAGGACTGGGTGGTGGGCTGTCACCGCCTGCCGTCGGTGAAGTTCAAGGGGGTGCAGAAGTACTTCTTTTTTCCTGGCTTTCGCCCGGGCACTGGGGGGCTGTTGCGTGAGGCGGGTTTGCTGCAACAGCGTCAGGCTTTTCAGCAGGATGCCAATGCGCAGCGCCAATTCCTGCAGGCCCTGGGCGTGTTTCCGGTAGCCGATGCGCGGCTGATCTCGCTGTTCGCCTACGAAAACGCCGGGCTGGGCGGCTGGCTGGACGTGTTGTCGACAGACGGGCGTGCCACTCATCTGTTGGTGCCGGAAGGGCGCATCCTGGGCGATGTGCAACGCTGGCTGGGCGAGGAAGGGCTCACGGCGGGGGCGATTCATCAGCGCGGGGCGTTGACCGTGCAGGTGCTGCCGTTCGTGCGCCAGGCGCAGTACGACCAATTGTTGTGGTGCTGTGAGCTGAATGCCGTGCGTGGCGAGGATTCGTTCGTGCGCGCCCAGTGGGCCGGGCGCCCGTTGCTGTGGCACATCTATCGTCAGGACGAAGACATCCACCTGGACAAGCTCGATGCCTTTCTCGAGCTGTACACCGCCGCCTTGTCGCCGGCGGCCAAGGCGGCGCTGGTTGCACTGTGGCAAGCCTGGAACACCGAGGGCGATATGGCCCAGCCGTGGAAAAGGCTGCAGGAGCACTGGCCGGAACTCAACGGACACGCGCAGAACTGGTGTCTGGAACAGGCCTTGCAGGCCGATCTTGCGACGGCGCTGGTACAGTTTTATGAAAGTTGGATATGATACGCCACCTTGATTTTTGTAAATCCCATCCAAATTTCGGATATATGCAATGAAAACTGGTAAAGAACTGAAACCCGGTACAGTGATCCGTCTCGAAAACGACCCTTGGCTGGTTCAGAAAGCTGAGTTCACCAAGTCCGGTCGTAACAGCGCCATCATGAAGACCAAGCTGAAGAACCTGCTGACCGGTTACAAGACCGAGATCGTCTACAGCGCCGATGACAAACTGGACGACGTGATCCTCGACCGCAAGGAAGCGACCCTGTCCTTCATCAGCGGCGACACCTACACGTTCATGGACACCACCGACTACACCATGTACGAGCTGAACGCTGAGGATATCGAAGCCGTTCTGCCGTTCATCGAAGAAGGCATGGAAGACGTCTGCGAAGCTATTTTCTTCGAAGAGCGCCTGGTTTCCGTAGAGCTGCCGACCACTATCGTGCGTAAAGTTGCCTACACCGAAGGTTCCGCTCGCGGTGACACTTCCGGCAAGGTGATGAAGCCTGCCAAGCTGAGCAACGGTACCGAACTGCAAGTGGCCGATTTCATCGAAATCGACGACCTGATCGAGATCGACACCCGTGAAGGTGGTTCGTACAAAGGTCGCGCCAAGAAGTAATTCCTGCGCCGCGATACGAACGAAAAAGCCCGACCATGTGTCGGGCTTTTTTATGCGTGCAGGGTTTACACCGGCCTGGTCCAGTTTGTGGGTGTAGCGCTCGGCGCGCTGGCTGGTCTAGTTGTCCCAGAACCCTTCCGATCAGGGCCGCAGTGGTTAAACGGTTACATGCAGACGCACATCAACGTTACCGCGAGTGGCGTTGGAGTACGGGCAGACCTGGTGAGCGGCGTTTACCAGCGTTTGCGCATCATCGTGGGCCAGGCCTGGCAGGCTGATGTGCAGGTCGATGTCCAGGCCGAAACCGCCGGGGATCTGGCCGATGCCAACGTGGGCGGTGATCGAAGCGTCATCCGGGATTTTGCGTTTGGTCTGGCCGGCGACGAATTTCAGTGCGCCGATAAAGCAGGCCGAGTAACCGGCGGCGAACAGTTGCTCAGGATTGGTGGCCTGGCCGCCGGCACCGCCCAATTCCTTGGGCGTGGAGAGTTTGACGTCGAGGATGTTGTCGCTGGAGACAGCGCGACCATCACGGCCGCCGGTGGCGGTGGCTACTGCGGTATAGAGCGTTTGCATGGTGTCGTCCTCTCGTTGTTAGCGCTAAATGTTTGTGCGCTAAGTAGTTGGTGAGGCGAATGTATAGCGCTAATGTTTAGTGCGCAAGATAAGTTCACAAATATTTTTCAGGTGACGGGAAAACAATGTGGGAGGGGGCAAATCCCAATGCCAGTCAGTTAAGGCTTTTTTTGTAGGAGCGAGCTTGCTCGCGAAAAACTCACAGACACCGCATTCATTCAGGAAGCACGCCTTATCGTTGACGTTTTTCGCGAGCAAGCTCGCTCCTACAGGATTTGGTGCTTCTTTAGATTGCGCTCTGCAGGTTGCTGCGCAAAGCAATCAAATCCGCCTGCAGTTTGCGTAACTGCTCCAGTTCCATCCCGCTGGCGCCCAGGATGCACTGCGGGATCCCCATGGCCTGGTCCTGCAGCGCCCGCCCGGCAGCGGTCAACTCCACCACCACCACGCGCTCATCTTCGCGGCTGCGGGTGCGGCTCAACAGGCCTTCGGCTTCCAGGCGCTTGAGCAAAGGCGTCAGGGAGCCGGGATCGGTGAGCAGGCGGCTGCTAATTTCACCCACGGTCAAACCGTCTTCTTCCCACAACACCATCATGGCCAGGTACTGCGGATAGGTCAGGCCGAGGGCTTGAAGGAGAGGTTTGTATGCCTTGGTCATCAGCAGCGAGGTGGAATGCAATGCGAAACACAGCTGGTTATCCAGCATCAGGGATTCACAGGGGGTTGGATTTTTGCTCATGGCGGTGCCTCGAAAAGCCGGTATGACAGGAATCTAGCGGGCAAATCTTTAATGCGCCAGGTAATTCTGCGTGCACGGTCACACCAGGCCGCTCTGCAATGCCAGATCCCAGGGCGGCACCGGGCTGAAACGGGACTTCAGGTATTCCAGCAGCAACCGGCTGCGTGCATTGGGTTGCTGTTCCAGGCGTAGCGCATAGATGCCGGCGGTTTCCGGGCTCGGCAAGCCGTTTTCACAAAACAGTGGCAAGAGTTCACCGCGCACCAGGTATTCGCTGGCCAGCCACGTAGGCAGGTGCGCAATGCCCAGCCCTGCCAGGGCGCCGGAGAGCAGGGCCTCGGCATTGTTGGCACTCATACGGATACGACGAGGGCGATAGATGGCACGGCGCCCGTCCAGTTCGAAGCGCCAGGCGAACATCGGCGCCAACCCGTCCCAGTCCAGGCCGTCGTGCTCGCTCAATTCCCGCGGGTGCGTGGGCGTGCCTCGGCTTTTCAGGTAAGCCGGGCTGGCGCAGGCAATGCGCACGATACTGGCGAGTGGCGTGGCGATCAGACGCGTGTCGGCAATATGCCCGGCGCGCAGCACCAGGTCGACCTTGCCCAGGTGTGCGCCCTGCATATCGACAAAACTGTCGATCAAATGCAGCTGTACATCAAGCCCTGGGTACACCTGCAGGAAATCCGCGATCACGGGCGCCAAGTGCCGTCGCCCGAACGCCGCCGGTGCGTCCACGCGGATCAGGCCCTCCGGCGCATGGCTCAGGGACACGGCTTCGGCGCGCGCCAACTGCAACTCGCCGACAATCCGTCGCGCCCGCTCGGCAAAGGCCAGTCCGGCCGGGGTAGGGACCACGGCATGGGTGCTGCGCTGGAACAGGCGGCTGCCGACAGCGTTCTCCAAACTGTCGATACGCCGCGCCACTGCCGAGGGGGTTAACGGATAGCGGCGCGCAGCGGCGGAAAAGCTGCCGCTTTCCAGCACATCGAGAAACAGGCTGAGCTGGTCGGTCAACGTATTGGGATTCATGGGTCCATGCTTGTGCGAGTTTGGCACAGCCATTGTGCGTTGCTGTGCCTTTGCGCGCCATAGCGGACTGCGTAGCATGCGACACTCAGGATTTGTGGAGTAGCGAGCGGTGGTGGATCTGGCGATGTACCTGGTATTGGGCGCGGCCCTGGGCACAGTGGGCGGCTTGTTTGGCATTGGCGGCGGACTGATCGCCATCCCGGTGCTGGGTGTGCTGTTCGGGCTTGATCAGCAGATCGCCCAAGGCACCGCGCTGGTGATGGTGGTGCCCAATGTGATGCTGGCCCTGTGGCGGTATCACCAGCGCAACCGCATCGAGCTGCGCCATGCCTTGCCGCTGGGTGTGATGGGCTTCAGCTTCGCCTGGCTGGGTTCGATCTGGGCGGTAGGCCTGGATGCCGGCGCGATGCGGATCGGGTTTATCGTCTTTTTGGTGGTGCTGGCAGCCTACAACCTGTTGCGCATGTTCACCCGTAACGCACCGCCGACGGCGCAAATGCGCTATTCCTGGCCGTGGCTGGGCGTACTCGGCGCAGCGTCAGGCGCCATGGGCGGATTGTTCGGTGTCGGTGGCGCGGTGGTGGCCACGCCGGTGCTTACCAGCGTGTTCGGCACCAGTCAGGTGGTCGCCCAGGGCTTGTCCCTGGCGCTGGCGCTGCCCAGCACCGGCGTGACCCTGGTTACTTACGCCTGGCATCACGAAGTGGACTGGCTGATCGGCGTGCCGTTGGCGGTGGGCGGCCTGCTCAGTATCAGTTGGGGCGTGAAAGTCGCTCATGCACTGCCCGAGCGGGTGTTGCGTGGCCTGTTCTGCGGTTTTCTGGCGGTGTGCGCGGTGATGCTGACGTTTAAAGTCTGAACCCTTCGAGAATGTATTCGGCCAGGCATTCGGTAATGGGCGACGTCATTTGCGGGTTGCGCAGCAAGCGCAGGTTCATCGACGGCAAGGGCGGGAAGCCTTCGTCGCTGCCGAGCACGCGCAGGTCCTGGGACACCAGGCTTTCCATGCTGACCATCGCCGCCAGGCCGGCACTGACCACCGCCAGGATCGCCGCGCCATTGGAGCTGTGATAGGCCAGACGATAATCCCGGCCAGCCGTATCCAGCGCGGCCTGGGCCCATTGCGTGTAGAGGCAGTCGCCGCCGGAAACCGCCAGGGGCAGGGACTCGTGCTCGTCCACGCAAAAACACGGCGCGGCGGCCCACACCATGCGCTCAGTGCGCAGGAATTCCCCCAGATCGTTGCCGGGCTCGCGGCTGATGACGGTCAATGCCAGGTCCCGTCGCTGCATCAGCACCGATGAGGACTCGCAGTGCAGCTCGATCTGGATCAGCGGGTAGGCCTTGGAAAACTGTTTGAGAATGCCCGGCAGGAAGCGCATCACGTAATCGTCCGGCGTACCGATGCGCACCAACCCCACCATATGCGGCTCGCGCAGGGTGTTGAACACTTCGCCGTGCAGTTTCAGGATGCGCCGCGCATAGCCCAGCAATACCTGGCCCTCAGGCGTCAGCCGCACCTGGCGACCGTCGCGTTCGAACAGCTTGCGTTGCAGCACGTCTTCTTCCAGACGTTTCATTTGCATGCTCACGGCCGATTGGGTGCGGTTGACCAGTTCCCCTGCGCGGGTAAAACCGCCCTGATCGGCGATGGCGACGAAGGTGCGCAGCACTTCCGTGTCGATGCTCGGGTAAGTCGACAATTGATCAATCTCCGAGATGTATTGCATAAGAAACATTCGTTGGATTGATCATAGGCCCAGGCACACACTCGCGTCATCCCCACTGGAGGACGAGAAGATGAAAGGTCAAAAAGATCATGGGTCGATGGCAAGGTCGCCGTTGTCAGGGCTTCTTCACAGCATTTCGCGTTGGCCGGCGTTATACCGCGAACGCCGGATGCTGGCGGGTATGAGTGATGATGCGCTCAAGGATATCGGGCTCAACCGTGTCGACGTGGAGCAGGAGATCCACCGGCATTTCTGGGATGACCCGCTGCGCAAGTGACTCCGGATGCAGTAGGGTAGGCGCGAGCATTCAAGGAGCCATCCATGCCCGCCGTCCTCTCCTTTTCCCTCAAGCAGGCACGCCGCATGGCGCTGGCGGCCCAGGGCTTTTCCGGGCGCCAGCCGCCGGCGCAGATAAAAGCCGCACGCCTCAACCGCCTGATCGAACGCCTTGGCGTGCTGCAGATCGACTCGGTCAATGCGGTGGTGCGTTCCCATTACCTGCCGCTGTTTTCTCGACTGGGCAATTATTCCCCCTTGATTCTGGAACAGGCCGCCTGGAGCCAGGGGCGACGGCGCTCGCTGTTCGAATACTGGGGGCATGAAGCCTCGCTGCTGCCCATGGCGATGTACCCCTTGATGCGCTGGCGCATGGAGCGGGCCAGGCAGGGCCAGGGGATTTACGCGCAAATGGCGCGGTTCGGGCGTGAGCGGCAGGACACGGTCCAGCGCGTTCTGCAGGCTGTCGAACAGCAGGGCGCCTTAGGTGCGGGCAGCCTGTCGACCCGCGAGGAGCGCGCCGGGCCCTGGTGGGATTGGAGTGACGAGAAACATGCGCTGGAATGGCTGTTCGCGGCCGGTCTGGTCACCGTGGCCGGGCGGCGCGGGTTTGAGCGCCTGTACGATTTGCCGGAGCGGGTGATCCCCGGCGAAATCCTTCAAACCGTCGTGAGCGAAGCCGAGGCCCTGCGCGGCTTGTTGGTGCACAGCGCCAGCGCATTGGGCGTGGCCACTGAAAAAGACCTGCGCGATTACTTCCGCCTCGACCCCGTCGACAGCCGCCAGCGCCTGGCCGAGTTGGTCGAGGAGGGGCAGTTGCTGAGCTGTCGGGTGCAGGGCTGGAAGCAACCGGCGTACTGCCTGCCCGAGCCGAAAGTGCCCCGCAACGTGCCGGCCAGCGCATTGCTGTCGCCCTTTGATTCGTTGATCTGGGAGCGTGCCCGTACCGAGCGCCTGTTCGATTTCCGTTACCGCCTGGAAATCTACACCCCCCAACACAAGCGGGTGTACGGCTACTACGTGCTGCCGTTTTTGCACAACGAGCGGATCGCTGCGCGCGTGGATGTGCGCGCCGAACGGGCCAACGGCTGCCTGGCGGTGCATGCGGTGCACGAGGAGGAGCAGGGCCTGGACGAGCCGGGCATGCTGGCGTTGGCGCTGAACCTGCGGCAGATGGCCGGTTGGCTGGGGCTGCAACAGGTCAAGCTCAATTGCCAGCGGCCGAGTGCTGCGCGGTTACGTTTGGCAATGCTCAATATCGACGCTGGGCTTTAGGGCGCCATCGGGGGCAAGCCCCCTCCCACAGGGGAATACGCTCCACATGTGGGAGGGGGCTTGCCCCCGATTGGCGTCAGTCCAGTCGACACCCATCTAACGCTTGACCTGTTTCAGGGTTTCGGCAATCAGGAACGCCAGTTCCAGGGACTGATCGGCGTTCATCCGCGGGTCGCAGTGGGTGTGATAGCGGTCAGACAAACCGTCTTCGGTGATCGGCCGTGCGCCGCCGATGCATTCGGTGACGTTCTGCCCGGTCATCTCGATATGAATGCCGCCGGCATAGCTGCCTTCAGCCTGGTGGACCTGGAAGAACTCCTTCACTTCGCCAAGGATCTGCGCAAAGTCGCGGGTCTTGTAACCGCTGCTGGCCTTGATGGTGTTGCCATGCATCGGGTCGCTGCTCCACAGCACTTGCTTGCCTTCGCGCTGTACGGCGCGAATCAGCCCGGGCAGGTGGTCGCCCACCTTATTGGCGCCCATGCGTGCGATCAGGTTCAAGCGGCCAGGGTCGTTGTCCGGGTTGAGAATATCGATCAGGCGGATCAGGTCGTCGGGGTTCATGCTCGGGCCGACCTTGACCCCGATCGGGTTGTTCACCCCGCGCAGGAATTCGACATGGGCGCCATCCAACTGCCGGGTACGGTCGCCAATCCAGAGCATATGGGCCGAGCAGTCGTAGTAGTCGTTGGTCAGGCTGTCGCGACGCACAAAGGCTTCTTCATAGTTGAGCAGCAACGCTTCGTGAGCGGTGAAGAAACTGGTCTCGCGCAGCTGCGGCGAATCGTCCATGCCGCAGGCGCGCATGAAGGCCAGGGTTTCGTCGATGCGGTCGGCCAGTTGGCTGTACTTCTCGGCCAGCGCGGAGTTGGCGATAAAGTCCAGGTTCCACTTGTGCACCTGGTGCAGGTCGGCGAAGCCGCCCTGGGCAAAGGCGCGCAGCAGGTTGAGGGTCGCGGTGGACTGGTGGTAGCTCTGCAGCAGGCGGTCCGGGTCCGGTACGCGGCTTTTTTCGTCGAAGCCGATGCCATTGACGATATCGCCGCGGTAGGCGGGCAGGGTGACGCCGTCGATGGTTTCATCGTTGGACGAGCGCGGTTTGGCGAACTGGCCGGCCATGCGCCCGACTTTGACCACCGGGCAGCCGGCGGCGAAGGTCATGACAATCGCCATCTGCAGCAGCACCTTGAAGGTGTCCCGGATTTTCGCGGCGGAGAACTCGGCAAAGCTCTCGGCGCAGTCACCGCCTTGCAGCAGGAAGGCGCGACCCTGGGTCACTTCGGCAAACTGACGACGCAATTCGCGGGCTTCCCCGGCAAACACCAGCGGCGGGTAACTGGCCAGGCTCTGCTCCACTCGCTGCAGGTGCGCAGCATCCGGGTAACGGGGTTGCTGCTGGATCGGCAGGGCACGCCAGCTGTCGGGGCTCCAGGGTTGGCTCATCATGCACTCGTCGGGTAGGTTGAAGTTCGGACGCCAATGTTAGCAGCAATTAGTGCGTGACCTGCCGACGTCGCTTGGCTGACAATCGCGCACTTTGCCCTGCGGCAAACCCGTTAGGAGTAGTGATGAGCGAGGAGCGTGTGGAGCGCCTGCTGGCCGAAGTCCATGATGATTTCGGCATGATCCGTGTGCTGGAAGTGGCCGATTACCGTTTTCTCGAATTTGGCGACGCCATCGAGCAAAGTTGCGTGTTCACCGCCGACCCGAGCTGGCTGGAGTATGACTATACCCGCGCGATGTTGATCGGGGCGTTGTGCCATGAGCAGCCGGAGAGTGCGCTGTTTCTCGGCCTGGGCGCCGGCACGTTGACCCAGGCATGCCTCAGGTTCCTGACGCTTGACGATGTTGAAGCCATCGAGCTGCGCCCCGACGTACCGCGCCTGGCGATGGAGTATTTGGGGCTGGACGATGATCCACGCCTGTATATCCGCATCGGCGATGCCTTGCAATTGCTCGAAAGCGCTGAGCCTGCGGACCTGATCTTCGTCGACCTGTACACCGATGTGGGGCCCGGCGTCGGCCACCTGGCCTGGACGTTCCTCGATAACTGCCAGAAGAAGCTCAACCCGGGCGGCTGGCTGGTGATCAACCAGTGGGCCACCGATGACGGCAAGCCGCTGGGCGCAGCGTTGTTACGCGGGTTGTATCACCGGCATTACTGGGAACTGCCGGTGAAGGAGGGCAATGTGATTCTGCTGGTGCCTTCGGAGTTGGATCAGGAATTGGACCTGGAGGCGCTTTGCGTACGGGCTGAAGTGCTGGCGCCGCGATTGGGGTATTCATTACACGCGTTGATCAAGGCGATTCGGCCGGCTACTTAGTCGTCTGTACCGACGCCATCGGGGGCAAGCCCCCTCCCACATTTGAAATGCATTCCAAGTGTGGGAGGGGGCTTGCCCCCGATGGCGGCCTCTGGGCCTACCAAGATGTTGGATTGGACCGAGTACATATCCGTTTCTGCGGTAACGGCTGCTATGGGTTCCGCTTTTACAGCGGCTCACTTTTGAAAAGCGCAAAAG